>BLLT01000032.1 GCA_011958945.1 Lachnospiraceae bacterium | reverse complement strand
TGGCCCAGCGGCCAATTCCTAGTGACTTACAACGCTGTGGCGTAATTTCCTATAAATTAAAAAAGGCCCGATGGGCAATCCTTCCAATTACCCTCCGGCCTTTCTTGCTTTTCCTTCTTCATTACATTCCTAATACACCCCCCGGACCCCCAAATCCGTGTCCAGCGTATTCATATTATAAAGAATCAGCACATCCGTCACCCCCGGATGCTCTTTCACAAACTCCGATACCCCCTGCTTGTAATATCTTGTATCAAACACATATATCTTCTTATAATGGCGCACCAAAAAGGGCACCATGGAATTGGCATAGCTGTCTTTGACCAGAACCAGTTCCCTATCGGAATCTGCCGTCTCATTTTCAATCTCAATCAACGAATGCAAATTATCCAGGAACAATGAATATTTGTCCTTCACCCCGGCATATTCCGGATTGTAAAGGCTATCCGACGTTTCATCCGTATCCATATATTTCACTGTTAAATGATCCAGAGGATTGGTATATGTGGTAATCACATCCCCTTTCCGTGTATAGTCACCGGCTTTGGAGTACACCGTTCCCCGGAAATCCTCCGCCGCAATCCGGGAATCCATCTCTTCCAGCGAAACCGCTTCCAACCCCATTTCCCGGCAAAAGGCCGTGTACCCCACATAGGCCCCCAACGTGGTCCAATGATGGTCCGTCCTATAGTACAGTTCCCCTTCCCCCGAATAACGCTTCTCCCCGGAAGCCTGCCAGGTGAGCAAATCCTCACTGCAGTCAATCCTTTCAATTCCCGAAATTTCATAAATCTGTTCCGCCGTCTCCATCTGGTTTCTGCGCGGGGCATAATCCGGCAGTTTATCCTCGTACACATAAACCGCCGTAGGCACCAGCATCAGCCGGATTTCCAGTTCCTCCCCTTCC
This sequence comes from Lachnospiraceae bacterium, assembly GCA_011958945.1. Taxonomy (GTDB): domain Bacteria; phylum Bacillota; class Clostridia; order Lachnospirales; family Lachnospiraceae; genus Kineothrix. The sequence continues at coordinate 25,551 of BLLT01000032.1, read as the reverse complement.
AGTTCCCCGGCAAATGTTTTTAAAATATTGCCAATCCGCTCCGTATTCTCCGGCTTTTGATATTCTTCTATCAGAAAACCATCCTCAGCAATATAAATATCGTTGATTTCCTTTTTCCCCGCCAGCATCTCCGTCTGCGTTTTTACCCCCATAAAAAAATCCCGGAACGGAAAATGGTCTGCCGTATAGCTTTCCAGCCCTTCCATAAATTCCCCGCTGCGTATCTTCCCCATATCAAAAGCAGGAAATTTCGCCAGATACCTATTCTCATTTTCCGAAAAATCTTTTTTATCCAATAGAACGAAAGTAATCATAAACAGCAGCGTCATCCCCATTAGCAGCAACGCCGTCCATCTCCTAATCGCCTGTTCCTTCATCCATCCACTTCCCTTCCGTTTCCCCGGCCACAGCCCATTTCCTTCCTTCATCCGAATCTTATGGCGTCCGCCGACTGTTCATATGCCCATATCGCATGCTCCATCGTCCACAAAAATCCAGCCCTCGCCTGTTCTTGCAAAATGAAATCTCGCCCTTTCAAAATGAAATCCTCAAACCGATTTTTTCCCATATCGAACATCAAAACCTAAAATATAAAAACGGATTAAACGTATCGTTCACCAAAAAAGCCACCGTTACTAAAAACAATACCACATACCCTGCCATGGCCGCCATGGACACTCCCATCCGCATCCCATCCCCGGCCGCTTCCAGCTTCTTTTTAAACCAAGGATACACAGGAAAAGCCAGTACTACCGCGGCTGCCAGGACCACCTTATAGTTAAACAGATACCACAAAAACTCTGTTCCCCACCATGCATTGCCCGCACACCCGGCCATAGAGCGGAAATACACTCCCAATGCCCCCATATCATCGAATACAAAAATCACAAATCCCACTACTACAATGAGCACCGCATAAAAATGCCCGAAAATTTTCGGCAAACGCTCCAATGCTTTTCCCCATACATATTTCTCCAAAACAAGCAGTACGCCGTAATATAATCCCCACAGCACAAAATTCCAGGCCGCCCCATGCCAAAGCCCTGTCAGAAACCACACAATCAGCATATTTCTCAAATGCCGCAGCGTTCCTTTGCGATTGCCCCCAAGGGGTATGTACACATAATCCCGAAACCAGGAGGACAGAGAAATATGCCACCGTCTCCAGAAATCCGTTACGGACACGGACGAAAGGGGATAATTGAAATTTTCCGGAAACCGGAAGCCCAGCATCCTTCCCATCCCGATGGCCATATCGCTGTATGCGCTGAAATCAAAATACAGCTGCAGCGTAAACGCCAACGCCCCCAGCCATGCCGTTGCCACGGAAGCGCTTCCCGCTTCCAATGCACGGATTTCTTCCCATAAAGCCCCTGCCTGATTGGCTATCAATACCTTTTTGAAAAGCCCCTGCATAAAACGGAACAGCCCTTCCGTCACTTCCTCTTTCTTTATCTCCCTGTGACGCAGTTCCTCATTCACCACGCTGTAGCGGACGATAGGCCCTGCCACCAGCTGGGGAAACATGGAGACATAAGTCAGGTAATCCAGGTAATTTCTTTCCATAGGCACTTTCCTCCGATATAAGTCAATGCTGTAACTCATCGTCTGAAAAGTAAAAAAGCTGATTCCCACAGGCAGCCCCAGCCCTAACGGCTTTATGGAGGCCGAAAAGATGCCGTTAAAGGTCCCGATGAGAAAATCAGCGTACTTAAAAAAAGCAAGCACGGAAAGATTGACCGTCACAGAACATACAAGAAATAACCTGCGCATCCCCTCGTTCCTGTCAAAACGTTCCATCAGCCTGCCGTTACAATAATCCACCGCCGTTGCAAAAAACATCAGCAAAATATAAACCGGCTCCCCCCATGCATAGAAAATCAGGCTGAAAAACAACAAAACACTGTTTTTCCACCGGTAGGGAACCGCATAATATAGAATCAGGCAAATCGGAAGAAAGAAAAACAGAAATGGAATACTGCTGAAAACCATACCTTTTTCCCGTCCTTTCTAAATTCCGTTTTCTATAATCTTTGTAATCGCATCCGCCTGCTCCGAAATCACAAGATAGACATAATTGCCCTTCGTCTTTACCTCGCTTTTATCCACGATTTCAAATTGGTCGGGCAAATAATCTTCCATCTCCCCCCGCTTCTCATCTACGAGCACCTGTAATGCCGCTTTGATGCTTTCCACATCCCCTTCTTCTTTCACTTTCATAATGGCAACGGTTTCCGCACTGGTAGCTTCCTCCGACATAACAAATACATATTCCTCCAGTTTATCCGGATTAATCCCGTAATAATTGGAAATAAAACTGTCCGCCATAGGCACCGGCGAATGAAGTTCCACCCCCTGCGCAATCTCTTCATAAATTTCCTGGACGGGCTTAGCCGGTATCTCTTCCACCACGGCTTCTACTTCCTTGTTTCCCTCTGCCACTGCAGCCTCCGCAGATGCCTCCGTTGCAGCCTCTTTGCCGCAGCCCCCCATGAGGACTGCTACTGCCGTCATACATGCCAAAATTGATTGCACCTTCATCTTTTTCATAATAATCCTCCATTCTTGCTCTTTTTCATCTCATCCTATATAATAGCCATGCCCTTTCCACAGCCCGCAAACTTTCATGCATGTGTTACATGCATTCATGTGTTACATGCATTCATGTGCTACATGCATTCACGTATTACATGCATTCACGTACTACACGCATTCATGTATTATATGAATTCATATTAAATATAGCGAATTTCCGGAAGCTTTCCTACAAATGCTCCCCCGCATATTTCCGCAGCACTGACACCCATACATCATATGCCTCCGGATTTTGATGGGCAAACCCGTCACTGCAGTATTCCTCTGCCAAATCCCCGTTTTCGTCCGCAAGGGCATCGGCCACATTCACATACCCCCATCCGTTTTCATCCGCCATCTCTTTCAACATTCCATTATATTCCCGGATTGTATCATTATTGAGTTTCCCGGCCTCTTTTCCTCTTAACACATATGTCATACTCAGGATATGGATTTCTGCCTCCTGATTAGCCTCTTGAATTTTCCCGATTAACTCCTGATATTTTTCGCATGTTCCTTCCAGCCCAGTAATATTCAGGTCATTCATGCCCAGCATTATAAATACTTTCTTACTTCCCATCAACGATATGGAATCCCATATCTGCCGCTGTTCCCCCTGATAAACGGGATGGACGCTTTCCCCGCCCACATCCCAAAGGGCATTATTGGCAGAAAAACTCCCTGCCGCCAGAAATCCCATCCGGCTTAAGAATGTATCCTGCCTCTTCATCGCATAATTCCTGAATCCCAGCATAATGGAATCTCCTACGAAAACCGAATCATCGAAATAAGCATCTATTTCCTCCGCATTTTCTTCCCGGGCCTCTGCACCGTCTTCCGATGCCTCACCTTCTTTGGCACCGTCCTTCGACACTTCTCCTCCTGATCCTCCGTTTTCTGCCGCACTCCCGGCCCCCGGCGGAGTCGTTCCTTCCGTCACCGCTTCGCTTTCATCCAGGCTCTGCCCATTCTGGTTATTTTCCGCTCCACTGGTTTTATTGGCCTCTCCATTGCTGCCATTTTCAACATATTTTATACTATTTCCGGTTTCACCGCCCTCGGCTGCCTTTCCCCCGTCTTCCGCTCCCAACGCCGTTTTCATGCTTACGTCAATGGGAATATGCCTGGCAGTCTTTACCCCTTTTGACTCCCTTGCCGTTACACCTTCTTCCGCCTTTTTCCCTGCAGCGGATACATCCAGCCTGCCATTCCCTGCCATAACCGCTAATACCATTCCTGTGGCCACCCCTAATTTCCACCAGTTCCTCTTCATCTTAATAACCATGCCCTTTCCGCAGCCTGCAAACTTATATCAATGCATGCCTTGCGCTTATAGCTTTTTCATCGCGCAAATACAAGCTTTCGGCCTTTTATCCTTATCAAAATATCCTATGTTGTCCTCCTACGAAATTTTACTCCCAAAATGCATCAAATTTACATCATTTTTGCATCATTTTTGCATCATTTTGTATTTTCTTGTCGAATTCGGCGGCGCACTGACGCCTATCACTATTATAGTATAATTCATCCTTTTTTCAAGTGTTCCTTGTATATCTGCAGGCAGGAAAATTTACACATCCATAAAATGCCCCGAATTTCCCTTTCCGCAGGCAAAGTATCCCGCCGCACCTCGGGCATTCCAAATCCTCTCCCTCGTCCGCCTTTCCTTTGACCGCATCATTGGCCTTCCCGCCCCCCTTCCTTGCCGATGCCGCCATTTTTTCCTTTTCTTTCCATATTATGCCAAGTTCTTCGTAACATTTCTGGTTCATCAAACAATCATTTAATGCCCTGTGTGCCCCGTCCGTATTAATATGAAAATATTCGGAAACATCGGTCAGCCTGTGGTGCGCCAGCTGCGGCAGACACCTTCTGGCCATATACAGCGTATCTATATAGTCATTGTCCAGTTCCTTCCCCCAGGCCAGCCACACTGCATCATAGGCAAAATTCATATCAAAAGTATGTATGTTATGCCCTACCAGCACACTGTCACCAATAAACTCCAAAAAACCAGCCATGGCCTCTTTGATATCCGGGGCATCCTTTACCATCTCATCCGTAATCCCATTTACCGCAGTAGCCCCTGCCGGTATATGCCTTCCGGGGTTCACCAAGGTTGAATACTCCCCTGCAACCTCCCCTCCGCATACCTTCACTGCCGAAATCTCTATAATCTCATCATAATTCTGATTAATTCCCGTCGTTTCCAAATCGAACACCACATAATCCTGTCTGTAACCATTCAAGCGCTTTCCTTTTTTCCTTGCAGTCATCCCACTCTCCTTTTATAATTGCTATCCTGTTTATGTAACTGTGAAGCCTATAGCCTTGGCTGAATATTCCGACAATATATTCTCTCAGCCTAAGCCATTCAATTCCTGATACAAACTTTTGGCATAGCTGTCCGTCATTCCGCAAATGGAATCCGTCACAAGCAGCAGACGCAGATACAATTTTTCCACCTCGTCCTTATCTTTCGAATAAATCTGATAAATCGCCTTATAATTATCGGAAATCAATGCCATCATTTTCTCCTGCACCGAATTCAGCTTTCGCTCCGTATCATAATAGATGGCCGCATCCATAAATTTCTCCAGCAGGAAATTCATGATTGCCTCCGCCGCTATCTCCAGTTTTAAAATAGGTTTCGATACAAAAGCATACCTATAAGCAATGTCTCCCAGCGCCCATGCCAGCCGCTCGCCCCCGGTATCGCAAAGCAGCCCCTTTGTATGGGTTCCGTTCATAATTTTCCCATAATTATCGGCAAAACCTTCGGTAGCACAGGTAATCAATTTGGCCTGTACCCGCACCATCCAGTTCTGCACTGCATGATTTTCCGGCTGGGCAACTCCTCTCGCCAAAGCCTTTTCATACCTTTCCCCTAAGGCATTCGCCATTCTAAAGTATTCCTCATCCCCCTTTTCGCCTTTCCCGCATTCTTTCAATTCATGCACCAGCTCTCCGAAACCGATACAGCCCTTTTTAAAAGCATCTTCGATATCCGCCGTCAAATATGCGATATCATCCGCCGCTTCCAGCACGTAGGAAAGGGGATGCCTGGCTCCGTTCGTTCCAAGGCTCTCCTGCAAATCGGCAAAAATATCCCGCTCCGCATAATAATACCCCATTTTCTTGTCTTTTATATTTCCGCTCTCTTTATTTATTTCCAGGGAAGACACCGGATATTTAATAATCGTGCCAAGCAGCCCTTTCGTCAGGTTCATCCCATGCTCGTCCACTAAATAATGCAGCTTTGTCACCAGACGAAGAGCCTGGGTATTCCCCTCAAAATGGTACAAATCCTCTTTCATCTGCGGCAGCAGCCAACTTTCCAGCGGCCTGCCCTTATAGGACAGCTTGCCCAGATTCTTTATAAACCACTCCCGAATCACCATCTCTCCAAAATGCCCAAACGGCGGATTGCCTATATCATGCAGCAGCCCCGCACACTGCAGGATATCGCATACATCCGTCTGATAAGATTCATGAAAGGATGTATCCCCGATTTCCTGTATGATTTTTCTCGATATATTCTGCCCCAAAGACTTTGCCAAAGAAGAAACTTCCAACGAATGAGTCAGCCTGGTCCGGATAAAATCACTTTTATCCAGAGGGAACACCTGTGTCTTATCCTGCAGCCTCCTGAACGAAGCGCTTCCTATGATACGGTGATAGTCCTTCTCAAACTCCGTCCTCAAATCCCCGGCGCTTTTGACTGTCTTATAATTTCTGATTCTATCCTCACACAACAGCTGCCGCCATTCCATAATAATCCTCCATGTGAAAAATTTACTTTTCAATCTATACCCCATTCCCCTTTTCCCAATAACCAGTAACTCCCGCCCACTATTATACATCGAAATCCCCTATGTGAAAAGCCTGTTGGTGCACTATCTCCACATAAACCTTACTACGTTTCATGGACACCGCTGCCGCCAAGGCATTTTGCTGGCAGGGCGCTGCCTGTGCAGTGTTCGGTTTTGTGGCTATTGCGAAAAAGCACCAATTTCACTTATGAAATGGTAGATGCCCAGGGGGAAACCGCCACGGATGGCGGTTTCAAGAAGCCAGGGCATGGATGCCCATGCTTCTGACCCGTTCTGCTTCCAATACTTTCGCCCATTTCATTAGTGAAATATGCTTTTTCGCCTAGCCGCAAAACCGAATCCTGCACAGGCAGTGCCCTGCCAGCAAAACACCTTGGCGGCAGCGGTGTCCATGAAAATTCATTTCTGCTGCTTTTCCCCAAATCATTTGACATCTTTCCCGTCCATAGTATATTATTGTTTTAGAATGTAATTCCGATATATCATATGGTATACTACTACACTATTTCAAAGGATGGTATCGCAAAAATGAAGAAAAATTTAGTGAAATTACTCGCCGTCTTTTTGGCGGGATTTATTACGATAAGCGGATGCGGCGCTTCCGATGCACAGGAAGGGGAAAACACGGAAACAACTGAAAACGAAAATGCCGGCTCCGATGAAAATTCCGGCCCCGATGCCGAAGCTGCAGCCGATACTGGCGAAGCCAACGGGGAAGTGTCACAAACTGAGGAAAGCGATGACACCCAAGCACAGGATGAGTCCATTGAAAATGAAAATAGCACCGATTCATCGGATGACATCCCCGCCCCCTCCACAACCCCCGATTCCGCAGCGGACATCCCAGCCCCATCCATTACACCCAGTTCTGCAGAGGTTGCCACTCCCGAATCCGTCAGGCCGACTGCCGAGGAACTGCTGCAGGGGGAACGGAAATCCCTGGTAGGAATCATCATTGATGCCACCAAATATTCCGTTTCCGTACAAGCTCCCAGCGGGGAATGTTACTACCTCACCATACCGGATACAGGTGTCAGCGGCAATCTGAATTATATAACCATTGGCCAGATAGCTACCCTCACCTATGTAGGAGTCCTGGATGACACTGCCCTATTGGTGGGCATCTCCGACAGTTCCCTCATTACGGGCATTTACGTGGAAGAATACGCTTTTGCCATAAAAATCATTAACGCGGTCAAAGCCATGGATGTAATGGCATTAGCCGACCTGACCAATTTCCCGGTCTTTTTAGATAACGGAACCATTCACAATGCGGTCAACACACGAAAAGATTTCGAAAATATCCCCAGTGAAGATATTTTCAGCGAAGTTCTGGTAGAACGGATTGTCAACTATAACCTTTTCGATTTGACCTATACAGATGCAGGCTTTGTACTGGGCGGCAACGGAACGCCCAATATTACCTTTGATGTGGATGACGAAGGCATTTTAGGCATTATCGGCATCAATAGCGTTGACCCCGCAACCATCGATACGGAAAAATAAGAAAATACAAAAGGTGCCGGAATCCATGCTTTTACCGCATCGGATTTTCCGGCACAAATATTATCGAATTATGCCACCCGTCTCACGCTGAGGATAGATTTATAGGTAGCTGTAGTAATTTTAATCCCTGATTTCGGCGTACTGGCGTGCACGATATTTCCATTCCCTATGTAAATGCCTACATGCCCGGCATAGCACACTATATCTCCCGGCTGGGCATTGGAATAGGACACCTCTGACCCTGCGTTCCGCAGTTCCCATGACGTACGGGGTACCGAATACCCCTTATCCTTAAACACCCGCCATACAAAGCCGGAACAATCCGCCCCGTTGGTCAGGCTGGTTCCCCCCGCCACATATGGGTTGCCGATAAACTGGCAGGCATAGGAAGCAATGGCCTGCCCGGCAGCACTTCCCCCGGAAGACACATTGGCACTGCCGTCGGAAGAACCGGACGAAGAGGATGACGAAGATGAGGATGAGGAATTGGATTGGGAGGAAGAATCCGTGCTTTCCACCGCAGTTCCATTGGCCTGCGCTTCCTGAAGCCTTCGCGCCTCTTCTTCCTTTCTCCTTCTCTCTTCCTCTTCCCGGCGCTTGCGTTCTTCTTCCTCCAGTTTCCTGATTTGCGCCGTCTGCTGTTTGATCCGAGCCCTGTATGATGCCGCTTCCTGCTTGGCGCGGGCTATCTGCACGTTATAGTTTTCGTACTCCTGTTTCTTTTCTTCCAGCACTTCCTCCATATAGGCCTGTTCTTCCTCCAGTTCGTGCTGTGCAGCCTCCAGTTCCGATTTTTCTTCCTCCAGCTTATCCCATACCTGCTGTACATATTCCTTGGCTGCCTGATACTCTTCCAGCATCTTCCTGTCATAAGCATAAATCTGTTCCACATAATCCGCTTTGTTCAGCATATCTCCGAAACTGTCGCTGGTCATAAAGAGCTGCACATAGGAAATATCGCCTTGCTCGTACATGAACTTGATGCGGACTTTCATCGCTTCGTACTGCTCCTCTTCCCGGGCCTTAGCCGCTTCGTACTCCGCTTCCGTTACTTTGATCTGTTCCTCTTTTTCCACGATTTCTTCTTTGATCAAATCCACGCTGGCAATAATTTGCACCAGTTCCGCATCGATTTCCTCAATTTCCTCGCCAACCTCTCCTTGCATTCCCTGGAGACCCGAAATCTGCCCCTGCACGTTATTTAGTTTTTTCTGATCCTCTTCCTGCTGCCTTTTGATTTCGGATATCGTAGACGCATAAGCCTCTCCGGAAAACAGGCACAACATCGCGCATGCCATACCCACGCCGATTATCCTCACCGCTTTTTTTTTCATATACTACCCCTATCGCCGGCTTTTTGAGCCGCGTTCAGCAACATCATTCATCCGTTGTGCTTTCTGCCCGGGTTTCTCCGGTCTGGTTGAACTGATTATCATAACTCACAGTTTTTAACAGTTCTTGGGAAGGGTACTACATCCCTGATATTTCCCATTCCTGTCAGGTACATAACGCATCTTTCAAATCCTAAGCCGAATCCGGCATGGCGGACGGAACCGTATTTCCTCAAATCCAGATAAAAACCGTAGTCCTCCTTCTTCAGGCCCAGTTCATCCATACGGGCTTCCAGCACATCCAGCTTGTCCTCCCTCTGGCTTCCTCCGATAATCTCCCCGATGCCCGGCACAAGGCAGTCCATGGCCGCCACGGTCTTATTGTCATCGTTCAGCTTCATATAAAATGCCTTGATTTCCTTTGGGTAATCCGTAACAAAAACAGGGCGCTTGAATTCTTTTTCCGTCAGAAAACGCTCATGCTCTGTCTGCAGGTCACAGCCCCATGATACTTTATATTCAAACTCATCATTATGCTTTTCCAATATTTCAATGGCTTCGGTATAAGTCACATGGCCGAAATCGGAGTCCGCCACATGCTGCAGCCTTTCGATTAAGCCTTTGTCAACAAACTGGTTAAAGAAGGTCATTTCCTCCTTGGCATTTTCCAGCACATAACGGATAATATGTTTTAACATAGCCTCCGCCAGTACCATATCGTCCTTCAAATCAGCAAAAGCCATTTCCGGTTCAATCATCCAGAACTCCGCCGCATGCCTGGTTGTATTGGAATTCTCCGCCCGGAACGTTGGGCCGAAGGTATATACATTTTTAAATGCAAATGCATAGCTTTCCACATTCAGCTGCCCGCTCACTGTCAGATTGGTGGGTTTTCCAAAAAAATCCTGGCTATAGTCTATGCTGCCGTCTTCATTCTTAGGGATATCCTTCAAATCCAAGGTGGTCACCTGAAACATTTCCCCTGCCCCTTCGCAGTCACTCCCCGTAATCAGCGGCGTATGCACATATACAAATCCCCGCTCCATAAAAAAGGTATGGATTGCATAGGCGATTAATGAGCGCACACGGAATACCGCCTGAAATGTATTGGTACGCGGACGCAGATGGGAAACCGTCCTTAAATATTCAAAGCTATGCCGCTTTTTTTGCAGCGGATAATCCGCCGTGGAAGCGCCTTCCACCATAACCTCATCCGCCTGCATTTCGAAGGGCTGTTTCGCCTGGGGTGTAGCCACGATGATACCCCTTACTACAATAGCAGAACCAACATTTAACTTGCTTATCTTTTCAAAATTATCCAGCTTATCGCTATATACAATCTGCAAGGGTTCGAAAAAAGTTCCGTCGTTCACTACGATAAACCCAAAGGTTTTCGAATCCCTGATACTCCTTATCCATCCCCCAACCGTTACTTCCTTTCCGATATACTTTTCCCTCTCTCTGTACAATTCCCTAATGTCTGTTAAATCCATTTTCTGATCCTTCTCCTTCCTCCTGCGGTTTTTCGCAGTGTTTTCCCTATTCGGCGCTGACCACCGCATTTTCCCTGAGCATTGCCATTACTTTTTGTGACATCATATATTCTTTGTAGCGTCTCATGTCCATCTCTGCCTTAATTTCTTCTACCGACATATCCCCGCCATTTTCTGCCGTCAATTCTTCGATTTCCTTTTCCACGTCTTCATCCGTTACACTCAGCCCTTCTTTGTCCGCTATGGCCTGCAGCATAATATACTGCCGTGCGTACTGCTTTGCCTGTTCCTCCATTTCCTTGGCAAAGTTCTCCGCATCCATTCCAAATCCTGCTCCGATAAACTGCTCCAGCGTCATCCCGTAATTTGCCGCCTCGGCCTCCATGTTTTCATTTAACATCGACACGTATCCCTCTACCATCGCTTTGGGCGGCTCCTTTGTAAACTCGGTGCTCTCCATCAGCATATTTACCAGGGAATTCTCAATGGCGTTTTCGTAGGATTCTTCCGCATCCTCCATCAAAAGGTCGTAAGCATATTGATTATATTCCTCCACCGTGCTGCAGCCGTTATCCAACCCCTTTACGTATTCATCGGTCAATTCCTGGGGCTCGGCCGCCATTATTGTATTCACTGTCACGGTGAATACCACCGATTGTCCGGCCATCTCCTCATTGATGTAATTTTCCGGGAAGGTAAGGTTAAGTTCCACCACATCCCCTGCCTTTGCTCCTATCAAGCCTTCTTCAAACCCTTCTATGAACCGTCCGGAACCAAGCGTCAGATTCTGCCCTGCTGCCGTTCCCCCTTCAAATGCAACACCATCCAGCGTGCCTACATAATCGATATTGACCGTATCCCCGTCCTTCGCCCCTTCCGGCGGGTTTAAAGACAAAAGATAATTAATATAGGCGTCCCTGTATTCGTCTGTCACTTCCGGTAAAGCCTGTACCACTTGCAGCCCTTTGTATTCCGGCAGCTTCACATAGTCCTCCGCCTTGACCTCATCCAAATATATTTTTTCGTCCTCGTTCTGCCCGCAGCCGGCTAAGATTATCATTGCGGCGGCTGTTAGAACTGCTATTTTTGACCCAATTTTTCTTTTCTCCATTTTCTAATGTTTCTCCCGTTTCTGTTCTGATTTGCTCAAACTATTTTTATTCCCTATAAAGATTGGGATTCCAAAGGCCATCCGCCAGTTTGCCGGCATATTTCATTTGGACACCCGTGTGCCTAAAAAAGAAGCAGTATATCATTTATACCACAAATCCGGCTCAGTTAAAACCCTTTTCCTCATTTTTATTACACAGTTTTGAGATTACTGCAAAGGCAAATATATCCCGGCTCACGCCTGCGGCATGTGCTAAACGAAAGCTGCCGCGCAGGAAATCACAGGCACGCCGCCCTATAACAATGGCGACAGCAGACGGCAGACTTGTTCTTTAAACTTTATGAGCAACGAACGTCCCATGTATACATTTTTTGTAATCTGCTTTGATTTTTTTAAGTCCTCTTCGAAGATTTCACGCATCCGGCGCGCCAGGCCTTCATGGAATATGACTGCATTCACTTCGAAATTCAGCGCGAAACTTCGTATATCCATATTCGCCGTTCCATAACACAAAACTTTATCATCCACGATCATTCCTTTCGTATGAAGGAACCCTTCGCTGTATGTGTAGCATTTCGCCCCTTCCATTACCAAATCCCCAATATAGGAATAAGTCGCCCAATATACAAATGGGTGGTCCGGCTTACAGGGAATCATCACATTTACTTCTATCCCGGAGCGGATGGCTATCATAAGAGCCGCCAGAATCGCTTCATCCGGAATAAAGTATGGGGTCTGGATATATATGCTTTTTTCCGCTTTTCCGATAAGGCGCAGATAATTATCCCTGATAGTGCAATACCGGGAATCCGGTCCGCTGGATACAATCTGCACATCGCAATGCTGTTTGGAGGATATAGGTTCCCGATTCCTATATTTGTCCGTCAGAAAAAGATTTTCTTTGGAAGCATAATTCCAGTCCAATGCGAACCTGATCTCCAAAGAGTCCACTGCCGAACCGACTATGCGCAGATGGGTGTCCCTCCAGTAGCCGAACCGCTTCTCCAGCCCGATATACTCTTTCCCTATATTAAAGCCCCCTACATAACCAATTTTCCCGTCGATTACTACGATTTTCCTATGATTCCTGTAATTCATCCTAAGGTGCAGGCGCCGTAAAACCGCCGGGAAAAACTCCGATGTTTTTATCCCCTGGGAATTCAGTTCCCTCCAGCAGCTTTTTTTCACCAGCCGGCAGCCCATGCCGTCATACAATATCCGGACTTCCACGCCTTCCGCCGCCTTTTTCGCCAGTACATCCTTTATTCTGCAAAAAAGCACATCGTTCCTTATAATATAATATTGAATATGGATATAGCGCCTGGCATTTTCCATATCTTTTAACAAGGCATCGAATTTCTCATTGCCATCTTTGTATATCATAATATCGTTGTCATTCGTCAAAACAGCCCCTGCCACATCCAGATTATACATCACCAAATCCGCATAGTCCGCAATGGACGGCGACTCCCGCTCCAAGGCTTCGCTTCTAAGGCTATATTCCTGCTTCCTGATCGCATCGTTCAGATGATCCTCTATCTCCTTAATCCGGAACATTTTCTGCTTATGCATATCCGTGCCAAGAAACAAATAAAAGATAAAACCCAATATGGGAATAAAATATAAAAGCAGAAGCCATGTCCACACCGACTGCGGGTCTTTCCTCTGAAAAAAAATAATGATAACTGCCAATATAAAATTAATAAAAAGCAGATGCCCAAATATAAACTCCAACATTGTACGGATATTCTCTAATATCACCCCAATAACCATACCCTTTCCGCAACATGCAAACCTTTCATGCCAACCGGCATTTTTGCCTATTTTCCCGCCCACCCTTTCAAGCATGCCCATTTATTATATATTATTTCCAGTTTTTCTTCAATGTAAATACTTCAACTGTTACCCCTTTCCCTGTTTTCCCAGGGGTTTCATGGGAACTCTATGGGACTCCATGGGATTTCAAAAATTTTTATTGTCTATTCCGCAAATTGATGCTACAATTAATTTTAATACAGTTTATGTGAACACGAAAGCGGGAGGTACATTGTGAGTCCAGTAACCATTACATTATTAGTTATTACCGTAGTCTTAATCATCGGTATCGTAGTTTTATATTTTTTAGGCAAAAGAGCCCAAAAGAAACAGGATGAACAGCAGGCTCAGATAGAGGCCATGAAACAGCGGGTTTCCATGCTGATTATCGACAAGAAACGGATGAAAATCAAAGATTCAGGGCTTCCCCAGGCAGTCATACAGCAAACGCCCAGGCTGCTGCGCGGCTCTAAGCTTCCAATAGTAAAGGCAAAGGTTGGCCCACAGATTATGACCTTAGTCAGCGATGAGAAAATTTATGACATGATTCCCACAAAGAAGGAGGTAAAGGCCACCGTAAGCGGGATTTATATCACTGATGTCAAAGGCCTCCACGGCAAACCGCTTCCTGTTCCTCAGAAAAAGAAAGGCTTTTTCAAACGCGCTGTAGAAAAAGCGCAGGAAAAAGCAGGAGCCAAACCTATCAAATAGAGTGTTTATGAAATTTATCCTGTTAACAAAAAAATGCCAAAACCCTGTCAACGGAATGCGCACAAATACTTTTGTGCCCCGATGCCAGGGTTTTTCAATTTTTCAAGTTCCTGCCATTTTATCACTGTGACTGCAGAGAAAACCTTTCCCCATTCCTTGCACGAATATCCATTTTTATCTTGCAGTCCGCAAAATGTTCGTAATTAATTTCCAGGGCATAATCCACGTCCACCTCTATATGCCCCTCCTGCTCCTTCATTTTTACGCTTCTGGCATCTATTCCGATTAATATATTCCCATAGGGCGTTGCATAATTGGTCATATTCTTTTTATTTTCCTCAAAAATCATATGAACGTTAATCAAACCCTTTTTCGTCAAATCCAGGCTATTTTCTTTGAATTTAATAATATTTTTCGTGTTTTCCAGAAAACCTTCCACCGCTTCGTCAAAGATCACATAATGGCTGTCATTACGTTTATAATATTCCGCCGGAGTAATCGTTTCTATTTTATCCCCATCCTCTGCAGATGTATCGAACTGCAGCCCCTGCAAAGACAGCAACACTTCTTTCGTCATAACCGAACTACCTTTCTCCTTTAATCAGTAATTGTATTATCAAATGTACATATTATCTCTAGTAATTTTCAATGTTAATAGTTTTTGCCGACAATATTCCGTACTTTAATATAGAATTGGCAAAAGTACGGAATTTATCCGCCATATCGCTTACATAAAAACGGTACTGGTTGGAACCCAGACCCTGCTCCGCCTCATTTAGGAGACCTTCTTCCCCCAGCAGTTCTTTCAGTTCTTTTGCCGTTTCATAGGCAGGGTTTACCAATGTTACATCCTCCCCGACTATCTTCCCTACCGTAGAACGAATTAAGGGATAGTGGGTACAGCCCAGAATAAGGGTATCGATTCCGCTGTCAATTAACGCACTCAAATATCTTTTTGCGATTTCATCCGTCACCGGGTCCTTCCACAGCCCTTCTTCCACTAAAGGAACAAACAGGGGGCAGGCCTTTTCCAATACTTTTATATCCTGACTCATTTCATTAATATATGTAGAATAAATATGGCTGCCGATAGTTCCTTCTGTTCCAATGACCCCTATTTTACCGTTCCGGGTTGTTTCTACGGCTGCCTTTGCCCCGGGTTTGACCACCCCTATAATGGGGATATCCAATTCCCTTTCAATTTCGTCCAATGCATAGGCACTGGCTGTATTGCAGGCTGCCACAATAGCTTTTACATGCTGCTCTTTGAGAAACCTCACAATCTGTTTGGAATACTTTGTTACCGTTTCCTTCGACTTGCTTCCATAAGGGACCCGGGCTGTATCGCCAAAATATACAATTTTCTCATTAGGAATCTGCCGCATAATTTCCCTTGCCACAGTCAGCCCGCCCACGCCGGAATCAAAAACCCCTATGGGGGCATTTGACAGCGCTTCTCTATTTTTCAAAATTTCCATTTCCAACTCCATTTCTGCCCGTTGTGCTGCTCCCTGCTTTGGCGTCCGGCCCTATCATCTCCAGGAACTTGCTTTTTATACGTATCTGTCCCGATTCCGCCGAACATATTCGGGTAAAGATATCCTTTTCCGCATTGGCCCTGCCGTCCGCTTCGCCCCCGCCGCCATTAGCGCCCGCCCTGTCACCATTATTATTTACTCCGTTCTCGTCGCCGCCTGCCGCGGTCCCGTTACCGTCTGCCTCCATTTCATATCCTTCTTCCGCGCCTTCCGTCTCCTCGCAGACTACCGAACAGACATCTTCCGTAAAACATAAATCAGGATATATCATACCCCAAAATCCCATGGCTGCAAATAGTATAATTCCGGTTTCCCATATTTTTCTCATCAGACTTCTCCTATCATACTTTTGATAAAAAAAGTCTGCCCGCATTTTCAGGATTTATACTTTTATCCTATAGACTCTTCCCAATCATTTCACCTTTGTGCCATTATCCAGGCGGATCTGTTTCATCACCGATTTTTCCTGGTTATCGATATGAAGCTTGGCTGCCCTGGCGGCCGCCTCCTTATCCTTCTTCCGAATGCTCTCATATATCATTCTATGCTCTTCTATCAGCCGTTCATGCTGGCTTTCGTCTTTTATATATACAAACCGGTACCGGTACATCTGCTCCGCCAGATTATTGACCAACTGCACCAGCCTTTGATTCCCGGTTGCCGCCACGATGATATCATGCAGTGCCACATCCGCCTTTGCAATCACTGTGGCGTCCTTTGATTTGGTGGCCTTCTCGAATTGAGCGCATGCCTCCTTCAAATCCTCCATCCCCTCTTCCGATATCCGGTCACAGGCCAGTTCTGCGCACAAAGCGTCCAATGCCCTGCGGACTTCCAATACATCCTTTAGACTCTTCTCCGTAATCTGCGCCACCTCTGCCCCGCGCCTGGGAATCATTATTACCAGGCCTTCCAATTCCAACTTGCGAATCGCCTCCCTGATCGGTGTCCTGCTCACGCCCAGCCTGTTGGCCAGATGAATCTCCATCAATCTCTCCCCTGGCTTTAATTCACCTGTCAGAATCGCTTTCCGCAAAGTATTGAATACCACATCCCTTAGCGGCAAAAACTCACTCATATCCATCTGCAAATCGTCCTTTGCCATTCTTTTTAACCCCTTTTCTAAAATACACGCGTCCTGTGACGGACTTTCCTATAAGGCGGCAATCATCTTCGTCACCTCACACCCACTCCGAAAGAAATACATCCCTTGCAAGGCTTGTTCCTTTTAATTTTTCAAATGCCGCCTTCGCCTTCCCTTCCTCATCAAATACCCCGAACACCGTAGGCCCGCTGCCGCTCATCAGCGCATTCAGCGCCCCTTCCGCTTTCATAGCTTCTTTGATTTTTTCTATCACGGGATATTTTCTTACCGTCACCGTTTCCAATACATTCTCCATCCGTTCCGCCATTCCCTGCAGATCGCCTTTTTCAATGGCCTCCCGCATCCCGTCTATATCCGGATGCCGGTCCAGTTCCTCCGCATGAAGGTTTTCATATACATATTTCGTAGACACGTCGATGTCCGGCTTCGCAATCAGCACAAAGCAGGGCGGGGCGTCCTTAATTTTTGTCAAAATCTCCCCAATCCCTTCCGACAAAGCCGTTTTGCCCTGGATGCAGTAGGGAATATCTGCCCCTATCCCAACGCCCAGCGAACACATCTCTTCCACTGACATGCCAAGCTGAAACAGTTCGTTCATCCCATGAAAAACTGCCGCCGCATCCGTACTCCCTCCTGCCATACCCGCCGCCATAGGGATATTCTTCTGCAATTCAATTTTAACCCCTCCACAGCCCGGATAAGCATCCGTCACCAGCCTGGCCGCTTTGTAAACCAGATTGTTCTCATCCCCCGGAAGTTCCTCTTTGTCCGTCCTTACTATAATGCCCGGCTCTTCTTGTGCGGTAAATGTCAGCACATCAAAAATCCCTACCGTCTGCATGATCATCCGTACTTCATGATATCCGTCTTCCCGGCGTCTCACCACATCCAACGCCAAATTTACTTTGGCATAAGCTTTTCTCTTCACTATGCCGTCATTTATGAAATTGCCGTCTCCTATGTGACAGACATTGCTGCACTCATTGCCGCTCCTATTCATTTCTCTGTTTTTCATACCTTTATCTTCCTTAATCATTATCCCTTATCCCATTATTTTGTAACAATTCAGCCTCGGCTTCCCTGTTACATTATTTTGCCTATTATTTGGGGATGTTCTATCTCATGCAGTGCCCCGCCCCTTTTATCCCAAATCATATTGTACTTCATTTGCATATTGTATACATGGATTGTATTTAATTATATACAATGGATTATGGTTCGTCAATGGGATTGTGGGTTTGTCTTTATCATCACATAACTGCTAAGAATTGGAGTAGAGTATCATACTTCCCTCTCCAATATGCTGCATATGGATGGCCGGATTCCGTGACAGGGAAGCCGGAAGGCTGAACTGTTACGATAGGAATGGTATTATTGAAAGGCATCGCAAAAGCTGTTCTGCAGTGTGGTTTTTCATTGGCAATGGTTGAATTAACCCCTATATTTCTTAATTTTTTATTATCCTATAATCTATTCCTTTCCATTTGCCGATATAAACAATAGATTGGGATGTTTTTCCTTATCCGAAACATAAATTTATTATTCACATTTCCAAGGAGGGTTAAAAAATGAGCGTAAATGGAGTTACAGGTTCGTCAGGTGCTGCCGATTTATATGGCACATACAAAACAAATTCAGCAAAACCAGCTGAAAAAACAGAAAACAAAAAAGAAGAAAATAACAGCGGCGTTGTTTATGAGCCTTCTTCTTCCGCAACTACCGGATCAGTTTCCAAAAAACCCGATGCCAACTTAGTTGCTAAATTAAAAGCAGATTCCGATGCCCGTATCTCTCAGATGAAGAGTCTGGTAGAGCAGATGATTTCCAAACAGGGGCAGACTCTCGGAAAAACAGATAGTATCTGGAGTTTCCTTGCAAGCGGCAACTTTACCGTAGACGCTGCTACAAAAGCACAGGCACAAAAAGATATTGCCGATGACGGATATTGGGGCGTGGAACAGACATCCAGCCGTATCGTTGATTTCGCTACCGCATTGGCAGGAAGCGACCCGAAACAGCTTGAGAAGATGAGAGATGCTTTCAAGAAAGGCTTTGATAACGCAACAAGCACTTGGGGCAAATCTTTACCCGATATCAGCCAAAGGACTTACCAGGCTGTTATGGATAAATTTGACAAACTCGTGGCAGCAGAAGAATAAATTATTAAGGCTGACATATTCTTGGAATTTGTTTTCTGACCATATGAGAATTATTTATAATAATGCACCATAGGTACACTTGCAAGGAACTGCTGCAAGACGTAACTTGAAGCAATACATGATGTAAATATTTGCGAAAATTCATCATATATTGTGATAGCGCCCGATTTTGCAGCAGTTCCTTGATTTTATCTGCAAGGGCTCACAATGAAACAAGTACAGCATTGCTGAAGTTCCTTATTTTCGCAACGCTGTACCTGTATACCAGACATTTCACATACACTATCCGTTTTAATTCGCAATCCCCTTCACAATCAGTAATTTATCCCCCGGTTTGATTTCTTCCGTTGTCATATCATTGGTTTCTTTAATCTGGGAAATAGGTACATAATAGCGTTTTCCCACATCCCACAAGCTATCCCCTTCCTTTGCGATATAAATCACAATCCCCGGCAGGCTGCTCAGTTTATTCATATCCAAATCCGAAACAACAATATCCGTCACGATATTTTCTGTTTTATGCTCAAAAACAATTGCATGGCATACCACTACGGCCTTTACATCCAATTCTCCGCCATCCAGCATAGCTACTGCCAGCTGTTCCAGCCCCGTACGGATTTTAAAGCTGCAGCTGCCGTTAATCTCCGGCACATCCAGCATATAGCTGAACGGGATGTTCCCCTTTACTGAACTGTAGGGCGTCTTTTCCCCGCTGCTTATATACAATGTCTGTATGTTCACATATCCTTTGACATGAATGCCGTTTTCCACAATTTCCTCTTCTTCCAGCTGCACCTGAGCCTCGCTGTGAAGAATTTGTACGATAGGAGCATCGGAAGACGCAAGCTTGATTCTGTCGGCTATTTTTGTCTTCCCCGATGTTTTGGCCAGAAGCCCTTTGAATTGCGCCGGCTTGCTCACCGCTTCTACTTCTTTTACCACTCCATATACACCGGATAAAATATCCAGCCTTTCCTCTTCATAGAGGCTGATATCCAAATCCATCACCAGTTCTATCGCAAAAACTCTCTGCTCCCCGTCAAAGTCCGGCCGTATCTCCACATCCTTTGAGCCCAGTACATAATCAATATCCGCCGCCATCCCTTCGTCACACCCGGTACAGTCCACCGTACCGCCAAAAGGCACCGTTGTCTCATAGCACCTGACAGCCTGCTCCTCGCCTTCCCCTTCATACAGGAAAAACACATTCAAATCGCCCTGTACCGATATTTTTCCCTCTAAAGCCCGGAATTCCACATTCTCCGTCTCTACGCCCTGCCAAATCATCCTGGAAATATTGGGATAATTCTGGGGTACTTCCAGTTCCTCCTTTATCCGGAAGATATCTCTCTTTTTCACTGTCATCTGGGCGATGCGCAAAGGTTTCCTGCGATATTCTACCGGCTCCTCATGATACAAGTCCACCGCGGTTTCCTCATCATATATCATTTCCGAGCACACTTTAAAGGAAATCAACGCCTGTACGCTCAACTTCCTGGAATTTATCAGCCCTACCGTAATGTCTTCCAGATTCCATTTCACATTGGCGCTGTCCCCGCTTTGTACCCCTTCCGCATAAATCTGTTCTTCAAAAGGCAGACTGCCATCCATGCTCGCAGGCATCGGCTGCTCCCCTTCCGTCAGGTACATCACGAGAAACTGCAGTTTCCCCCTGAGCGTAATGTGGTCTTCCGTTACTTTTACCTCTTCCAGGACAACATTTCCTCTATCATAAATGAGTTTGCTCGCATCCGGCCTGGAATCCGAAATATTAATATCATCTTCCAGCGTAATCTGCGTGGATGCCTGGCCTTTTATCCGGTCCATATGTATATTTTTTCTTACTAATTCCACAAAAATACCTCCGTGTCGGTGAATTACCATTGGTTTGTACTTATAGTAATTCTATGCATGACACGGAGTAATATTCCTTTTGTTTGGTAATGCACACCGAAATCACATGCCCATTCTGCTGTCTCACCCGGATTGTTTCCCACAGAAACTTCCAAACATGCTTCATCGCCCATTTGACATCATACGCACGGCAGTAAAATTAAACACACCCGACCATTTCCCGGATATCTTCTATGTTGTTTTCCTGCATGTAACCTTCGATTCCCGCAATAATTTCTTCTGTAACATATGGGTTTATAAAGTTCATTGCGCCTACCGCTATGGCTGTGGCCCCTGCCATAAGGAACTCTATGGCATCTTCCCAATTGGAAATCCCCCCCATGCCGATGATGGGGATTTTTACCGCCTGGGCTGCCTGATAGACCATCCTCACTGCTATCGGTTTTATGGCAGGGCCGGAAAGGCCTCCTGTCTTATTGGCCAGCACGAATTTTCTTTTATGGATGTCGATTTTCATCCCTGTGAGCGTATTAATCAACGATATGGCATCTGCCCCTGCCGCCTCCGCCGCTTTGGCCATTTCCCCAATATCTGTTACATTGGGGCTTAGCTTCATAATAATAGGCTGTTTCGCTTTTTTCTTGATAGCGGATGTAATATCATACAGGCAGTCCGCCTTCTGGCCAAAGGCAATAGCGCCTTCTTTTACATTAGGGCAGGAAACATTAATTTCCAGCAAATGAACCGGGCAATCCCCCAGCTTTTCCACTACCTCCAAATAGTCCTCCACGGTCTTCCCGCATACATTCACGATAATTTTCGTATCATATTGCTGCAAAAAAGGAATATCCCTTTCCATAAATACATCAATCCCCGGGTTCTGCAGCCCTATGGCGTTTAACATCCCCCCGTAAACCTCTGCTACCCTTGGCGTCGGATTCCCCTCCCATGGTACATTGGCCACTCCTTTGGTTACTACGGCGCCCAGTTTATTTAAATCCACAAACTCCGAATATTCCATTCCCGACCCAAAGGTTCCGGATGCTGTCATTACCGGATTTTTCAGTTCCACACCTGCTATTTTTACTCTTGTATTCATAATTGACCTCATTTCTTAGGGTATGTAATTGTCTAATAACGCAATCTGCAAGCATGCTCTAATCCTACCTGTCAGATGTCCACTATCTTTGCATCAAAAACAGGGCCATCCGTGCATATTCTGGCATTGTTCACATGGGAATGGGCATCTTTTTCTTTCGTCCTGCAAACGCATCCAAGGCAGGCGCCCACCCCGCAGGCCATTCTTTCCTCCAACGAAATATATGCTTCCATCCCTTTATCCTGTGCAAATTGCTTCACTGCCCGAAGCATTGGCATCGGGCCGCAGGCCATAATCACATCCGCTTCCAGGCCTTTTTCGGCAATAGCATCCATCACATTCCCCTTTGTTCCCGCGCTTCCATCCTCTGTTGCCACATAAACCGGTGCATATTTCTCCATATCCTCTTTCAAAAAAAGCTGCTCGTTCCGATAGCCCGCCACTATGCTTACAGATTTAGCTTTTCCTGTTTCCTTTAAAGATTTTGCCAATTGAAGCATGGGGGGAATCCCAATACCCCCTCCTATGAGGAACACACGCTTCCCTTCCGCCTGCTGCAAAGGAAAGCCATTTCCCAGATTTCCCAGTATTGCTATCTTATCCCCAGGCTGGTAGGAGGAAAATTCTTTTGTTCCCTTCCCCGCTGCCCGATATACAATCCGCATCTGCCCCTTTCCCTGCTCCGTCTCACAAATGCTGATAGGCCTGGGCAGCAAAGTGCTTTCACTGTGCGGATATAGGCAGATAAATTGACCCGCTTTCGCCCATTCCGCCAGCTGCGTCCTTATCCACATATCATAGATTTCATCCCCTATTTTTTGCTGGGATATTACTTCTGCTTCTGTCTTCTTTTTTGAATTCATCTTTAACCCCATTTCTGCACGGCTTTTGTGATTCAGCTTTGCTGAAGCTTTTTGCATAATCAAGTTTGTGGATTCCGTGCGGGCACAAACTTGGTAACCTCAATTCTGCGTTGCTATCGTAACCCGGCATTGCCGGGGCTTTGCGCATAGCCATTTTGCGGATGCTGCGTCTTAGGCACACCAGACCTATTAGGCAGCATTGGACTCCGCTACATTTTCCGGTAAACCACCTTGCCGCCGCAAACTGTATAATACACCGTTCCTGGAAGTTCTTCCCCCAAAAATGGAGAATTGCATGACTTGGAAAGAAATCCTTCCGCCTTCCACTTCTCCGAACTATCGAAAACAACCAAATCCGCCGGCCCGCCTTCGGCCAAATATCCTGCATCCAAATGATAAAACTGTGCCGGCTGCCAGGACATACGGCTTACCAGTTCCATCATAGTCAAATATCCTTTGTCCACCAATTCCCGAATTCCCAAAGACAAGGCAGTTTCCAGGCCAATAATCCCGCTGGGCGCCTCCGTGATTGGTTTTTCTTTTTCTTCTTTGCTGTGGGGTGCATGGTCCGTGGCTATCATATCTATCGTTCCATCTCTAAGGCCTTCGATAATAGCCATCCTATCCGCTTCCTCCCGCAGCGGAGGATTCATCTTCGCCAACGTACCATATCGGACAGACGCCTCTTCGGTGAGGGTAAAATGATGGGGCGTAGCTTCCGCATGTATATGGGGATTGGTTTTCTTCGCTTTCCGCACTAATTCCACCGCTTCCTTTGTGCTTATATGCTGAATGGATATCTCCGCCTCCGTTCCTTCCGCCAAAGCCAAATCCCTTTCCACCATCCAAATCTCTGCCTGTCGGTCCGAACCGCCTATCCCGTAATGTTTCGCCGCCTTCCCCCCATTTATCCCATTATTCTGGATAAATGCGGGATTTTCCTCATGGAAGCTTAAGGGTTTTCCCAGCCTTGCCGCTTCCTCATAAGCCCTCTTTACCAATTCCGCATCCAAAAGGGGAATTCCGTCATCGGTAAACCCCGCCGCCCCATTCTCCGCCAGCTTGTCCATATCGGTCAGTTCTGTTCCCTTCATCCCCACCGTTATATTGGCGCAGCTTTCCACATGAATGCCTGTCTTGATCCCCTTTTCCAGCACATACCGCAGGGTCTCTTCATTGTCTACAGGAGGCTTCGTGTTCGCCATCAAAACCACCGTCGTAAATCCCCCCCTGGCCGCCGCCTGCGCCCCGCTGAAAATATCTTCCTTATATGTAAATCCCGGATCTCTAAAATGCACGTGGACATCCACCAGCCCTGGAGCTACGATTTTTCCTTCCGCATAGATGACTTCCATATCTTTTTCCAAACGGGAATCCCAGACGCAGCTTTTTTCCCCTTCCATTCCTGCCTCCGGCCCAATATCCGGCCCTATGGCCAATATTTTCCCATTTTCCGTCAAAATATCAGCCACTCCCTCAAACCCGCTCGCCGGGTCAACTACATATCCACCTTTTACCAGTACCATATAAAGACCATACCTTTCTCTTAATCTGCATTCTCCGTGATTATCCCCCTTTCTGCGCTGCCTTTGCGGCCAGACATAGATGGGGTTTACGGCCA
Organism: Lachnospiraceae bacterium; assembly: GCA_011958945.1. Classification (GTDB taxonomy): domain Bacteria; phylum Bacillota; class Clostridia; order Lachnospirales; family Lachnospiraceae; genus Kineothrix. The sequence goes on along the minus strand of BLLT01000032.1, from coordinate 938 downwards.
ACTTCCGGCAGCGTGCAGAGCCACGGCACAGTTTCCCATTCCGATTCGGGTGTCAAGAGCCCTGGCTGCGGAATGGTCCGCACAATGGAAAGCACACAACTTTTTTGTGCTAATTGCCAGGCCTACTCAGCAGCCAGGACTTTTGACACCTGATTTCCATTCTATAAAAACAAACACTCCTCACGCCGTCCGCCGTTCTATACAGTATATCCTATCCCCGCCATAACCGTCAACAAACACTCTCCCTATCTTTTAAGGCTATCTTTTAGGGGATTCATTTTCCGCTGCAGGTACGTCTGGCCCTACCCGCCATAACATATCTGTACCTAAAAATGAATCCCCTTCAAACTCAATCGAATACTACCGACTTATCCAAATACTCTATTTTCAAAATCACATAAGGATAGGATGCGCTGTCTTTTTCCTGTGCCTTATACAGTTCCCTGTTCTCCGGGTCCGGCCCTATCAGATTTGTATCCACATAAATAGAATTTCCCGTCAAATACAAATCGTTGACGGTTATACTATACCCGCCCGTCTCCTGCCTGCCATATCCCACACAAATATACAAAAAACCATTATCCTGATAAGTTAGTTTGAATTCCTTTTCCTTCTTCTCCTCAATCACCTGCTTTAGTTCATCCGGTATATTATCCTCCGCCAATACTGTAAAGTCTATATCCCTGACTTTCTCATTTCCGTCCTTTGTTATTACCGTACATCCGCAAAGGCAAACCAAAGCTGCTGCTGCAAATGCCAATAAAATATGGCGTTTCCCCATTTTAATATTCCTTTTATTCATTTATTTCTATTTTATTTTCAATTTAGGGGAACTATTCCTTTGGCAATAACATTTTTCTCAACATAGGAACCCTCGTCTGCCCATTCTAAACCGTTACGGTTTCCCGTAACAGTTCAGCCTTCGGCTTACCTGTTAC
>BLLT01000031.1 GCA_011958945.1 Lachnospiraceae bacterium | reverse complement strand
CCGGGGCTTTACGCATGTCAAGTTTGTGGATGCTGCGCAGATGCAAACTTGGAGCCTTGCCGGCACAAACTCCGGGGTAAAAATTTTCAACCTTTGTTTCATTTCTGCGCTGTTTGTAGTTTTAGTATGACGGATTTTTCCATGCAAATCAAACCGACCTTTTCACCGTTATGGTGCAAAAGACAGTTTGCATTCCAAAGTACACCAATGATTTAATTAAGAAAGAGATGGAAAGTTTTGTGAATCTGGAAACCATACAGATTGCCTTTCCGGATATTGATATTATTTTTATTAAAAATATTGTACTGGAAATCTTAAGCGAATATAGATATTTCATTAATGACTACTCCCTAAGCAATCTGGTGCTTCATATTGCCATCGCTGCCGACCGCATCAAAAACAATGCCGGATACGGGGAATATGAACAGACTATGGGAACTTTGAACCTTTTGCCCCACGAATATGAACTGTCCCAGAAGATTGTGGAGCGTCTGGAAGAACATTTCCGGCTGAAATTTTCTGCCGGGGAGGTCCAGGAAATGACTTTGCTTCTCGTTTCCCGGGCTACTTCGCTAAATTATAACAGTATCACCGTGGATAATCTGGCGGATATTATTGGAAAAGACTGTATTGACCTGGTCTATGAACTGGTAAATGCGATTGGCTCTTATTATTACATCAACCTGAATGAACCGGAATTCCTCATCCGGTTTGCCCTGCATATAAAAAATTTGCTGATTCGGGCACAGAACGAACATTTTTGTAAAAACCCCCTTGGGGATACGCTGAAGGCCACCTGCCCGCTCATCTACGATGATGCCGTCTGCTGCTCCAGTATTATCAAAGACTGGACAGGCATTTCCATCAATGATGATGAAATCAGCTATATCGCCTTTCATCTGGGAAGCACGCTGGAAACCCAAAAAGCCCTTGCCAGCAAGCTTTCTGCCGTTATATACTGCCCAACCTACTATAATATGGGCAACCGCTTATTGGAAAACATCTGCAGCCGTCTGGATACGGAACTGTTAATTGCAAATATCATTACAGAGGAAGCCGATTTGGATAAAATTACAACACCGGATTTTATTATCTGCACTGTTCCCATCAATCGCTCCCTGGTTACACCTTTTGTTCAGGTGCAGCCTTTTTTAATGGAATCGGATGTTATCGCAATCCGGCAGAAAATAAATGAAATCCGCACTTCCAAAAAAAGGGAGACGTTTACCTCCTACCTGCACCAGATTATCCTGCCGGACTTTTTTGAACGGGGCGAAGGATTCCCGGACCAGGAAGAAGCCATACACTATCTCTGCGAAAAATTCCGCCAAAAGGGCTATGTGGAAGAACAATTTGAAACGGAGGTGCTGGAGCGGGAAGAAATGTCTTCCACCGGATTCCAGAATTTTGCCATCCCCCATTCCATGCGTATGCGAGCGAAGAAAACCGGCATGTACCTATACCTGTGCGATACCCCCACCAATTGGAACGGAATGCCGGTTTACCTGATTATCATGCTTTGCTTTAACCGGGATGAACGCTATATTTTCAATGAAATTTTTGAACCCCTGACTATGATACTGACAGAGCCTAATAATTTAAAAAAGGCTCTGACGTTTCATGAGTATGATGAGTTTATTGCATTTTTGAGCGGGCGCCTGTAGTTCTTCCTGTTTTTTTCAGATTCCATTTTGCGGTTAAGTATATTTTTCTTTTTATGGCTAAGTGAAAAAAACTATCCTACTCCGCTATAGCTATGTTAAAATAAAAATAGTACACTACTTTCACTTCTATGAAGGAGGAAGCCTATGAATCCCGCTGTCACTATAAAAAATGAGAAAACCGAAAAGAACGAACAAACACTAATCGAAAAAATAACAAGGCATATCTCGCTGAGTCTGGATGACCCCGGCGATTATCAGCCCCTGGAGTTATTGGGAAAAGCCCTTTCTTCTCAGATACGGCTGAAAATATTATATCTTTTAAAACACCAGTCCCTAAATATCGTTGAACTGGCGAAAGAATTACAGATTCCCGTCTCCTCCACAGCTTTCCACATCAATCTGCTGGAAGAGGCCGGTTTAATTACTGCCGAAATGCTTCCCGGCATCCGCGGCTCCCAAAAAGTGTGCAGTTCCCGGGCGGAAGATATTAAGATTTCCATCAACAATTCTCCTCCCCAGACACCTGCCCGCTCTTTTTCCGTGGACATGCCCATCGGAAATTATTTTGATTTTAAAATCCATCCCACCTGCGGCATGGTAAACGAAACCTCCTATATTGAGTCCTGTGATGATGTAAGGGCATTCTATTCCCCTAACCGGGTCTCCGCACAGCTTATCTGGTTTCAGAAGGGGTTTATCGAGTACCGTTTCCCCAACCATTTCCTCATTGATTCCAAGCCAAGCTATATCTCTTTCAGCCTTGAACTATGCTCGGAAGCGCCGGGATACAGGGATATCTGGCCCTCCGATATCACTTTTTACCTGAATGATATCGAACTCCTTACCTATACTTCCCCTGGCGATTTCGGCGGACGCCACGGCAAGCTGACCCCTGCCTGGTGGACAGACGGCAATACCCAGTTCGGCCTGCTTAAAACCATCGGCCTTGACAAAAAAGGCGTATCCCTGGATGGCGTTTTGAAAACGGAATCCATTAATATAGATGCCTTCGATTTAGCCCTCAACCCTTATATATCATTCAAAATTGCTATAAAAGAAGATGCCGTCCACACCGGCGGCATCAACATCTTCGGCAAGGCCTACGGCGACCATGCACAGAATATTATTATGCATATTGATACTTTTTCTTAGCAGAGTCTATGAAGCAGTACCAATCAGCACCCTTTTTCCGCAAAAGGCAAAACCATATTTCCGAATACGCTCTTTGGGGATTCCTTTTGCTATAAGAGCCCCTTCGTACTGCCTTTCCTCAATTTGATTTAACGCCTTCTGTACCGTATCGGACAATTCTGCTTCTTCCTCTTTGTCCTGCACTTTAAATTCAAGAATAACCGCATCATCAACCAGTTTCCTGGGCTCCAGCATTACATCATATCTCCCAAAACCGCTTTCCCGATTGGATGTAAGTACATATCTGTCTGCCAGTTCTGTCATCAGGCCTAATACAAATCCATGATAAAAACGTTCCGGTTCATCCCCCAGGGCTCCTTTTCCCGTGTCAAAAAAACTGAACATCTCTATTGTCACTTTGTTCATATAAACATTCATCGCTTTTAAGTCTCCAACAATCAATGCCTTGATAAAGTCATTGTAGCCAGATGTTGAACCCGAAAACCATTTCCGCACCATCCTGCGGAACATTACCTTTACTTCAAAATTAGTCAGCCCTAATTCATATTCCTGTTTCCATTCTCCAAAATCAGACATAAATGCCCTGTAGTTTTTTACTTTCAGATAACCGCTGGCGAGAAGGAGACTCCATATAGCCTGCTCTTCATCGTCCAGCTGGTCATAAACAATCTGTTCATCCAGTTCTTCCTGAATACTTTCACCCTGCAGCAGATGCTCAAAAGTTATTTTAACGCCTGGATTCCCTTCCCGTATTAACTTTCCCACTAGGCTATTAGAACTTGTATTTGCCCAATATACCCCCACTTTCCGCTCATTCAAAAAGCTAATAATGGACCACGGATTATACATATCTTTTCTCTTTCCAAAAGAGAAACCATCATACCAATCTTTTATCTGCTGTTCCTGTCCTGTTAATTCATATTCCTTCAAAGCTTCGTAAACTTCTTCTTCTGTGAAGCCAAAACAGTCTTCATACTTCTCTGATGTCGTTGTCACTACCTCCAAATTATTCAAATCAGAAAGTATAGATTCTTTGCTTGTTCTCGTAATTCCAGTCATCACAGCACGTTCCAAATATGGGTTTGTCTTAAAAGTAGAGTTAAACAAATTTCTAATAAAATCTGCTAATTCCCTCCAATATCCATTTACATATGCTTCCTGCATCGGAGTATCATATTCATCCAAAAGGATTATTACCTTTTTTCCATAATATTTCATCAGAAAATGGGATAAGGCGTTCAAAGAATCTGCTGCGACATAATCTTCCATATCAGCCGAAACTTTCCAGTAAAACTCTTTTTCATTTTCGTTCAATTTTCCGCTTTCAACCAGAAAATCAAATTTATTATACAATTCAGTAATAATCTGGCAAATCCTTTTTTGGGTACTCCGAAAAGTTGTTTCTTTCACCTTTGCAAAGCTTATCGAGATTACAGGCCATGTTCCCTGCATCTGACGGTATTCATTTTCTTCATAAGAATATATTTTCCCATCGGCAAATCCCCCCTGCCAAATAGAAAGCCCTTCGAACAAATCACTCCGCCCGGCATATTTAACAGAAAAGAAATGCTCCAGCATGCTCATGTTCAAAGTCTTCCCAAACCTCCGGGGACGTGTAATTAATGTCACCTTATCATTTGACTCCCACCATTCCTGTATGAAATTCGTTTTATCAATATAAAAATTATGAGACTCTCTGACTGTACCAAAATCATCATGCCCAATACCGATAACCCTCGCCATATCCTGCGTCCCCTATCTTTATGCCCTATAGTAACTATTCAGCCTTGGCTTCCCTCAGACAGTGAGTTGTTTAACGCTTTACAGCGTCAGCCGTCATGGTCTTCCATATCGACACTATATCATACTTTCCAATGCAGAGCAATCCAATCTACCCCACTTTTTTGTTCAGCTGCAAAACCAAACACCGTGCAGGCAAAGCACTGTCGAGAAACCTGCCCCACCATGCTACACCTGAAAACTGATTCCCCTGGCCATTATCCAAAGAACATTCAACGTACCATCCCCTCCCCATCCATATCCCGAAAAACTTCATACGCATATTTATGGGAGCCATCCGCCCGGTTCAGCCCCTGATACAGCCGCAGCCTCTCCACTTCCTCCCTGGCATCCGTCTGTCTGGAAAATATAATGGAATCAATATGGGGATTGCCCTCCGCCATCCGGTATGCATATACAATAGCCTGTGCCTGCTCCTCTTCCCCTTTGGAAGAAGTATACCCCAATTCGCTGATAATAATGGAGCGCACTTCCCCATCCTCCGTCAAAAATTCCTCCTGCTCCATATATTCCGTAACCACGCGGATATTCGCCATGGACACCACCGGTGTATCCACCCTGTCCTTTACGTAAATAGAAGAGCCCCATGTATCCACCCTGGTCAGCGGCTTGTTATAGGGATGAATGGCCAGCCCCCAGTCGATATTGCCTTCCGCTTTTATCTGCCGGTTAAACTCATCCAGAACGTCCTTCCCCCTATAGCTTTGGGTCAGCACGTTTATCCTGTTCCACTGGTTGTCCAGGGAAATATAAACCCCGCAGGCCTTGTTTACACTTTTCACCCCATTATAAAAGATTCTGAAGGCCCTTACATACTCCCGCACATACAATTCCAAATCCACGTGCTTCATATAATTCCATTCTTTCCGCGCATTAATTTCATTGCCGATGACCCAGTTGGCCACCACCCCGCGCCCGTTCATCCGGCCTGAGTACCTTTCCGTCAGAAAAGTTCCGATAGCCGCCAGGTACTCCGCCCCCGTCTCATCGCTTCCATTAAACGCATAATAAGGCGGTTTTCCAATGCCCTCGCGGGCCAGCGGATGAATCAGCCAGGGATAATCCAGGGAAACATCGTTTAAAATAATGGCCGTAATCTCTATCCCTTTTTCGGTCAATGTGCGAAAAATCAAATCATACTCCGCCATCACCCGCCCATTGAAAACATACTCATTTCCGTTGTATGTATAATGAATCGCCGAATACTCGTCTTCCTCAAGATGGCCCAATATCCTGGAAACAGGGATGTTATAGGCCGCATGCTTTATCCCCAGTTCGTCCAGTTCCTCCGACATCAGTTTATCCGGGTCAATCAGCAGCCCCTTTTTACCGGAAGGCTTTTCCCCATTGGAAGTAAAAACAGCCATAGCCCCCGGGTTAGTAATATAATGAGGGGCGCTCACCTCCCTGTAAGACCCGCCGTCCTTCACTCCCACCACAAATTTATCAAATACCCCTGTCTTTAAACAGAACTCTATCTCCTTTCCCTTCCGTTCCCCCATCAGATAGGTTTTATTATTCCCAATACCCTCCTCATAAGGGCGCAGCGCAAACAGGTAAAAATATTCATCATCGCTCTCCGGGATTTCATCCGCCCATGCCTTTATTACCGTCTCCCCGCTTTCTTCGTCAATCAGACAGGATTCCATCTTTACCGGCAGTTCGGCTATGCGCTCCATTTCCTCTTCCTTCCGCACCGTCCTGCCGTGTTCCAGAAGCCCAAGGCATAAAATAGCCCCTGTGGCTAAAAGAACTGCACTTATTGTCATAATACGAAAAACTATTTCACTCTTCTTCATCTTCCCCCACTTTATTCTGGCCGCTTTCGTAATTGCACATTAACAATGATTTCCGTTTCTCTCATTTACTGCTTATTATAGAGTCTTTCCAGCCAGCCTTCAATAGCATAAAAATTAATTCTTAAGTATAATTAGATTAATATTTATTATCTATATTTTAACGAGATTAATGCCATAAACTCCGACATTATATAAATTACGTGTTTATGTATTGACATTAGCCGAAGAATACGTATAATATAATTAGTTTTACCTATAATGCAATTATATGTAAAACTAATTGTAAGAAAGGAGGATTTAACATGTCGATTAAAACCATAATAAATAGACAATATGCCATTGCAAATAATGAAGCAGATGCTATTGATTTGCCCAAGCAAAAAATTTATGCCATGTGCAATCTAAGAGGAGGTATTGGTAAAACAACACTATCTTTCAACTTAAGTTATTTAGTTGACAATTTACTGGCTGTAGACACTTGCCCTCAGGGAAATTTATCGTATTTTTATGATAATAATTATTATGCCGGGCAGCAGACTAATGTGAAGGACATGTTATTACCTTATTTAGTACCTGGATTAGGTAAAGCAACAAGAGTATCTGCTTACATTGGTGCTACAAACCATTTTTTTGAACAGAAAAACAATTATTATATTCCGTCTTCGGAAGAATTATATTTATTACCGTCACAATTAATTACAGCGATTAACCAAACGGCCGGATTACAGCATGCCCAGAAAGAACAAGCATTAAAAAGTATTCTGTATTCGTTAAAAAAGGAGATTGAACGGGAACTAAACGAAAACAGTCTGGATAAGTGTTTAATAGACACTTCACCTTTTTTTGCAGGTGCTACACAACTTGCCTGGTATGCGGCTGATGCACTTATAATTCCGGTTCGAACAGACCAGCAGTCAATTAAGTCATTAGAATTACTTATCAACACCTTAAGCAACCCCCAAAGCGAGTTCCGAAAGTATTTACCAGAGAATGACATGAACATTCCAAAAATACAAATGGTAGTACTGACACATTGTGGATGGTCTACAGTAGCCGGCGCCAGAAATGAACCTAACCAGCAAACTAAGGTTTATTTAAATAAAGTTTATGACATTATTTCAAAGCACAGAACACTGTTATCAACAGCTAACCCCGAAAATCATTTATTTATGCTTGATGATTTTCTAGGATCTGGACGTATTTCCTCCATTGAATCAAAGCCTATGGATCTATTGCAGGAAGGAGAGACAAAAGTAATCGACAGAGTAAGGGTAAGCGTCAATAAATCTGTGGATAAATGTAAAAATCAGTTAAAATTTATTGCTGAACAATTATAGTAAAAAGTATACATTTTAACTAATTCTTTTAAATAGTCCAAGTGTCAAAAGCAGGGCAAGAATCTCAAAAGCGGTTTCTGCCCTGTCATTTTTTAAGCCTATCAGCTTAAAAGAAACTAATCCCCATACTGCAACTTCGAAAAAAGAAAAAGATAGGGCAACAAAACAGAAGTATGCAATATTTACTGTGAAATAGACCATTTGATACAATAATTATAGAAACGGAGGTCTTTCTATGGAAAAAGAAACTATTAGATACAGCAAAGAAATCCCCTTATACAAAGATGTGGACGTAGTAGTGGCAGGTGCAGGGCCTGCCGGAATCGGAGCGGCAGTCTGTGCTGCCCGTGCAGGTGCCAAAACCCTGATCTTTGACCAGGCAGGCTGTGTAGGGGGCATGGCCACCATCGGATTGGTAGGGCCGTTTATGACCTGCTATGATGCACAGGGCAAAAAGCAGATTATTAAAGGGGTCTTTGAAGAGTTAGTGGAACGCATGGCAGAAAAAGGCGGTGCCATCCACCCGGATGATATAGGGCCTGAATGTTCTTATTCCGGATGGTATAAAATCGGCCACAACCATGTAGGCCCTTTTGACCACGAATGCCTGAAAAGGGAAGCTGCCGCTATGCTAAAGGAGGCAGGGGCTGATATTCTGCTCCATACTTCTTTTGTGGATGTTTTGAAAGAAGAAGGCCGGATAACAGGAGTTGTAATCCATAACAAAACGGGGCTTTCCCTGATACGGGCCAAACAAGTCATCGACTGCACCGGAGATGGAGACGTGGCAGTATCCTCAGGAGAGGATTTCCTTCTTGGCAATGGAAAAGGAGAAATGCAGTCAGCAACATTATTTTTCAGGGTGTATAATGTGGATTCCCAAAAACTGGATGTCCATATCAAAGAGCATAGGGATGAAATCCGTCCCTTTTATGGGCCTTTTAGCTGGCTGATACGGGATAAAAAGGAAGAGTGGGGGATTCCCCGGGGCGAAGTATGCCTCTTTGAGGGGCTTACCAAAGGAGAATATCGGATGAACGTAAGCCGTCTCCTTCATCTGGATGGAACCAACCCGGACGAACTTACCAGAGGGGAAATAGAGGGTATGGCACAGACGGCCCACATTTTTTCCTTCTTGAAAAAATATGCGCCAGGCTTTGAAAATGCCGTGTTCATGGGAGATGCTGCCACGCTTGGCTTAAGGGAAACCCGGCATATCAAAGGGAAATACTGTCTGACCGGCGAGGATGTGCTGTCCGGGCGCGTACGGGAAGACTCCATTGCCGTACTCGGAACTTCCATTGACATGCACAACGAAAAAGACGAAGGCGGCAGTTACTATGTGCTTGAAGACAAGCCCTATTATGGTGTGCCCTTTGCCTGCCTTGTGCCGGAAAAGACCGAAAATCTCCTGGTGGCAGGGAGGAGCATTTCTGCGGACGAAACTGCCTTTTCTTCTATCCGCATGATTCCCTGCTGTATTGCCTTTGGACAGGCGGCCGGAACTGCAGCGGCAATGGCTCTCCAACAGGGGAAGAATCCGGCAGATATCAATCCGGAAGAACTTCGGCAAAAGCTAAGAGAACAGAATGTTTATTTGGGGGAATGATATTGTATAAAAACCCGGCTGTATTATCTTATGAAGTGCAAAGAGTACAGCCGGAAATCACGTCAGCCTTGCCGCATCATAACCTTTATGCTAAGATAGAACAATAACGTTTCTTGGGAAAATTAGGGGTAAACCCAGATGCACTAGCCGAATCCTTGCCGTGGGAATCGGATATAACAAAAAAAACGAAAGAACATCTATGCAAAGTAGAGATTCTATAAAAAACAAGGAGGACACATGCCAAAAGAAACGAACTGGAAATTCAAACTCGATGAATATATCCGTCAGGGCGAACCGCAAAAAACTGCGAAAAGCGAAGCGTGGCAGATTGCCATTGGCCTGCAGCAGGTAGATGGCCTGGAGACCTCCCCCTACCTTCTGGATACTGCAAAAGAGCACATTGAAGGCAATATCAGCATTGATGAGGCTCAGACAAGAATTCAGAATTATTATGAGCAGGCCACCAAACGGAAGGAAATCGAAAATGGCACAAAAGAAGCTGATATCGTCTCAACAAGGATTGCCGGGCTTCTTGGCGAAAAAACATTTCACTTTTCACCAATAGAGTGGATGGCAATTCACCGCCGCCTTTTTGAAAATGTGTTTGCCCATGCCGGCAAAATCAGGACTTATAATATCACAAAAAAAGAATGGGTATTGAACGGCAACACGGTTATTTATACTTCGTGGGATAGTATAAAAGATACCTTAGATTATGATTTTAACACGGAAAAACAGTTCTCCTACAAAGGCTTGAATCTCCAGGAATCCATACAGCACCTTGCTAAGTTTACATCCGATATCTGGCAAATCCATCCCTTCTGTGAGGGTAATACAAGAGCCACTGCAGTATTCATTATTAAATATATGGATACACTAGGATTAAAGGCAAATAATGATGCATTTAAACAGCATTCCTGGTATTTCAGGAATGCGCTGGTCAGGGCCAATTATAACGATATAAGAAATGGAATTCATGCAACAACAAAATACCTGGAAATGTTTTTCAGTAATTTATTATTGGATGCAGATTATGAACTGAAAAACCGGTATTTGCACATAGATTACGTTCGTTGATTTTTCTATGCTGCCAAAGGATAAAAAGGAATATGTCTTATGATACAGTTTTCTATAAAAGGTTCTGGTGTCAAAAGCCAGGCGCACTCCGCAGCCAAGGCTTTTGACACCGGAATCCTATAAAGAAACAAAGCCGGAAATCCCGCAGCAAAGCCCTTGATCCCTGCCCGGATTCCTGGCTTTTCACCCCTAACCGCTATACCCGTTTACAATACATCTCTCAATATCTCCCCCGCCTGCTCTGTCCCGGCCTGGAGAACTTCACCGTTGCCCCAAAGGAATCCAGCACCAGCGCATTCTTAACCCCCTGATATTCCTTCTCATACCAAAGGTTCTTCCGCTCCTCCGGGTCAGTTTTCAAATCATACAGTTCCCCAAACTCGCTGCCATGATAAACGCACAGCTTATACCTTCCGTCAAAATACATGGTGGCATAGGAACTGTCTACCCCATCGCCAACCTCCGCCTCGCCCGGCTCTCTGAGCCCGTCGTAGCACATATCCAATTCCAGGGTATCATAGTACTCGGTACGAACGAACTTCCGCGGTTTCTCATCGGGTTCACCCCTAAGCACGGGCACTAATGACCTCCCATGGGTATCCCCGGCCTCAATCCCACATAGCTGGGCAATCGTAGGCACAATATCCGTTTCCTCCGCCAGCCCCTCATACTGTATCCCCTGCCTGATGCTTCCCGGCATGGACATAATCAGGGGAATGTGCACTAATCCCTCATAGAACCGGCAGCCCTTATGGGTCAGCCCATGGTCACCCAGCATTTCCCCATGGTCAGAATTATAAATAATCAGCGTATCCTCCCGGATTCCCAGTTCATCCAATGCATCTATAATACGCCCGTAATGCTTATCAATTAACTCTATCATTCCATAATAAGATGCTTTGTTCCTTCTCGCCTTATCATCCACCGGATGTGCCGCGCTCTGGAAAAAGAAATCTTTCAATTTATCATTCAGTTCCAAATCCCCATCGCTATAAATAGGGTCAGGCAGTTTCCTGTCCAGATATTTATTCACCAGATGAAGCGGTGCATCATAAGGCGGATGAGGGTCATAACAGTTCACCGATAACAGCCACGGTTTGTCCGAATCCTTCCGCTCCTTCATAAAATCTATGGCCTTTTCCGCCAGCCATGCAGTCTGGCGCAATTCCACCGGCGCATCTTCCCGGTACCAGTGGTAATCATGCTTTTCATCGGTAGTAAAAATATCCTGCCAATCCACCCCTTTTTCCGCCAGCCATTTCACATAGGGATTCTTAGGGCTTCTCAAATGATGGCCGGATGCCAGGTTATAGCAAAAATAGGAATACCCGTCATCCATCCGCTCCTCATAATCATCCCAGGCGGAAGTAATATGCAGTTTCCCGATTAAGCCGCATTCATAACCCGCATCGGCCAGCCGCTTCGATATCAGCGTACAATGCTCCGGCAAATTGCAGGCGCCGTTGATATTGGCATTAATCGAAGACGGGTAACGCCCGGTAAGGAAACTGGCCCGGCTGGGCGTACAAATCGGATTCTGGCAGTAGGCGTTGGTAAACGCAACGCCCTGACTGCACAGTTTATCCAGATTGGGAGTATCTATATATGGGTTACCGAGGGCATGTATGGTATCCCACCGCTGTTGGTCGGTACAAAGCCATAAAATATTCGGTCTTTTATCCATCCTAATCTCCTTATTCCGGTTCCGCAAGCATTGTCCTAAGGGGTATCAGGCGAAGCCTGGTGGATTCCTTAGAACCTGCCCTCCCAGCACTTTCTTCTCGCAGAGCAATTTCCGGCCGCTTTCTGTGTCCGTAAATTCTCTGGGTGCTGTCCGAGCTCTTGCTGTTTTTAGTTGTAAAAGCTGGTATACCAAGCCTGTAGTTCTTCGCGGACTTCATCCCCGCCTGCCGCCGCCCAGTCGGACTGGAAGGAGCCCAAATCGTCCAGGGTCTTTGTTCCCGCCATAATCTGCAGGATATAATCATTCAGGCTGCTGAACAATGCGGTATTATATTTGGAATATTTCTCCGTAGCCGGTTTAAATGCAAAGTCATTATTTACGAAAATTTCCGGCATATGCTCGTTGGCATATAAAGTGGTCGCTTCAAAGCCTTCCCACTGTGCCTGAGATTTACGGATACGGGCCGGCCATTGGGTGGAGAATTCCTCTTCATTGGTAGAATCCAGATACCAATAGGAATTACCCCTTTCATCCGAAAAAATCGGATTGATAGGAAGGATGCTGCCATCATTTTCATCATAATTAAAGTGAGTTCCCTCTACGCCGATATTAAGGAACAGCTGCTCCTGCTGCTTCAAATCAATCCAGTTTATCGCATCAGCCGCATTTTCCGAACTGCGCAGGACAACCGTGACAAAGTTAATCGCTTCTGTACGCATGTATTTACATGTTCCGTCCGAGCCTTTTAACGCATTCACATAGTTCAAATCCTCATAGCCGATATCAAGAGTTTCCAGCATAGCTGGCACTGTAGTCCCCAATCCGTTACGGTTCATCTGCACAATAATTGCTTTGCCTCCGGCAAATTTTTCACAAACCGTAGTGGATGTATTTACCGCCCAGTCCGGGTCCAGCAATCCCTCGTTGCTGCATTTTGTCAAAAACTCAATCATATCGGTGAAGCCTTCCGCCTCTGTCATATAGTATACCTTACCGTTCTCGTCCACCATCCAGTCATTATAAATACCGAAAGCTGCCGCGATGACTCTGGGGAATATCCATGTTCCGTTGCCTTCCGACGGTGCACGGTACGGGCCGGAGAAAATAATATATTCATCCCCATAATATTCCTTCAACGTTACCAGGCAATCGTAAAACTCATCGATGGTAGCAGGCATAGCATCAATCCCTGCCTCCTGCATCATATCCCAGCGGCAGGCCATAAAGGAAGCAATCTCCTGAGCATAAGGGTATTTGTAGGGAATGCCGTAAATGTTCCCATCTTCATCCGAGCAGGCACGCCAGGATTCTTCCGTTACACCGGCCAGGATATTCGGCCCGTAAGCTTCCAGCAAATCGTTTAACGGAACCAAAGCCCCCTGCCCCATCAATGTCTGGAACTGGTTCGGGGAACACTGGATAATATCGTAATCAGCGCCGCCGGAAACCTCCATTACCAGCTTCTCATCTGCGTTTTCGGCCGGTAAAATAAAATATTCCACATCATATCCCGTAGACTCTTTGAGCACATCCACCATAAGGTCGCTGGTTGGGTCCCAGGCCACATTGTAGCCCAGACGTTTTAACGTAACATTACCCGGCCCTTTTAACGGGGGCACATCCGCCTTCTCGCCTCCACTCTCCGCCGGGGCTGCACTTTCCCCTTCCCCTGCCGCCGTCTCCACATTCTCCGATGCCGGGGAAGACCCTTCCTCATTACCGCTTTCCGGTTTGCTTCCGCATGCAGAAATACACATAACCAGCATTGCCATCACCAGCAAAATCGAACATAGTTGTTTCATTTTTTTCATCTTTTTCATTTTCCCTCTTTCTGCGCAGCTTTTTGTGTTCAAAGCCATATTGGCTTATCAAGTTTGCGGATGCCGCACGGACACAAACTTGCCTTGTTGTTGTAACAGTTTGCACTTTTTCTACCCTTTCACCGATCCGATAGTAATACCCTGAATCATAAACCTGGATACAAAAGGATATAAAATAATCATAGGTAGCAGCGATATGGTAACTGCCGCGGCCACCATTCCTTCCGAAGTTATGTTAATCATAAAATTGCCGCTGGCCAGATTTTCCACAAAATCCTGGCTGTTGCTTATAATGTTATACAAGTACACCTGCAGCGTATTCATATCCGGCGACTTTGTATACATCATCGCATGGAAATAATTATTCCAGTAATTAATGGCATACAGCAAACTTACCGTTGCGATTACCGGTTTTGACATAGGGCAGACGATGGATACCAAAATACGCATATCCCCGGCCCCGTCCACACGGGCGGACTCTTCTATGCTCTCCGGCAGGCTTTCAAAGTAATTTTTTACGATAAACATATTGAACTGTACGATTGCAAAGGGCAGTATGCAGGCAGCATAAGTATCCAGAATCCCCAGACTGCGCACTACCATGTAGGCCGGAATCATACCGCCAAAAAATACCATGCTAATCACATACAGCAATGTAATTACTTTGCGCCCCTTAAAATCCGGCTTGGAAAGGGGATAAGCCGTGGTAATCGTTGTTAACATACTAATCAGCGTACCGAAGCCCGTAACAATCAGGGAGTTTTTCAGCGCCGTGGGAAACGCCGTTTTCGTAAGCACATATTTTACCGTTTCCAGCTGGAAACCCACCGGCCAGAAATAAATATTCCCCGCCGTAACCTCCGGCCCGCTGCTTATGGCTTTACTGATTACATGCAGGCAGGGCAGGATTGCAATAAGGCTTAACAGGCCCATAACCGTATATGCGAATACGGACATACATTTTTCTCCTGTGGATGCGGGCATTCTCCTTCTGGCAAAAGCACGTTTCTTTTGATAAGAACTTCTTTCTTTTATCTTTTCCATCCATACCCCCCTTTCACCAGATGCTCCGGCCTAACAGCTTACGGCTGACCGTATTGGCGCCTACAATAAGTACAAAGGCCACTACCGAATTAAACAGGCCAAGCGCCGTGGACAACGGGAAATCCATCTGGCCCATCCCCAGCCGGTAAACATATGTCTGAATAATATCCGCCACATCGTACACGCCGGGGTTGTAAAATACCAGCACCTGTTCAAAACCGGTTTCCAGGATATGCCCCACCTTAAGAATTAACATTAACACGATAGTAGGGAGCAGCCCCGGCATGGTGATATGCCAAATCTGGCGCAGCTTTCCGGCCCCGTCCACCCGGGCGGCTTCATACAGCGTCATATCAATGCCTGTAATCGCGGCCAGATAAATCACCGTATTATAACCCACTTCCTTCCAGCCTTCCGTAAATACCAGCACGCTGCGGAACACTCTTGTATCCGTAAAAAAACCCACCCGGGAGCCACCCAGCGCGGTAATAACCGTATTTACCGTACCATAAGAGCCAAATAGGGAATAAAAAATGCCGAAAATGACTACCCAGGAAAAAAAGTAGGGCATATAAATCGCCGTCTGGGCAAATTTCCGAAAGGTAACCTTCCGAATCTCATTCAACAAAATCGCACAAATAATCGGAAGCGGAAACAGCCATACAATTTTCAGTCCATTGATAATCAGCGTATTGGAAAGCACCTTCATAAACTGGGAGCTGGAAAACAACCGATGAAAATGCTCAAACCCCACCCAATCGCTCTTGGCAATCGCATCTATGGGATTATCCCCCAGAAAAATGTTGTAATCTTTAAAAGCAATCAAAATACCATACAGCGGCACAAACTTGTAGATGATCATGAAAAACAGCCCTGGCATCAACATAAGATACATCGCTGGGTGACGTTTTACATATGTAAAGAAACTGCGTACTTCATATTTCCATCCCTTTTTTCCGGAAACTGCTGCGGAAGATTTTGCTAACGCTTTCATTTGAACCTCACTCCTTCCTTTTGTTTTCCGGAAACAATTCCCGGATTATTTTATATTTTTATTTTAAACTATCAATCAATTTGGCGTAAATAATCCATATTTTTGTTTTCTTGTCCAATTGTACAGAATATTGAAAATATATTACATTCCATCCCGTTTAATAGGCAGTTCTATTGTTACGCAGGTTCCTTCCCCCCTATGGGAAACGATGCCAAACTTTAGTTTTCCGTGCCCAAAAATATCCAGGCGCTTGTGCACATTGGCCACACCATAGCTGCCTCCCACATGAACATTCATTTCGCTTAAGCGGCGGGCATCCTCTTCGGGCATGCCATTGCCGTTATCCTCAATTTCTATTCCAAAGAACTGGCCGGAGCGCCATGTACGGATAGTCAGGCGTTTATCTTCCTTATCGCAGTATAAAATACCATGCAGCAGCGCGTTTTCCACCAAAGGCTGCAGGGAAAGCTTAGGGATCAGATAGTCCATTACACTTTCGTCCAACTCGTATTCCACTTCAAAATGATGGGAAAACCTTTTTTGCATAATGCCTAAATAAGTATTTGTCAATGTCAGTTCTTCCGACAAAGGTACAATCATTTCCCCCACATTAATGCTCATCCTCAAATATTTGGACAGGGCATTTACCATCCATACGCTGTCATCCTGCTTTTCATCCAAAATCATCCATTTGATGGCATCCAATGTGTTATATAGGAAATGCGGTTTAATCTGCTCCTGCAGCGATTCCATCTGGTATTCGGATATCGCCAGTTTATCCTTGTAGCGGGCCTCCACAATATCGGCCACTGAGCGCAGTATCTGCTCGGTATCATATTCCAACGATGCAAATAAGGCTTTGCCCCACCGCCCGGAAGAACTCCTCGCCTGGCCGCCCGCATCATCCATTTCCAATGTGCGGATTGCCGTATTTATATTATGAACCGTATGGTTTAAAATCAGGCTGTAACCGGCTGTGAAGGCAATGATAAACAAAGCCAGGCAGGCCACCGCCCACATAGCTATTATTGTATTGACAGTACCGATATTTTCACTTTGCACCTGATGGCGCGCCATAGATGCCACGATATACCAATCCCGTATCTTCAGGCGGCTAAACGCGATTATACTGTTTTCATCTGTGAGATAACCGGATTCCTCTGTTTTTATTTGTTCCATCTGCGTTTCTGTAAACCCGCCTTGCCCTGCGTAGATGCCGTTCACATCCATAAGGATTTTCCCTGTTCCGTCCACAAGGCACGTACCATCACCGGCAGAAGCAAATATTTCCTGAAACTGGGATATATCCAAATCTACAAACAGCACTCCTGCCCATTTATCATAGTTTGCCTGGCTTTTCAAAGCCAGGCCGCAGGAAATCACCGGCACGGGCGAAGCCATGCCCAGTTTTACAGTATGAGGTTCCATCCAATAAACTCCGCCCTTGTGACTGAGCACTTCTTCATTTTCCAGTTCGCATAAAGAACGCAGAGAATACTGTTCCGTCTGCTGGCCGCTGTATATCTTATTATCCGGCACATACAGCCGCAGGCTGGAAATCATATTTTTATCCAGATTTTCTATCAAAGCCCGGCATATCCTGGCATATTCCTGCAGCTGTTCTTCCGTATCCGCATCCGAATTCAAATAAGGGTACAGAGTTCCCATCAATGTGGAAGCATCTTCCGCCGTCTGCAGAAACCGGTAATCCATATTGCTGCGCGTCTGCTCCACCGATACCTGCATTTTCTGGCAAAGTTCCATCTCCATTGCCTCCATTGTATTGCGGGTATAATAAAGCACCGCCAATGTAAGCAGGCCAAAAGCTGCCACTAATAAAAGCAGCATTAAAAAGCGCACAGCGTTCCGGGTACGCTTCAGCCTTACCCGGCTGCTGCCGCTATTATCCTCCCGTGCCGCATGCACATTTCCGGAAGACTTCATAGATTCCTTTACCCCCTCTCCGGCCGGGAATTAAGCATAATCTTCTCACGGTATTCCCCCGGCGTCTGTCCTGTATATTTTTTAAATATACGAGAGAAGTAACTGGGCGAAAAATAACCTACCCTATAGCATACATCGTACAAACGAATATTCGTTTGGGATAAAAATTCTTTCGCCTTATTCATTCGTTCCTGGGTAATATACTCATTAATTGTTTTTCCTGTGACTTGTTTAAACAGAACACAAAGATATGTGGGCGTAAGGTACACCGCCTCAGCCAAACTGGCCACGGACAGCTGCTCCATATACTGGGCCGCTATAATTTCCTGGACACGCTTAATCGCAGTATTGGAACGGGGCGCCCTTATCCTCTGCAAATGTTTTGCCAGTTCTTCGTACACGGAAGCCAGCATAGCCTCCTGCTCACCCAGTCCGCGGCATTGAAGAAAACCGGCCATAAGCTTCCTGTAAGAAGTATAAGGCCCCATATTTTCTGCCTGTATATTTTCCATAAGAGAGGTAGGCAAAAACAGCAGATACACCATAAAATTCTGTTGTTCCTCTTCCTGGGGCAGCATGCGCAAACCGGCTACAGCGCGTTTTAAGGCACTGCGTATCACAGAAATGTCACCGTTTAATATGCTTTCACAAATTTCTTTTTCCGCCTGTTCCCGCAGCATATAGCTATTGCCATGGCTTACGCCTTGCAGGCAGGAAACCATTCCGTCAGCGCTGTCGGAATAACCGCCCCCCAAATCCCCTGCCAATACCGTCCTCTGTCCGGCCAAAATTCCTGATTCGCTTCCCGCAGGAGCAAAATACCCCTGGCTAATCCTCTCGCAGGCGCGAAGGTACGCGGCATGTATACTCCGAAGCCCCTGGAACGGCTCACTGATTCCAACCATCACCTCCAGATTCATCTCATCCCACATACGCTGCTGCAAATATTGCGAAATATTGGATTCGCTTCTGTTTTCCTCCCGTTCCATATCCAAAAGCGCGATATACTCAAAAGAGTGTTCTTTAAAAAAGCATTTTACACCCCATTCTGCCAGCACACGCCCGAATAAAGCTTCAATTGCCAAATCGAAATTAATGCACTCCTTTTCCTGCATATTTCCTACTGCCAGCCATTTGGATTTGGGCTGAAGCCTTAATACAAGCGCCGCGTAAGCGCTCCGGCTATTCAAGGGAATATCCAGAAATTCAATACTTTGCTGTATTTCCTCCTCGCTCTCGTCACTATCCTGTAAAAGGGAGCACAGCCTTTGCCGGCGCAGCAAAGGCATGCTCTGTTCCAGCCGGCGGCGCATGCCGTCCACGGCTGCCGATTCCGACTGCTGCCGCTCCAACATTCCTACCACTTTCGTAATTACCGTATCCAGTTCATCGATATCAATGGATTTTAAAATATAATCCACAGCCTTCATTTTCAGCGCATCTTTCAAATAATCTACATCCGCGTATCCGCTGATAAACACAATTTTTACATCCGGGCTAAAGTCCAGGACATTCTTTGCCAATGTTATGCCGTCCATACGAGCCATGCGGACATCCGTTACTATAATATCCACTTTATTTTCCCGGACAAATTCCAAAGCGGAAGCCCCATCGCCAAATACTCCTGCCACTTCAATTCCGTGGCCTTTCCAGTCAAAATGGTTCACTAACCCACGGCGTACCATTTCTTCATCATCAGCAATTATCGCTTTATACACCCTATACTATACCGTACCCTTTCTCAAATCGAACTTTTCATTAATTTATTCACTAAATAAGTCTACCCCTTTTTCCGTCAATACATCCTGCAGTTTCTTCACTTCCAGGCTGCGGGGTGTACACCCTTCCTTTATGCACAGAGCGGCCGCTGTGCCTGCCGCTTCTCCCATGGCCATACAGATAGACATCACCCGGTATGAAGCATGCGCCCGGTGTGTGCCCGAAATACAACGTCCTGCTGTAAGCAGGTTTTCTACTTTAAGCGGAACAAAACAGCGATATGGCAAGTCATAAGGTACTACATATTGTATTTTATCCTCTGCCTGCCCTGCACCTGCCGGGTTATGGATATCTACGATAAATTCCGCTTTATGCACCACTACATCCCAAAACCGTTTACCGGCAGCCAGCTCCTTTGCCGTAATCACATATTCCCCCTGCACACGCCGTGTCTCGCGCACCCCCAGGGTATCCCCGCTGGCCATACACCAGCACTTTTCATAACCGGGAAGGTTTTCCCTGAAAAATTTCACAAGAATTTCTATCTGCCTGCGCAGTTCCACTTCCGCCGCAAACAAATCCTGCACACGGGTTGCATCTGCACCGTTATACTGCGTGGTATTTACCTGACGCTGGCCAGGCCGTACCGTAGGGTGCAGACGCACCGCTGCCAGATTTTTCGGAAGCAGCCCTTGTCTTGCACAGCGGGCGCAGTAATCCAAAAAGCGCTCGCCATTCAATTTCACATCGTCCACATCTCCGATGCAGGTTATCGCCTGGCTCTCATCCACACCTTCCAGGGTAAATTCCAAAGTCACCGGCTGCATCAGCCCATCCTCTCGCCCCTTCTCCACCGGTGCCCCGGCAAAATGAGCCACATCCCCGTCCCCTGTAGCATCTACTGTCACCTTGCCCTCTATGATGCGCATACCTTCTTTTGTCATAACCATCAAGCCTTTTAATGACATATCCTCTACTATTCCATCCACAATCGGAGTCTGTAAAAATACATCGATTTTCTCACGGGCCACAAACTCCGCCAGCACCCGTTTTGCCTTTTCCATATCGTGGGCTACGCCTGTCTCGCCAATCATGTCATTATCCGGCACGCCAAGTAAGTCCATTACCTCATCCCGCATCGTTCCCTTACCTACCATACCCAGAATCGGCCCTACATATCCGGCCGTTAAATTGCCTCCCAGCACACCATACCTTTCTACCAGCGCCACATTTACTCCGCTGCGGGCTGCCGCCACCGCCGCACAGATTCCCGCCGGCCCTGCCCCCGCTACCACCACATCATAACTGCCTATTACCGGCACACTCTTCTCATATTTCCATTCTTTCATTTTTCACTCCATTTCTGCGCGTCTTTTCCAGCCCGGCGTTGCCAAGGCCTTGCCCATGGCAAGTTTGTGCATGCCGCGCAGACACAAACTTGAGATTAGAAATTTCCAACTTTCGATCTTTACATTTCTGCACCATATTTTATATTACGGCACCCCATCCGCGCAGCACGTCCCGGACTCCAGATACATCCACCATATGCACACTCACCCCATCCGCAGCGCACTTTGCAGCGGCACAGCCAGCGGCCTGCCCCAGCCCCATGATGGACGCCTGTACCCGTACCGATGCGGATGCCACCTGGTCTGCCGAAAAGCACCGGCCAGCTACCAATAAATTATCGAAGCCCTCCACAATCAACGAACGATATGGGATATAGGCGGCTTCCTTCAAAAATATCACCTTCTGGCTCGTATCCCCGGCCGCATGAATATCCACAGGATGCGCGCCCCTCCCTATGGCATCTTCAAAGCAAACGCCGTTTACATATTCTTCCCCTGTAAGTACATGTACTCCCTTCACATGCCTCGTTTCCCTCACGCCTGTCTGCATTGCAGTGGAAATGAGGTAAGCGTCTTTAAAGTCCGGGATATGCTTTTTCAGCAAAGCCACAAACCGATGTACATCTTCCCGCAGGCGGCATTCCGCATCGGTAGCCTGCATCGGGTCAAGCATATCCGCCTTTGTCCTGGTCATATTCACCATCACCCGTCCAGGCCTATGGATACTGCAAAACCACGGCCCGCCAAACATAGGCACCTCTTCGCTTGCTTCCAATTCATGAAGTTTTTCCTGAATTCTCAGATTATGATAATTCAGACCCTGTTTTTCATGGTGAATCAGTTCCAGCTCATCCGTATTGATTCCCCCAAGGCAAAAGCACAAAGACGGCGGCTGCAAGGGCTGTGCCTGCTCCTGCATAGGCACGCCTGCCATAGCACACAAGTCACCGTCACCGGTGCTGTCGATAATATATTTTGCCTTTAATGCCTGGGGACCGCTTTTCGTATCTACAATCGCATGGGTAATCCGTCCTTCTTCCTTTATACATCCTGTCAGATAACTATGGAAACGGAGTTCTGCCCCGCTTTCCAGCAGCATACGCTGGGCAATCAGCTTGTAGCATTCCGGGTCATGGGAGATATTGCCCAGAGGGTGCTCCACTTCTGCACCGTCCGCTTCAACCATACGCTGTACAAACTCCCAGGGAATCCCGCCGCACACTAATTTTTCATTATAAGTGAATACGCTGATAGGCACTACCAAACCGGCAGTAGCCATCCCTCCTACAAATCCATAGCGCTCTATCAATGCGGTACGGGCCCCCATCCGGGCCGCCGCCACTGCCGCTATCCATCCGCCCGGTCCGCCGCCGCAAACCACTACATCATACTCACCCGTAACAGGTACGTTCCGTGTCTGTAAAATCTGTTCCATCCTATTATCGCCCCTTTCTTTGACACCCGAATCAGTCCATATAAGCCGCCGCATTTCTTATTCCTATCATACTATCCGTTGATTTCCCAGGCAATAATCTGCGGCCAACTCCAATAAAAAGCGATAGAATCATAAAATAGGACAGAAAAACAGAGCCGATAAGCAACGGCTTCCCCCATGCCTATCGACTCTGCATCTACGTATCTGCAATGTACGATGTACGGCCTATCCAGGCCCTCCAATTTCCTTCCTTAAACCCTCTTGTCTCCCTTTACCGCAGGCGCGATAGACAAATCCGCTGTATAAAGCGGAATCAAGGTTGCCTGTACTGCATGATACAGGTCGGGTTTACCCGGCCATACCGTTCCCATCAATTGATTGTTCCGATCCAGCTGATGGAACCAGGAACCATGTACATGATCCAGCACTTTTTCATCCAGATACTGCATAAATCCGGCATAATCCCCGGCATATTTTTCTTTTCCGGTCACATGCCAGAGCACTGCGGAAGTATTGATGGCCTCTGCCAAAGTCCAATGCATTCTGTCATGAACCACCGGTTTTCCGTTCCAGTCCGTGGTATATACAATTCCCGGTGCACCGTCCACATTCCATGCATCTTCAATCGCTCTGTTATAAAGGTTCTCCGCTGACTCAATATACTTTGCCCCACCTTCTTTATCATCTTTGAAAGCAGAAAGCGCCCATTGTACAATCAGCCTGGACCATTCGATGCCGTGGCCGGGTGTGGCGCCGTAAGGCTTAAACTGGTCATCCGGCTTCTCCTTATTGCATTCCAAATCCGCCACCCACTCCTTGGTAAAGTGCTCCGGAATTCTCCAGCTATTTTCTGACGCCCAGCCAACTACGTGATCTATAATCCGTCCGGCCCTGACTCTGTATTTTTCATCCCCTGTCACATCCGCTGCTGCCAAAAAAGCTTCCACCGTATGCATATTTGCATTCAGGCCGCGATAGTCATCCAGTACTGTAAATTCGGTATTCCATGTATCACAGGAAAGCCCTTCTTCTTCATTCCAGAAACGAAGGTCATACAAGGCAATCGCCTCGTCCAACAGTTCCTTTGCTCCTGGCCTGTCCGCCAAACATGCCGAGGATGCCGCCAGAATCACGAAAGCGTGGGCATAGCACTGCTTATTAGGCAAGACAGAGCCCTCTGCTGTCAGACCGGCATACCAGCCCCCGTTTTCCACATCATGCAGTTCGCCCCTAAGGCCTTTGACCGCTGCATCCACCAGTTCCTTACTGCCTTCATATCCCAGAAAAGATGCCAGGCTGTATACATGAGCCATACGGCATGTAACCCATGTCTCACGATTGCGGTCTTTCCACGGCGTACCGTCATCCCCCAGATAATAAGAACTGCCCCCCGGAGCCGGAAACTGACGCCCCAAATCAAACAGGCCTTTTTGAATCTCTCCCAAAAATTCTTTATTTTCTTTTGTATCAATGACATATTTTTTGTTTACTTCACTCATTCCTATTTCCCTTCTTTCTTTTTATTTTTTTCTTAACGGATATCGTAAACACTTCTCAGTTTCAGGCTGCCGGTATCGCCGTTTATTACCCGAATCCTCTTTTCATCGGCGTTTAGGTCAAAATAGTTGTCAGAAACCACCAAATCTTCATTTTCATTCCGGATTTCCACGCTCTTTGCATAAGCCTTTGCGGAAACTATGATTTCATCTCCCTCTATGCGATAAGACAATTCCGGATTCTCATAACGGAAATATTTCGGGTAAGAAAAGATTACACTGCCATCAGAGATTACCCGGCCATCCTGCCATAGCTCATAGCTGACATAATGATTGAAAATATCCGCCTCCGGGAATTCCACTTTATCCAGCCATGCGCTTGTGAGCGCCGGTACCTTTAACTCTTCTTCGCCCTGTTGTAAAATTTCCGCTTTCGGATTGCGCAACGCCCATTTTACCGTCACCCTCTGCTCCTGCATGGTCTCGTTTGCCACATTCAGGCGAATGGACTTTTCAAACACAAAATGCTGTCGATTCATATTTGCCAAATCGTTCATCATGCCATGCTCTTCGCAGGAAATCATAAGCGGCTGGAAGAAACGTTTCGCATAATAGTGCAGCGCCTTCAAACGCCCGCAGTAATCCACGGAAGACCAGGAAATAACCGGCCAGCAGTCATTGAGCTGCCAGTAAACTGCCCCCATGCAGCGCCCCCTGTTGCGGCGGTAGTGCTCCACGCCATAACGTATTGCATCTGCCTGCAGAAGCTGGGAAGCATAAATTACCAGGCTGAAGCTGCCGGGATAGAGGTAAATCTGGGACAGATAATTCATAATCTTGCCATTTGCCCCATAGTTGCGCTGATGTTTTTCCATTACATAAGAGAAAATATTCTTATCCTTCGGGTCATCTGTAAATGTTTCGATTGTTTTTTCTGACGGAAAAGCCTGAAAACCAAACTCCGACAGGTAACGGAAATAATATTTCCGGTATTCGCTAAATGGTTTATTGCCATGCCATACTTCCCAGTTATGTACATCGCCCCGGTCAGGATCGTTGGGGAAATCCATGCTGCCTCCCGAAGAGGGGCTTGCCGGCCAATAAAAAGTCTGGGGATCATATTCTTTCACGATTTCCGGAATAATGCGCTCATACATCAGGAAATAATCCCTTACATGGCTTGGTTTCGTTACCCATTGGTTGCGCTGCTCCACAAACATTTCCATTTCATTATTTCCGCACCACAGGCCAAGGCATGCATGATGCCGGATTCTTTTGATGTTTTCAATAAATTCCTGTTTGATGTTGGCTTCGAATTCCGGCGTCAAATCATAAACAGCACATGCAAACATGAAATCCTGCCATACTACCAGACCCAGTTCGTCACAAATATCGAAGAACCAATCATCCGGATAATAGCCGCCGCCCCAGACACGGATAGCATTAAAATTTGCAAATTTAGCCGTATTTAACAGTTTTCTTGTTACCTCCGGCGTCACCCTGCCCAGCAAATGGTCCTCCGGAATATAGTCAGCACCCATGGCAAAGATTTTCACACCATTTACTACATGTGCGAATTCGTTACCCCATTCATCTTTTTCCGTAGACATGGTCATTGTGCGCAGGCCAATCCTTTTTTCCCACACATCCGCCACCATGCCGCCAATCAGCAGTTCCACTGTTACCGTGTAAAGGGGCTGGCTGCCATAGCCATTGGGCCACCAAAGCTGCGGATTCTCAATCTCTATATGGAGCGGTGCGTTTTCATATAAGGCCTTAGTTCCCTCAGGTGTCGTAATCGTCACCCGATAATCCGTCTCTTCCTGGCCCGCTGTTTCATTTACCACCTCAAGATCCAGACTTACCCTGCCGCCCTCATGATTCTGTCTGATATATACGCTGTCAATACGTCCTTTATCAATACCAAGCAGGGAAACCGGGCGGAAAATACCTGCATCCGGCAAGTGTGCCCCCCAATCCCAGCCGAACATGTAATGCGCTTTTCTCAGATGCATAAATCCTTCGTATGTATCTTCGTTCCCCACTGTTTGGAACACCTGAAACGCTTTTGCTATCCATTTGTTGGGAGAATGGAAATATACTTGCAGTTCATTGTTTTTATCCTTCAAGTCTTTTTTTACATCGAATTCCCATATGCGGTGCATATTGAGCGTTTCCCCCAGTTTCCGGCCATTGAGCATAACGTCCGCAACTGTATCCAGGCCGTCAAAACGCAAGAGCACACGGTCTTTTGCCAGCATTTCCTCCGGGCAGTTGAAATGGCATACATACTCGTAATCTTCCTCCATCAACTCTACTGCCTTGTTCTCGTTATCCTTCCAGAACGGGTTATCCATCCTTTTATTGCGCAGCATATCGGTGTAAACAGTGCCCGGAACAACCGCATCATCCCACTGCGTCCAGCCAACCTGGCGCATCTTCCAGTTCTCGTGCAAAAACTGCCTTTCCATGTGTTCCCTCCTTCCTTTTTACTCTCTCAGATCATCCGCCTGCAAACAGTTCACTGATAGTAACAGTTCAGCCTTCCGGCTTCTCT
>BLLT01000030.1 GCA_011958945.1 Lachnospiraceae bacterium | reverse complement strand
TAACAGGGAAGCCGAAAGGCTGAACTGTTACCAAATTTCAAAAGGGTATATCAGATAGGGCTTGAAATTATTGGGATTTGCAAGTAGAATAGTGGGGCGGCTTTGTATTTTGTGCCCGGTGCGGCAAAGGGGTCTTTGTGGGAAAAAACTGGGGCAAAAGGCGGCAGAAAGGCAAAAGGATGATAGTATAATGGCAATTCCGGTAAAACTGGAAGCATTTGAAGGGCCTCTGGACCTGTTGCTTCATTTAATAGAAAAAAATAAAATAGATATATACGATATCCCCATTGTGGAAATCACGGAGCAGTATCTGGATTATATCCGGCAGATGGAAACGGAAGATATGAACGTGATGAGCGAATTTTTGGTGATGGCGGCTACTTTAATAGATATTAAATGTAAAATGCTCCTTCCCAAGGAAGTGAACGAAGACGGGGAGGAGGAAGACCCCAGGGCGGAACTGGTGCAGAAACTGTTGGAATATAAGATGTATAAGTATGTGTCTTTTGAACTGCGGGATAAACAGATGGATGCGGGAAGGACGCTTTTCCGGGAACAGTATTTGCCCAAGGAAGTGGAGGAATACCGGCCGCCGGTGGACTATGAGGCGCTGCTGGCGGATGTGAGTTTAAGCAAACTGCAGGAACTGTTCCGTTTTATGATGAAACGGCAGGAGGACAAAATCGACCCGGTAAGGAGTACATTTGGCAAAATAGAAAAAGATGAAGTGGATATGGACAGGAAGGTTGTATATGTAGAAGAGTTTATCCGGTCACACAAGAGGTTCAGCTTCCGCAGCCTTTTGGAAAAGCAGCATAGCAAAATGGAGATTATAGTAACTTTTCTTGTTATTTTGGAAATGATGAAGCTGGGGGAGATCGATATAGAACAGCAGGATATATGCGATGATATCATTATTACTTCGAAGGTTATGGCAGCGGGATAGGTGGACAAAGTCTTGGTGAAGCAGAGCGGTTTTAAGGAAAATACAGTGCAGAAATGAGGTAAAGCATGGAAAAACGGAAAGCGGAAGCGGTAATGGAAGCCATTCTTTTTACTATGGGAGAATCGGTGGAGATAGCCAGGCTGGCAGAGACAATAGAAGAAAGTGTGAAAGATACAAAGGCAATCCTGTCCAAAATGAAAGAAAGATATGAGCAGGAAAACAGAGGGATAACACTTATTGAATTGGAGGAATCCGTTCAGCTTTGCACCAAGCCGGAGATGTATGAGTACCTGATTAAAATAGCGAAAACGCCGAAAAAGTATGTACTGACGGATACTTTGATGGAAACGCTGTCCATTATTGCCTATAAGCAGCCTGTGACAAGGCTGGAAATCGAAAGAATCAGAGGGGTGAGCTGCGACCATGCGGTAAACCGCTTGTTGGAATTTAACCTGATTACGGAGGTAGGGCGGCTGGATGCGCCGGGGAGGCCGCTGCTCTTTGGAACGACGGAGGAATTTTTAAGGAGTTTCGGGGTAAAATCACTGGACGAATTGCCCGAGTTAAACGCGGTGCAGATAGAAGAATTTAAACAGCAGGCGGAAGCGGAGGTGCAGATGCAGCTGGATATTTGATACATAGGCTAGTACTGCATTGCACACTGTATACTAATATTTTCTCCAATTCCGGCATATATTTAGATGATAAAAAACCGGATTAGCACTGCCGCAAAGGGGCAGCAGAGGGGGATCATGGAGAAGAGAGTAAGAAGATATTGGAGAAAGGTTCTGGCTTTTGTTTCCTGTATGATATTCGTTGCATCAGGCGTTTTACCCATTCAGGCAGCGGAAACGTACAGGGAAATACCGCTGGAATGGCAGGAAGCCTGTCAGGGAGAAAATTCCCTGGCGGACAGCGTTTGCCAGGATAGTGCCCTGACGGGCAGCGTATTGGCGGGGAATGCCCGTCAGGATACAGAAAAAGAAAAAAATAGTACAAACCTACAATTATATGCCCAATCGGCAGTCCTTATGGATGCTGATTCCGGGCGTATTTTATTTGGGAAAAATGAAAAAGAGCAGATGCCCATGGCCAGTACAACCAAAATTATGACGTGTATTCTGGCGCTGGAAAACGGGAACATGGAAGACGTAGTAACGGTTTCTGCCTATGCGGCAGGGCAGCCCAAGGTGCACCTGGGCATGAGGGAAGGGCAGCAGTTCAGGCTGGGGGATTTGCTGTATTCTTTGATGCTGGAATCCCATAATGATACGGCGGTAGCCATTGCGGAGCATATCGGGGGGAGCGTGGAAGGTTTCGCAGGGCTTATGAATAGGAAGGCGAAAGATATCGGCTGCTTTGATACTTTTTTTGTTACCCCCAATGGGCTGGATGCCACAGTGACGGACAGCGGGGGAAATACCAGGGTACATTCCACGACTGCCGGTGATTTGGCCCGGATAATGAAATACTGTATAACGGAATCGGAAAAAAAGGAAGATTTTTTGGAAATTACCAGGACACAAAGCCATTTCTTTACGGATGAGGAGAAACAGAGCAGTTATTCCTGCAACAATCATAATGCTTTTCTCACTATGATGGATGGTGCATTGACCGGGAAAACCGGGTTTACCAATAATGCAGGTTATTGTTATGTAGGGGCACTGCGAAGAGATGGGAAAACGTTTATAGTGGCGCTGTTAGCCTGTGGATGGCCCAATAACAGGAATTATAAGTGGAGCGATACGAAGAAATTGATGACATATGGACTGGAAAATTATGAATACAAGGATGTATATGAACCGGTCAGTTTAAAGCCGCTGCCGGTAGCGGAGGGGATACCGGAATCCGGAAATCCTTATGAAGTGGCGTATGTACCACTTTCGGTAGAGGAAAGGGAAAAAGAGTGGAATCTTCTTCTTAAAGAAGGGGAACGGGTAGAGCGGAAAATCCATTTGCCGGATGGCCTGAAAGCGCCGGTGGAAGAAGGCAGCGTGGCGGGAAGCGTGAAATATTATCTGAATGGGGAATTGATTAGGGAATGTCCGGTTATTATACAGGGGGATGTGGAGAAAAGGAATTTTCGTTGGATAATGGAGTATATTATCGAGAGATATATGATATAAAGTTTTTGCTAAAAATTAAAAATTTAAAAATTCTTCTATGCTATTTTTTCATTTTGTGTTATACTACTACAGTGTAATCATGGGGTAATTTGGGCGTTATATTTTTTATACGGCTTTACGGCAGTAGAATAACGTTTTTCCCCGTTAAATAGTTTTTATTTATTTAATATAAAATGGAGGGCTGAAAAAGATGAATACTACTTCACAAGCGGGTCAAAGAATAAACGCTTTGCTCGATGAAAACAGTTTCGTTGAAATAGGGGCACTTGTTACAGCAAGGGCAACTGACTTCAACCTGAAACAAACAGAAACTCCTTCGGACGGTGTCATCACCGGGTATGGAGTGATTGACGGCAATCTTGTGTATGTTTACAGCCAGGATGCTTCCGTATTAAACGGAACTATCGGTGAGATGCATGCTAAGAAAATTGCAAACCTCTATAATCTGGCCATGAAGACGGGTGCGCCTGTGGTCGGTCTGATTGATTCCGCAGGGCTTAGACTGCAGGAAGCTACGGATGCTCTGAACGGTTTCGGGGAGATTTATAAGAAACAGGTTGATGCATCGGGTGTGATTCCGCAGATTACAGCAATTTTCGGAACCTGTGGAGGCGGGCTTGCCATTGTGCCTACATTGACAGATTTCACTTTTATGGAAGAGAAAAAGGCGAAACTTTTCGTGAATTCCCCCAATGCCATTGACGGCAATGAGATTTCCAAATGCGATACTTCTGCAGCGGCGTTCCAGAGCGAAGAAGCAGGTATTGTAGATGTAGTTGCGGATGAAGCAGGGGTGCTCGCCCAGATTCGGGAACTGGTTTCCATGCTTCCGGCAAACAATGAGGACAATAGTTCCTTTGCGGAATGTACAGACGATTTGAACAGGGTATGCGATGACCTGGTAAACTGTGCAGGGGATACTTCCATTGCATTGTCCAGAATTTCTGATAACGGCGTATTCTTTGAGACAAAGAGGAACTATGCGAAAGATATGGTAACTGGCTTTATCAAACTGAACGGGGCTACGGTAGGTGCTGTGGCAAACCGTACGGAAATTTACGGGGACGATGGAGAAGTTACGGAGAAATTCGATGCGGTATTGTCGGCAAAGGGATGCGATAAGGCAGCAGAATTCGTTACATTCTGCGATGCATTTGATATCCCTGTCCTGACCCTTACTAATGTAAAAGGTTATAAGGCCACCAAGTGTTCGGAGAAGAAGATGTCCAAGGCTGTTGCACGCCTTACATATGCCTTCGCCAATGCAACGGTACCGAAGGTAAATGTAATCACACAAAAAGCATATGGAAGCGCATATGTTGCTATGAATTCCAAGGCAATCGGCGCCGATATTACGATGGCATGGCCGGATGCGGAAATCGGCACGATGGAAGCAAAGCTTGCTGCAAAGATCATCTGTGATGGACAAGGTTCGGAAGCAATTGATGCTTGTGCGAAAGAATACGCAGCCCTGCAGACCAGCGCAAACAGCGCTGCCAAGAGAGGGTATGTGGATCAGATTGTGACGCCGGAGGATACAAGGAAATATGTAATTGGCGCGTTTGAGATGTTATATACAAAGCAGGAAGATGGCCCGGCGAAAAAACATGGCACAGTTTAGAAAGGATGATACTTAATATGAAAAAATGGTTATTAGTATTAGGTATGATTACCTGTATCCTTGGAGTGAGCGCATGCGGGAGCAAGGAGCAGGAAGGGGTTTCCTGGACGGATATGTCGGAGGACGAGGCAATCTATTACGGGGAACAGACCTTCCAGAATCTCATGATGATCTGCTCCGGTGCTTACGAGACGGAAAAGGCGCAGCTGGCAAAGGCAGATGCTGTTTCTGCGGCAGCATTCAGCAGCTGGGAGAGCGCTCAGGCCGATATGGGTGATTATGTTGATATATTAGAAAGAAGTGCGGAAATCAGAGAAGACGGATTTGTGGTCAATTTGAAAGTGGACGGTACGAGCCATGACGCCAATGTGGAAATTGTATTCGACGATGAAGTCATGCTGACCAGCCTGTCCGTAAACATTATCTATTCTTTTGGGGAATTGATGACTAAGGCGGCTTTAAATACTTTGCTTGGCATGGGAACCGTATTTGTAGTACTGATTCTCATCAGCCTGATTATTTCATGCTTTAACTTCATTCCTAAGATTCAGGAGGCATTTACTAAGAAGCCAAAGCAGGAAGCAGCAAAGCCAGCTGTTCCGGTGGCAGCAGCGCCCGTACAGGCAGCGGTTGTGGAAGAAGAGAGCGACGATTTAGAACTGGTAGCTGTTATCGCCGCTGCGATTGCAGCCAGCGAAGGGGCGGTTTCCACCGACGGGTTTGTTGTCAGATCTATTAGAAAAAGAAGATAGGGTAACTGATAATTTTATAAGAGTGCTTGTAATGCAGAAATTTTCAATTCTGGATTTGTGTCAGCACGGCATCCACAAATCCCATAAGCAGGAAAGGCTTTGCGTATAGCCTTGGCCGTGAATGATAAGAGAGCCGTGCAGAAATGAGGATGAAAAAATGAAAAATTATACCATTACCGTAAATGGCAACGTATATGATGTAGTAGTAGAAGAAGGCGCATCCACCGGGGCACCCGTAGCAGCACCGGCAGCACCCAAGGCAGTTCCGAAGGCAGCTCCTAAGCCGGCAGCAGCACCGGCAGCAAGCGGTGCCGCAGGCAGCGTAAGGGTAGAAGCGGGCGCAGCGGGCAAAGTATTCGCAGTGGAAGCAAAGGTTGGCCAGGCGGTGAAAGCCGGCGATACCGTAGTAGTATTGGAAGCAATGAAGATGGAAATCCCGGTAGTAGCACCTCAGGATGGTACTATAGCAACTGTTGACGTATCTGTTGGTGATCCTGTAGAAGCAGGCGCATTGCTCGCAACTTTAAATTAGTGAAAACGGAATGTGCGGGTAAATACGGTGCATAAATATTTTGCTTAGTTAAAATATTTGCATGGCGTATGCTTTGCAGATTGTAAATCAAAACAGGAGGTCAAAGTAATGGATTATATTGTAAATACATTAGACAATCTGGTACATCAGACGGCTTTTTTCAATCTTACTTTGGGAAATTACGCCATGATTGTAGTAGCTTGTGTATTTCTTTATCTTGCTATCGCAAAAGGCTTTGAGCCATTGTTGTTAACGCCGATAGCATTTGGTATGCTGCTTGTAAATATCTATCCGGATATTATGATAAGCATTGAAGAATCTGCCAATGGAACGGGCGGATTGCTTTATTACTTCTATCTGTTGGATGAGTGGGCAATTCTTCCTTCCTTGATTTTTATGGGGGTTGGTGCTATGACGGACTTCGGGCCGTTGATTGCAAATCCCAAGAGCTTTTTGCTTGGTGCAGCGGCTCAGTTCGGTATTTTTGCTGCTTATTTCGGCGCCATCGGCCTTGGTTTCAACGATAAGGCAGCGGCAGCAATTTCTATTATTGGCGGGGCGGATGGCCCTACATCCATATTCCTGGCCGGAAAGCTGGGGCAGACGATGCTCCTTGGCCCGATTGCGGTAGCAGCATATTCTTATATGTCCCTGGTGCCGATTATTCAGCCGCCGATTATGAAACTGTTAACAACGGAAAAAGAAAGAAAAATTAAGATGGCGCAGCTACGTCCGGTTTCCAAATTGGAGAAGATTCTCTTCCCTATTGTGGTTACAATTGTAGTTTGTTTGATTCTTCCTACCACAGCTCCTTTGGTAGGTATGCTGATGCTGGGTAACCTGTTTAGGGAATCCGGGGTTGTAAGGCAGCTGACGGATACCGCATCCAATGCACTTATGTACATCGTAGTTATCCTGCTTGGTACTTCTGTAGGCGCTACCACAAGTGCGGAAGCATTCCTGAACTGGGATACTTTGAAAATTGTTGCCCTGGGCTTGATTGCATTTGCATTCGGTACGGCAGCCGGTGTGCTCTTCGGTAAGCTGATGTGTATTGCTACCCATGGCAAAGTAAATCCTTTGATTGGTTCGGCAGGCGTATCTGCAGTTCCTATGGCGGCCAGGGTATCACAGAAGGTAGGGGCGGAAGCTGATCCCACCAACTTCCTTCTGATGCATGCGATGGGCCCCAACGTAGCCGGTGTTATCGGTACGGCAGTAGCAGCAGGTACATTCATGGCAGTATTTGGCGTATTTTAAAGGACGGCATAAGCCGTGAGTATAACTTTAGATTTTAGAGGAGGAATAGAAAATGTCAGAACAGGTGAAAAAACCGATAGGAATTATGGAAACCGTTCTCCGCGATGCGCATCAGTCTTTGATTGCTACGAGAATGCCTACCGAAAAGATGCTTCCTATTGTTGAGAAGATGGATAAAGTAGGGTATCATGCTGTAGAGTGCTGGGGCGGTGCTACTTTTGACGCTTCCCTTCGTTTCCTGAAGGAAGATCCGTGGGAAAGGCTGAGGAAGTTAAGAGACGGTTTTAAAAATACAAAATTGCAGATGCTTTTCAGAGGGCAGAATATTTTAGGATATCGCCCTTATGCGGATGATGTGGTGGATTATTTCGTAGAAAAATCCATTGCAAACGGAATTGATATTATCAGAATTTTCGACTGCCTCAATGATTTGAGGAATTTGCAGGAAGCAGTTAATGCTACCAATAAGGTAAAGCAGAGAGAAGGCAGAGGGCATGCTCAGGTGGCCTTGTCCTATACCTTGGGAGATGCCTATACATTGGAATATTGGGTAAGCATGGCAAAGAAAATCGAAGAAATGGGTGCAGATTCTATTTGTATCAAAGATATGGCAGGTCTGCTTGTTCCTTATAAGGCAACGGAGATGATTTCCGCCATGAAGAACGCGACGAAGCTTCCGATTCAGCTGCATACCCACTATACTTCCGGTGTGGCAAGTATGACATACCTGAAAGCGGTAGAAGCGGGCGTCGATGTGATTGACTGTGCAATTTCACCCTTTGCTTTGGGTACTTCCCAGCCGGCAACGGAAGTTATGGTGGAAACCTTTAAGGGAACACCATATGATACTGGCTATGACCAAAGTATTCTGGCTGAAATTGCGGATTATTTCAGGCCTTACAGGGATGAGTGCCTGTCAAGCGGGCTGTTGAATCCGAAGGTTATGGGCGTGGATATCAAGACATTGCTGTATCAGGTTCCGGGCGGTATGCTTTCCAACATGGTGAGCCAGTTGAAAGAGCAGAATGCGGAAGACAGATACTATGATGTATTGAGAGAGATTCCTGCAGTTCGTAAAGATTTGGGTGAGCCTCCGTTAGTAACTCCTTCTTCTCAGATTGTGGGTACACAGGCTGTATTTAACGTACTTCTGGGAGAACGTTATAAGATGGCGACCAAGGAGACAAAGGCTGTGCTCCGAGGCGAATACGGACAGACTATTAAGCCTATGAACCAGGAGATTATTGACAAGGTTATTCCGGGCGAGGAGAGGATTACCTGCCGTCCGGCGGATTTAATTGAGAACGAGCTGGATAAACTGGAAGCAGAGATGAAGGAATGGAAGCAGCAGGATGAAGATGTACTGTCCTATGCATTGTTCCCTCAGGTGGCAACCGACTTCTTCAAGTATCGTCAGGCACAGCAGGAGAAAGTGGACATGAGCCAGGCGGATACGAAGAATGGGGCTTATCCGGTATAATAGATGGTTTTATGTGAATTAAAGTTTGACTGATTTTTAGGAACTGTTACAAAACGGCAACTCAGCAATGCATGGCTATAGTTTTAGAATTCCTATAGTATATATTGCCTGAGTTGGCCGGTTTGCAGCAGTTTTTTGTGTTATAGGGTTCGCTCAAAAAATGTTTTTTGCATCAATCCTTAAAAAATTTTATAGTAATGGGCGTACTATCCGATGGAAGCCCTGTCAATTCGATAATGGTTTCATTATGTCCGGCATTCAGGCGGAGGGTGTGGTCTCCTAATACATGGTATTTTCCATAGGGCAAAATGGTTTGAGGGAGGGATAAGGAACTGTCTCCAGGGGCCGGGCGGACGATGATAACATATACGGCGGAGTCATTTTGGGTAAAATAAATGGCTGTGCCGTTTTCCGCTTTTATCTTCTGGGTGGAGAAGGGCCGGGTGGAATAGATAGCTTCCCCGTTTGCTTCCAGCCATTTTCCCAGATGGAGAAGGCGGTTTTCCTGTTCGGGAGGTATAGTACCATCGGCCTTTGGCCCGATATTGATGAGGAGGTTGCCGTTAAATGCGACGGTATCAATTAACAGGGCAATCAGGTCATTGGGGGTCAGATAATGTTCCTGCTCTGTTTCCACTTGATTATAGCCAAAGGAAAGACCCATGCCGCGGCAGCATTCCCATTTCTGGTTCAGGGATTTGTCGCCCCTGTGGTATTCTTTGGTGGTGTAATCGTGCCAAACGTCATGCCAGCGGTCATTGACAACGCCTTCCGGTACGGAATTGTAGTAATGAGCAAACAGATAGGGGAGGTCATCCAGTCCTTTTAATGGCCAGTCCAAATCGTTCCAGAGGATGGAAGGCTGGAAATTATCTACGATTTCCATCATCTGATTGTAAGCCAGATCCGCATAGGCATTTGTAATATTATTTGGATGGTGTACCTCATAGTCGCTCATCATGGCATTGCGGGTAATGTGCCAGTTCAATATGCCGGAATAATAGACGCCATAGCGCATGCCGGCAGCACGGACCGCTTCTCCCAGTTCTTTTATGATATCTCTTTTCGGCCCCCTGAGATAGGAATTGTAATCCGAATACTTTGTATTCCACAGGCAAAAGCCGTCATGGTGTTTGGAGGTGGGAATGACGTATTGGGCTCCGGATTTTTTGAATAAATCAGCCCATTGCCCTGGCTCCCATTTTTCCGCTTTCCACATATCGGCAAAGGATTCATAGTCGAAATCCGCGCCATAAGTTTTAACATGGTGCTCATAAGCCGGACCGAAACCGGCGCGAACAGTATTGCAGTACCATTCCGCGTAAGGGTTGTAGGCGAACCAGCGCTCATCGAAGGGGATGGTTCCCAGCTGCCCAGAAGGATAAGCCCATGCTGGAACGGAATAAATGCCCCAGTGGATAAAAATGCCGAATTTGCAGTCATTGTACCATTGAGGGATAGTGTGTGTGCGGATGGAATTCATCTCGGGTAAATATTTCATAAGTGTTGCTCCTTTCAGTAAATCTTGTATACTTCATTTTATTATGCTATTATTATAACATAATTGCAAAAAATATATATATTTGGCAAAATAATAGCACGTTTGTTCAAAAAGTAATTTGTTGTTATTAGATTGCGGTGATTTCCGTGAGTTTGAATGCAAAAAAACCGTATGAATAAGGAGGGAACTGGATATGAATAAGAAGGAAATGCTTCAGCTTAGTCTGATGACGGAAGTGGCATCTATGTATTATGAAAAGGGAATGACGCAGGAGGAAATCGGTAAGGCTTTGTATTTATCCAGAACGAGGATTTCACGTATTTTGAAAAAGGCAGAGGAAGTTGGGGTTGTGGAGATACATGTGAATCATATTCTGGAAAGGAACCATTCTTTTGAGGAAAGGATAAAACAGCGTTTTCATTTGAAGGAAGTCCGTTTGTACAATGGGGGCGGGTCCAAAAGCGACCAGGAAATAATGGACGGGGTGGTAAAAATTGCCGCTGCGTTTTTGAAGGAAAGGATTAACCGGAAGATGGTGGTGGGCATTTCCTGGGGGAACACGATTCGGGAAACGGTGGAAGTGCTGGGAGAAGTGGAAAAAATACCTATTGATATCGTGCAGATTATGGGGTTTGCGGCAACAACCAATCTGATGAGCAACAGTGATAATATCGCCCATTGCCTGGCATCCAAATACGGCGGTATTGCACATGGATTAAACAGCCCGCTTTTCGTTCCGGACATGTATGTGAAAAACCAGATTATGAAGGATAAGAATATTGCAGCTACGTTGGTTATGGCGGCCAGAGCGGATATGGTCCTTACCAGCATCGGCACTTTGGAAAAGGTTACGGACTCGAATCCATGGCTCGGCTATATGACGAAGGAGATGTTTGAGGAAATCCGTAGCCAGGGTGCGGTGGGGTGTTTAGGGGCTCGTTTTTTTGACCGGAACGGAAAGGTTCTGGACAACAATGAATGGAACAGGCATTGTGTCGGAATAGGATTGGAAGATATACGGAAGATAAAGGAAGTGGTGATTGTGGCCAGTGGGGAGATGAAA
Source organism: Lachnospiraceae bacterium (assembly GCA_011958945.1). GTDB lineage: Bacteria > Bacillota > Clostridia > Lachnospirales > Lachnospiraceae > Kineothrix. The sequence continues at coordinate 15,329 of BLLT01000030.1, read as the reverse complement.
GCGGATGCGCTGCTTGGTGCAATTCGCGGAGGTCTTGTGGATACGCTGATTTCTGATAGCAGGATGGCGGAGAAAATAGTAAAAATATCTCAATGAGAGCGAGAGATGAAGTAAAGTGTACAAATGTTGCATGAAAAAAAGTCATATGTGCCTATTCCTTTGGTGCTATTGCCAAGTAAGTGAGAAAATGTTACTCTGAACTTGCAAAAAACAATAGAAATGAGAAAATGTGCACTTTCGAAGAAAGTGTGCAAAAGATTAGGAGGGAACAATATGAAGAGAAGAATTCTGTCATGTATTCTGGCATTGACGATGGCTGCTTCCCTATTGGCAGGCTGCGGTTCCGATGCAGGAAATGCGAATTCCAGTGCGAAACCGGAAGCGGCGGCAGACGCGGCTCAGGAAGATGAGCCTGCAGCGGAAGAGGATGCAGGAAATGAGACCGGGGAGGAAGGGGAGAAGTTTGACAAAGAAGTTACGCTTACTTTCTGGTCGCCTACCTGGCATAAAGATGCGGATGAACAGGTAATTGCGGACTTTGCAAAAATCTATCCGAATATCAAGATTGAGGCAACATTTTATTCCACGGATGATATCAAAACAAATACAAAGGTGGCGGCGTCTTCGGGAACATTGCCCGATATGTGGTACAACTGGGGCGGTTTTAATTATGCCAACTACTATGCTTCTGCGGATTTGTGCTATGACCTGTCTTCTTATGCCAAAGAGAACGGATGGGAAGACAAATATCTGAAATCAGCGTTGGATTTGTGCACGCTGGATGGGAAAATAATCGCCCTGCCCCAGGTATATACGGGTCTGGTTATGTGGTACCGCACGGATATTTTAGAGCAGTATGGGCTGGAAGTTCCTAAGACTTTTGAAGAATTGGAAAATATCTGCGAAGTACTTAAAGAGAACGGACAGGCATCCTTCTCCACTGGCGGATGGCATATTTTCCGTTATCTCGAAGCATTGCTGGAGTATTATGCAGGGCCGGAAGAACATGATGCGCTGAATACATTGGAAGCGGACTGGGGTTCTTCGGAAGCGGTTACCCAGGCGTTTGCCAAATTAAAGGAATGGGGGGATAAAGGATACTTTATCGACGGATATGTGACGGAAGACGCAAACAATGCGAAAATGTACGTATTTGGCGGAACAAGCGCGATGGTTATGGACAACTCCGGAATGGCTTCCGACGTTGTGGCCAACGAATACGATACTTCCCAGTACTCGTTCTTTGCATTCCCTACAGGGAAAGACGGAAACACAGGAAGGATTTCTTCCTATGTAAAAACAACCCAGTTTAACAAGAACCTGACGGAAGATCAGTTCGAAGCGGCAATGCTTTTCTGGGATTATTATTACAGCGAAGAGAGCCTGAAATCCCATCCGTCCATTGAGCAGCCCACGGCAGTGGCCGGTGCGGAATTATCCGAAGCCATGAAGCTGGCGGACGGTATGCTTGAAATGATTGATGCGGCAGGCAGCTATACAACAACGGACCAGGATGTACCGAATGAAATTATGGATGTGGTATTTGCAACGGAAGAAGCAGTGCTTCTGGGAACTATTGAGCCTTCGGCAGCCGGTGCGGAAATCCAGAAAGCGATTGATGCTTATAAAGCGGCGTCGAAATAAACCGGAGCCTGTAATCGTTCAGCAAAATGGAGAAAAGTTATAAACGGTAATTTGCGAAATGGCACAATATAAGTCAGCTATTATCCTGTAATACGGGAAAAGGGTTCGATATTGTGCCATTTCTTTTGAAAAGAACATATTATCCGATTGAATGGAGAAGGGAGGGCGGGTTTTGAAAGAAAAACTAAAAGCATTTTCCTTTTTAGCCCCCGCATTATTGATTTATATTATCATCATTGTATTTCCCGGTATATATTCCGTTGTATTAAGCCTTTTCGAATGGAATGGGGTGGCGGAGAAACGCTTTGTCGGGTTGGCCAATTATGTGAAACTGTTTACCAATGATGATATTTTTAGAATTGCACTGAAGAATAATGTTATATGGATTGTTCTTACCGTATGCATTACGGTAGTGCTGGCGCTGATTCTGGCATTGGTGCTGAATGGAAAATTCACAGGGCGTATTGTATACCGATCCATTTTCTATTTCCCATATATGCTTTCATGGATTGTAATAGGTATTATATGGAAATGGATGTATAACCCGAATTTCGGTATGATTAATACTTTTCTTGGGGCGGTAGGGCTGGATTCGCTAAAGGGTTCCTATTTATCCAACCCTAAAATTGCCCTTTACTGCATTTTTGCAGCTGCATTGTGGCAGGGGTTGGGGCAGCCCATGCTTTATTTCCTGGCGGGCCTGCAGACAATGTCTTCCGACGTGTTGGAGGCGGCGAGGATAGACGGCGCGGGAAAGATAAACCTGTTTATAAGGATTATTGTGCCGATGTTAAAGGAAACTTTTGTCATTGTACTGGCGACACAGATTATTGCATCCATGAAGGTTTATGACATCATTTATGTCATGACGGACAGCGGCCCTGCCAATTCGACGCAGACGCTGGCCACCTATATGTATAATCAGACTTTTTCCTATAATAATCTGGGGATGGGCAGTACGGTCGCGACCATTATGGTGATTATTATGATGTTTATTATCGTGCCCTACGTCATATTTTCAACAAAGGAAGATTAGGGGAGGAGGCAGAAGATGAATAAAACAGGCAGAAAAATATGGTTTTATGTGATTTTGACGATTGTTGCCGCAGTATGGCTTCTTCCTTTGGTGATGCTGGTATTATCGGCCATCAGAAGTACAAGCGATTTCTATGCGAAGCTGAATCTATTCTCCATACCGGAAAAAATACAGTGGAGTAATTTCAAGGATGCATGGACGGACGGAAATCTGGGAAGATATCTGTTCAACGGCATACGGACATGTCTGATAAAGGTGCCTCTTGGCGTGCTGATTTCCTCTATGTGTGCATTTGCCCTGACCAGGCTGAATATACCCCACAGCAACGGAATATTTATTTTTATACTGGTAGGCATGATGCTGCCTGTGCAGATGGCGCTGATTCCGCTGAATATCATGTATTCCAAGCTGAATTTGAGCAATACGTACTTTAGCCTGATTTTTACTTATATAGGCTTTGGTATTTCCCTTGGAACATTGGTATTCCGAGGATTCTTTCGTTCCATACCGAAGGAACTGGATGAAGCGGCAGCTATGGATGGCTGCGGAAAGTACAGGCTTTATGCCAATATTATTATGCCGGTAGCAAAACCGGCGGTAGCGACTATGTTCATTTTGGATTTCCTGAGTACATGGAACGAATTCCTGCTGCAGAGCGTGCTGATTACGAAGGATACGATGAAGACGGTGCCCAATGGCTTGATTAGCTTTATGGGCGAATTCAGCACGGACTACGGACTTTTGAGCGCAGGGGTTCTTATTTCGATTATTCCGGTGCTGATTGTTTATCTTGTATTTCAAAGGCAGTTCGTGGAAGGTATGGCAGGGGCTGTTAAAACCTGAGGGCAAAGCTTGTATACAGGGGGCTTCCGATTGCTTTGAGGAAGAGCCTAATACACCTTTCCGATCTATTTTATGAGGCAGATAGGAAGGCATGCCGGAAAAAGGTGATAAAATGAAAGGAAATTTGTTTGAAAAATACTCATCCAAAAAAAATGCATTGAAAGAAATTTCATTGGAAGAATTTAAAAATCCGCCAAGGGAATATCGGGGGATGCCCTTTTGGTCATGGAATTGCAAGCTGGAGATGGAAGAACTGGAACGCCAGATAGAAGAATTAAAAGAGATGGGGTTTGGAGGGTTCTTTATGCATGTGCGTACAGGGATGGATACCCCCTATCTGAGCGATGAGTATATGGAAATGGTCAGAGGCTGTGTGGAGAAGGCGAAGGCAGAAGGAATGCGGGCATGCCTGTATGATGAGGATAGGTGGTCATCGGGGGCAGCAGGAGGGCTTGTGACGAAAGAAAAAAAATATCGTCAGAAATATTTGTTGTTTACCCCCTGGGATTATGGGGAAAAGGGCGGAGTGGAAACACCGGGCGGTTTTTTAAGCCAGCCTTTACGGAATGGGAAAGGACGTCTGTTGGCCAGGTATACGGTTATGCTGGATGAGGAAGGGTATTTGGGGAAATACCGTATTTTGGCAGAAGGGGAAGAGGGCGGAGAAAATACATGGTATGCCTATTTGGAAACGGCAGGGGCCAATCCTTGGTATAATGGCCAGGCCTATAGCGATACGCTGAACAAGGAGGCGGTGGAGCGTTTTCTGCAGGTTACCCATGAAAAATATAAGGAGTGGGTGGGATCGGATTTTGGGGAAGCCATTCCTATGGTCTTTACGGATGAACCCCAATTTGCCAGAAAACATACGCTGGATTTGGCAGAGGGAAAAAAGGATGTAACACTGCCATGGACGGATGACTGTGAGGAAGGTTATTTGCACAAATATGGGGAGAGCCTCTTAGAGGCGCTTCCGGAACTTTTTTGGGAATTGCCGGAAGGGAAGATTTCCAGGGCGAGATACCGGTATCACGATTATATTGCGGAAAGGTTTGCAACGGCATTTGCCGGTACTTATGGGCAATGGTGTGAAAGGAATGGCCTTATGCTCACAGGGCATCTGATGGAAGAACCTGCCCTGGAATCCCAGTGTGCGGCGGTGGGGGAAACGATGCGTTCCTATGGAAGCTTTTCATTGCCGGGGATTGACATGCTTAGACGGGATTTGGAATATACTACGGCGAAGCAGGCTCAGTCCATGGCCCGCCAGCATGGGAAGAAAGGGATTTCCAGTGAACTATATGGGGTAACGGGATGGGATACGGATTTTAGGGATTATAAATTTCATGGTGACTGGCAGGCTGCATTGGGGGTGGTACTAAGGATTCCCCATCTGTCCTGGGTGTCCATGAAGGGGGAGGCGAAAAGGGATTTCCCGGCCACTTTTGGCTATCAGTCTCCGTGGTATAAAAAATTCGGCTATGTGGAAGAACATTTTGCCAGAGTGAATATGGCGATGACAAGGGGGAGGGCTGTCGTACGGGTTGGCGTGCTCCATCCGATAGAAAGCCTCTGGCTGCATTGGGGGCCGGCGGAACAGACTGGAGATATCAGAAGCCAGATGGACGAGAATTTTAAAAAACTTACGGAATGGCTTTTATTTGGCGGGGTGGACTTTGATTTTATATGTGAAAGCAGACTGCCTGAACAATATGCAAAAGGGGGCGTACCATTTAGGGTAGGAGTGATGAAATATGATGCGGTAATCGTTCCGGGATGTGAGACATTGCGCAAGAGTACGGTAGAACGTCTGGAAGAATTCAGGGCGGCAGGCGGGTGTCTGATTTTTATGGGGAAAAAGCCTGTGCTGATGGACGGAATGGAATCGGCCAGGCCAGGCAGACTGTATGAGTCTGCGTATACCATACCCTTTGAGCGGCATGCCCTATTAGATGGACTGAAGGATTTTAAGGAGGTGGAGATACGGGAAGAAAATGGGATGCTGACGGGAGATATGCTTTATCAGATGAGGGAAGAGACGGGCGAAATGGGGGCGGTGCGATGGCTGTTTATCGCCAGGGGAAAGGAACCTTATCATAGGGATATTGTGCAAAAAAGGAATATCAGGGTAAAGGTCCGGGGCAGTTATACCCCAGAGTTTTTGGATACGGTTTCCGGGAAATGCGGCACTGTTCGGTGTTCCTATGAAAAAGGGTGGACGGTGATGGAACATGTCATTTATGACTATGACAGCCTGCTTTTCAGATTAAATGGAGCAGAAGAGGACAGATTGGGGATAAGAAGGCCGGAAAAAATAATAAGCCTGGAAGAATATGGCGGAACAGAGAATTGCCAACGGAAAGAATGCCGCTGTGCGGTGGGGGCATTGGTGGAATATGTGTTGGAGGAACCTAACGTATTGGTATTGGATAAGGCGCAATACTGCCTGGACAGGAACGCAGGGAAGCGGGGGATGGGATATGAGTGTGAGTATAATCCGGAAACAGAACTTCTCCAAGCGGATGACATCCTGAGGAAATCTTTGGGATGGGAGATAAGGGGAGCGGCTGCCCAACAGCCTTGGACAAGAAAAAAGGAAAAAGCCGGGCATTTGCTTCATCTGCGGTTCACCATAGAAAGTGAAATAGAATGTCATACGGTATGGCTTGCCATGGAAGAGCCGCAGACGGCTCTTATTGTGTGGAATGGCAGTAAAGTGGCAGACAAATCCGAAGCAGGGTGGTATACGGATCGGGCAATTCGTAAGATCGTGCTTCCAGGGTTGAAAAAGGGGGAAAATATTTTGGAATTAACCCTTTCTTTTGGGAAGGATACCAACATGGAATGGTGTTACCTTCTCGGTGAATTCGGAGTTAGGGTAATGGGGGAGAGGAAAATAATTACATGCATGCCGGAGCAGGTCGGGTTCGATGATTTGACCAGACAGGGGTTTCCTTTTTACGGGGGAAGCTTTCGCTACCGGATTCCGTTTCGGACAAAGGGCGGGGAAACGAGAGTCAGGATTCCCCACTATCGCAGTGTGGTGCTGGAAGTGGGGGCGGATGGAGGTGATAAAGAAACAGTAGCATATCCCCCTTACGAAACGGGTTTGGGGAAAATGGAAGCTGGGGAACATATGTTGGAGATAACCGCCTATATTTCCCGTCACAATGCTTTCGGTGCACTGCATCAGGCGGATAGTAAGGATGAATGGTGCGGGCCGGATGCGTGGAGGACAAAAGGGGATGCGTGGACCGAGTCCTACCGCCTGGCTCCTTGCGGCCTTTTGTCAGCGCCGGTGATTACTAGTATAGTGTATTGAAAGTTCTTGTGTAAATAATGTATATCTGCTATAGTGGTTTTATCAACCGGTATGGAGGACAAAACTATGGGCAGAAACAAAAAATACGGAAACATCATATTGAAAGATGGCGACCGCGAGGTTCTGGAAAAAATTGCTCGATCCCAGACTGCGGAATACTGTAAGGTACAACGCGCAAAAATTATCCTTTATAGCGCAGATGGAATGTTTAATTCCCGTGGTGTATATCCACTATTATTTGTCAAAAATAAATATTCTTTCTTTTCATCATGCAACCACTGGATGAATTCTGGAACACCTGGCAATATCTGATTGCCATGATAAATCACCAAAATGTCCTGTCATCATTCCTACAAAATTATCAAGTTTCATCAAAATCGATTATGGATTTTCTCATGTTCATATGCGCCCTGCCTTTCTTGTTTCTTTAGAATACACCTTGCTCTTTTCATAATAAAATAAAGCGCTATTTTCTACAAATATTTTCATATTATATCATCCACACATAAAATCAAATACATAGTACTGTGAAATCGAAGTAAATATTTCTATCAACAGAACCTTTTATGACAACATCTCTTTCACACAAGTACTCCGATAATCACTCGGTGATATTTTATATCTTTCTTTAAATACTCGGTTAAATGTTCTCTGACTTTCAAATCCACTATCCAGACAAATGTTTGTAATAGAATCACTCGTATTTTCCAAACGCTGGCATGCATAGTTCAGCCTTGCATCGTTAAGATATTGATTAAAGTTTCTATGGAATGTTTTGGAAAAGAGTCTGGATAAAACATATTTGCTCACCCCCAGATCTTTTGCCATCTCTTCCAGCGAAAATTTCTTCTTAAAATTTGCTGATATATAGGAAACTGTCTGGTAAATAAGATCGTTGCTCCCCACATTACTCTTTTCTACCAAATTTAATTTTCCTATGCAGCGTGCCAACACAATTTGAAGATATGCCTGTGCAACAGTAATATCCGACTGTTCTGTCTCTAAAATCGCATTTATAACCCTATATACCTCTGGTTCAACCTTTTCCGCTTTGATGATCGGGTATTCAGGAGCCATGGATTGCATGATATCTGCAAATTTGGCAATCGTAAATGGCGATGCAATCAGATAAGTCGCTTTATTTACACCGGGTGTCAGTACCTGATAGTGATGAATAACATCTGGAAATACAAAGCCTATATCTCCTTTATCCATATGATATAGTTCCTGTCCGACACCAAGTTCTAATGCTCCACTTGTTACACAAACAATCTCCAATGCATTATGAAGATGTGGTTCAATATGTTTTGACTTCCTATTTATTGCTATGATCTCCTCTTTTGTGTCAACATATTTTAACTGCATGAAATACTCCCCTTTGCAACATTTGTCTATATCTTCTTTCGATTTGGCAAGCAATCCTTTTACACCTATCTTATAATCAACTTGTAAATAAGGAAAGGAGGAATTGCAAATGAGCAACCTAAAAAAATATCTGAATGACCTTTTAGTATTCTACACTGAATATTTTGAGCATCCTTACCATGTATAAATACTAAAAGGACTATTTTGTGAAAACTGAATATTTTCTTAAGGCCATTTCATAAAAATGAAGTGGTCCATTTTATTTTCAAAATACAGTTCTATCACTTTATATTATAGAAAAAAGCACTGTCTCATCGAACAACGATCAGACAACGCTTTCTCTTGTCAATTCTAATTTATGTCTGATGCATCTGTTACTTCATCTGCAGCAATTCCTTTTTCTGCTTTCAGTTTTTTATTTGCATCTTCAACATTCATTCTTGAAAGTGCAAACATAATCAATACATCAAAGATTAACGGAAGCCAAAGATACATGAACTGCATCATATCAAGTGCAGACTGTGGCTGAGTTGCATTTGTTCCGACATATCCACTGAGCTCAAGCATCCATCCAACAACAGCGGTTCCAATACCTCCACCGATTTTTACACCAAGAGAAGTACAAGAGTACATCGTTCCATCAATTCTCTTTCCCTGTGTAAGATAAGTGTATTCAGAGCAGGATGCAATAACAGCATTCATATCTCCCTGCCATGGTCCCTGACCTAAGGCTGCAAGAGCTGTAAACGCCATCATCAGCGGAACACTACCCATATATCCGGCAACAACAACAAGTGCTCTACCGATGACTGCTAAGACATAACCTCTTAAGTTCAGTTTATACATGCCTTTCCACTTACCAACTAATGTCGGTGTAAAAATCAGGGCAATGATCAGTGGAATATTTACTGCCCATGCAAATTGTCCAAACAAATTCTTATTTTTCAGTACCCATGTCATGTAATAAATGCCAGCTCCAATCATGGCACCATATAACTGCTGTAAAATATATGTTCCACAAATCATCATGTAATATTTGTTTTTGACAAGAAGCTTGAATGCCTGTACCATTCCATACTTTTCATTATCATTCTTTACTTCTCCTTCATTAAGTTCTTCCTCCGGAAGTTCCTTAACAGAAAGTGCTGAAATCGTATTTACGACCAGACCAATGATTGCATAGATAATAGCAACCGTTCTCCATGCCGCAGCATCTCCACCACATTTATCTACAAATCCAACTGTAATCGCCTGAATCAGAAGACTTGTTGAAAATGCAAAAATAAAACGGTAAGATCCCATCTGTACACGCTCTTTGCTGTTCTTTGTAATCAGTGACGTAAGTGCTGAATAAGCAATATTGTTTGCTGTATAAAACGCACCATTTAACAGTGTATAAGAAATAAAGAACCATGCATATTTAGCCGTTGTTCCCAAACTCACCGGTACTGCAAAGCAGCCGACCAGCGTAATGGCACAACCAATATATCCGTATAGCATCCAGGGTTTCGCTTTTCCCATTTTACTGTGTGTTTTGTCAATCATTGATCCAAAAAATATATCCGTAAAACCATCAAATAGTTTTGATACGGCAATCAGGGTACCCACGACACCTGCAGCAAGTCCTACCGAGTCCGTCAGATAGACCATCATAAAAGATGTCAGGAACGCATAGACTACATTACCTGCAATATCACCTGATCCGTATCCAATTTTGTTATACCATTTCAAATACTTTTTTTCTTCCATCGAATTTCTTTGCTCCTCATCTTCATCGCACTTAGAATCTCAATATGGCTAACCGTATGATATCTAATTCTGTTTTTTTCTCTGATTTTGTCTGATTGCTCTGTATATCCGGACTTTACATTACAATCAGACTCTCTTTCCTTGTTTACGGGTTACATGAAACTTTATTATCCCTTTACATACGGTATCAGTGTAAACTGAAACCGGAATAATACATCATCAAATCGGTACTGCTCCAATACAACTGGACCACAACTATTAGAACCAATGCCATTTAATGCGTAGTCAACACAGAATACTACACTATCTGATTCTATTAATTCATAATTATGCGTTTTCTTCTCAAGTTCTTCCTGTGTATAATAAGAAGCATTGAATGAAAATGCCTTTTCTGCGGATGCCACAATTCCATATCGGCTGTTGTTAAGCTCTACATATTCACAATCATAATGGCTTCCATTTTCCTGTGGACGGATATAGTCCTCATGTAAATCCCCTACATCTGCCCGGTACAAACCGTGGCTCGCAGCCTGATGTTTATCACAATAACTTTCCTGTGGTCCCATTCCAAAGTATCTTACAGCTGAAAGTTTTTTATCCAGGAACATCCTCACACCAAATCTCGGAAGAACCGGGAATTCATCGTCTTTTGTTACTGCAATATCTGCATCAATCTTTCCAGCAGCTTCTATTTTCCATGTAATCGTCACATCAAGAATCTTCTGTACTGTCTCTGCCACAACGGAAGCATGGCTTGTAATCTTCACACCATGTTTTCCCTGCACAACCTCTGTCGTATAGGCTCTTGTGTAAGCCTTATCATAGTGGGCTTTCTTCCATTCAGACTTGATGTACATATCGTTATCTGTTGGAGCTCTCCAAATATTTAATTCCATCGGATGGTTCAAGTATTCCCGCCCTGCGAATTTCATCTCTGTAAAGAGTGCAGTACGTTTGTCTATGGTATAAGCAAATTCACGCCCCTTGATATGAATCTGTGTATCATTTTCATTTACCTGTAATTCAGAGTCCACTACTGTTTTTGGTATCCATTTCTCTGCAAGTTTACATTTTGTATCCTCTTTACTTACCTCAATTTCATCAAATCCAAGAATATGGTCTTCATCCAACAGTGGCAATTCTTTTTTCAGATGGTAAATAAGTTTTAAATAACATTTCCCATTCTCTGGAACATTGATCTTCAGGTTTGTTTTTCCTTCCCCGTGTGGTGCCACAGAAAACTCCGGAAGTATGCCTTTGCTGATCACAAGACCATCCTGTGTCAGCTCATAACTAATCTTCACATAATCTTTCAAGTCATCAAAATCCATGTAGTTATGAAGCACCAGTTCTCCGCTTTCTTTGTTATAGGAAATAACTCTTGCCGGGCGATAAACATTCTTGTATTCCAAAAGTCCTGTATGTACCGTTCTGTCCGGATATACTAATCCATCCATACAGAAGTTGCCATCATGAATTTCTTCGCCATGGTCGCCCCCATAAGCATATATAGTCTTTCCATTCTCAGCAGTTCCATGAGCAATCGCATGGTCACACCATTCCCAGACAAAGCCGCCGCACATTTTATCATTATCCTGAATCATCTGGAAGTAATCTTCAAAATCTCCAGGTCCGTTTCCCATGCTGTGACAGTACTCTACCAAAAGGAAGGGTTTGCTTCCATCTTTATCCAGATATTCCTGAATTTCGGAAAGCGCTGGGTACATCCGGCTGTACACATCCAGATTGCTGTAATCATATGTTTCATCATAATTACGGTATCTTGCACTCTCATATTGTGTGATACGGTCTGGATCAAAATTCTTTGTCCATTCCAGTGCTTTTTCAAAGTTGCAGCCATAAGCACTCTCATTTCCCATTGACCACATAACAATACAGAAACGGTTTTTGTCACGTTCCACCATGAGTTTTACGCGATCAACGATTGCCTCTTCCCATACTGGATCATCTGCAATCTTCTCATTCCATCGTTTGAACCGATTGTAATCAGTGTCTTCTTTTCTGTAGATCATAAATGGACCATGAGCTTCAATATCTGCTTCATCTATTACCATGAATCCATACTTGTCACACATTTCATAGAAAAATGGTGCGTTCGGATAGTGGCTGGAACGGATCGCATTAAAATTATGCTGCTTCATTAACGTAAGATCGGTTGTAATCTGTTCCGGATTGATTGTAAATCCAGTAACCGGATCAGAATCATGTCGATTGACACCACGGAATTTAATCTTCTGTCCATTTAAATAAATAACCTGGTCTTTAATCTCTATCTTTCTTAATGCAATGTGATCTACAATTACTTCATTCTCTGTTTCAAGAATCAGTTTATATAGATATGGATTTTCTGTATTCCAAAGTTCCGGACTTGCGATTTCTAATACAGCTGTTCCTTCTTCAGCAATACTTCCTAGTGCTACAACTGCTCCGTTTCTATCTTCAATCGAAATTTTTACATTTAACGGAGAGTAGAATTTCATTTCAATTTCTACTTTCGCAAGCATATCCTCAATTCTTGTTTTAATATGATAATCACTGATTGCCTGTTTTGGGCGTTTCAAAATGTACACATCCCGGAAAATACCACTCATACGGAATTTGTCCTGATCTTCCAAATAGGAACCATCACACCACTTCATTACCAACACTGCCACCGTATTCGTTCCATCCTGAAGTACATCGGTAACATCAAACTCACTGGTCATATGCGAAACCTGGCTGTATCCTATGTAAGAGCCATTGATCCATACGTAAAAGCAACTGTCTACTCCTTCAAAGTTCAAAAAAGATTTTGGCGCTTTCTCATCTCTACTGTACTCAAAAGTATGTACATAGGCTCCACACGGAATGTCCTGTGGCACATATGGTGGATCAAACGGAAATGGATACCGGATGTTTGTATACTGGTGTGTATCATATCCAGCCATCTGCCATACACTTGGAACCTGAATCTCATCAAAATTTTCTGTATCATAATTCTTCTCAAAGAAAGAATCCTTAATGTCATAGATGCTGTTAAAATACTGGAATTTCCAAGTTCCATTCAATAACTGCATACGATCTGACTCTTCTCTGTGTTCCACCAAGTTATCCATTCTTCTGGATGCCGGAATATAATAGGCTCTGGCTGGCATTGTGTTTTCGTGCAGTACGCTTAGATTTTCATAATAACGTGGTACGATCATAAATAGCTCTCCTCCAATACATATACTTTTTTGTTCTTTGTTTTTCTAAAGCAAACCTTATACTTTACTTTTTGTTTACGTTCCTTAGTTATGCTATATATAGCTTATCCTAATTCGCAAAATATGTCTATGAATTGGATTAGACAAAATATGCACTAAATGATACAATGATAAAAAGTACGAAAAGAGGTGCTGTCCTATGTATTTGAACACCGGTTATTTGAACCACTCACGTATGGATTTCAAAGACAAAAGTCGTCCGCTGATTGTCGGTAGCGGTGGTACTTACCGTCTTTCCAGACATCCCAAACTTCCGACCTACCGTCCAAGGGGTCGTCTGGATTATCAGATTATATATATCACTGCTGGTTGTGGGCATTTTCATTTTGATAATGTAAATAATGAAACGATTGTTCCAGCCGGCAACATTGTACTGTACAGACCGAAAGAACTCCAAAAATATGAATATTACGGAGAAGATAAGACAGAAGTATACTGGATTCACTTCACAGGAAGCAATGTGAAAAATATCTTACGTCAATATGGGTTTCCGGATAAAGAACGTGTCTTTCAAGTGGGTACATCTAATGAATATGAACAAATTTTCAAACGTATCATTATCGAGCTCCAATGCTGTCAAGACAATTATGAGGAAATGCTTGTCCTTTTGCTACGTCATCTTCTGATCAGTTTCCACCGGGAACTGACAAGAGAGCACATATTAAAAAATGAATATCTTGATCATGAGATGGATAATGCTGTTACCTTTTTCAGTGAAAACTACAATCAAAATATCAATATTGATGATTATGCTGCCTCACGAGGCATGAGTGTCAGCTGGTTTATCCGAAATTTCAAAAAATATACCGGTTCTACACCAATGCAATTCATTGTGGGAATCCGTATCAACAATGCTCAGATGTTACTTGAAACAACAACTTATTCCATCAATGAGATTTCTAAGATTGTCGGATATGATAACCAGCTTTATTTCAGCCGGCTTTTTCACAAGCTGAAAGGATATTCGCCAAGAGAATACAGAAAAATAAGAAATAAGTTATGAAATCTATAATGCCCGTAAAAAACCAAATGCCAAAAAAGGATGCCACCGAATCAAAGCAGATTACGTGACATCCTCTTCTTTTTATTAGTGCTATTTTATGAATTCAACCGAATAGTAATACATGTACTCATTATCGGTATCTATATGCTCCCCTGTAATATCCTGTATTGGCAACGAACTTAACCCCTTTTCTCCATAAATCAGTGCCGCTAATCCTTGCTCTGTTCCATACTCTATCTTGCATTTGTTTTCAATAGACGTTGCTGATCTTCCATAATATTCCCTGTTTGTAACTCCCTCCAAAATTGGTATTTCTGTCATATATTTTGAATATTTATCTGCTGCGATGAGCTTTGCAGTAAAATTATCAAAATCCGGTGTAATGACAATCAATCCATTTGTGGAAGATTTCACATCTTCATAGGAAAGTTCCAAAACTTTTTTATGTGAAACTCGTTGTCCAAGCTGATATTCTGACAAATAAATAGATAACGTTTTAAATGTATCCCTTGAATTGTATCGAAACATCATTGTTCCATCAATTCCTGATAACAATTCAGCAGTTTTCATTTCTATACTATCTGAATCTACTGCTTCAATATAGTTTTGTGGTTGTCGCAATTTATTACATACGATGGATCCAAAAGTAACCATAGATATTCCCACTACAATAAGAAGCACTATAATGATTCTCTTTAAGTATCGTTGTTTGCGGCCACTGTCCTTTGTTATCTGTATCAATGTATCTTCTGATTTTTTTTCGATATTATCTATTTCAATATCTTCACCAGCCAAGAACTCATTAAGACTAATACCTAATATTCCGCATAATTCTAAGTATACTGATACATCCGGCAAACAGATTCCTCTCTCCCATTTAGAAACAGACTTATCACTCATACCTAATTTTTCTGCCAGTTGCTTTTGCGTCATCCCCAATGACTTTCTCTTACCTGCAATGTATTTTCCAATTTTGATAAGATCCATCCATCTACCTCCTTTTTTATATTGATCGTACTCTTTTTTAGAGAAAAAACATACCCCTCGAAGGTAGAATATGATTTTTAAGCCTGTCTAGCGTAAGTTTACAAGTTACAAGGC
>BLLT01000029.1 GCA_011958945.1 Lachnospiraceae bacterium | reverse complement strand
GGGTAACAGTTCAGCCCAGGACTTTGCACTTGCTGCAAAGCCCGTACCAATATGTAAATGCCACAAGGAATCCGAAAGGCTGAACTGTTACAAATACAGAACAAACATTCGTATTTGGCCTGTACTTTTTGTTTGTATTCTGATATAATAGCGTAAAAGCTATAGTAATGGACTTTCAAAAGGCGGGATGTAGGGTTATTGCAGCGCATAAGAAAAGAGAACAAGGAAGCCATGGTAAAATTGACCTTACCGCCAGATGCTAATATATATGCATCTGAGTATAAATTATATTTGCCAGATAAGAAGCTATTACAAGATAAGCTGCGGCAGTGGATAGAAGAGGCAACAGAAATAGAATAATGTTTTTTAGGATGTGGTTTTTCAGATCCAGATATACAATTTGTTCTGGAAAATTATTCGTTTGTTTTTCCGGGAAGTCTAAGTCATTATTTTATTACACCGGAAGCTGGTATAAATGATGAATATAAACGAATTATTAAAGAGAATAGAAATCTGGAGGTAATTACATATGATTCTAAAAACAACCATCAAGAATTGCATGATGCTTTAGAAGTATTGGTGCTGCTTGTTGAGGATGAGAGGAAAAGAATTGCTAAGGAGATGTTCCCTGATAATGCAGTGGAGTATTTCGTGTCCTAATTTAGGGACAGGGTAAAAAGCGCATTATTTAGTGTTATTTTTATAGAAGAGACATTTTGGATGATGCAAAGAGCAATGGCAGAATTATTTGATTGCACGGTAGATAATAATTCATTGTTATGTTACATATGCCATTGAGTGCCGTCCGAATGTCAAACAACAGGCAGAAGAATTAAAAGAAATAGTAAAAAGAAATTATCCATCAGCGGAAATGATTGTAGACTTTATTGGTGCAAATGAATTGTTTGAAAGTTATAATAGTATAGCGGAAACAATCATTAATTTGCCATTAGTAGAGATGCCTATTGGATTGGGTAAAAACAAAGATTCTTTGGAAGATAGTGACAATGCAAAGATCTTTGGTGGTTGAATAATGGAATTACAATTTTAGCTTCAGAAGCTACCATGGCCAGTAGTAGGGTGAAAATAGTCATGTGGCAAAAAGCGCATCGTTTATTGTGACTGTAAATACGATTCTGGAACTATAGAGGAAAGGGTTTAAAATGGATCATTTTGAATTAGTATCGCAATATCAGCCAACCGGCGACCAACCGCAGGCGATTGAGGAATTAGTAAGAGGATTTCAGGAAGGCAATCAGTTCCAGACACTTCTTGGTGTAACTGGTTCCGGCAAGACCTTTACGATGGCAAACGTCATCCAGCAATTAAATAAACCAACACTTGTCATAGCGCATAACAAAACATTGGCAGCTCAGTTATATGGAGAATTTAAAGAATTTTTCCCGAATAACGCGGTAGAATATTTTGTGTCTTACTACGACTACTATCAGCCAGAGGCTTACGTACCGTCTTCGGACACATATATCGCCAAGGATTCTTCCATTAACGAGGAAATAGAAAAGCTGCGGCTGTCGGCAACAGCTTCCCTGACAGAGCGACGGGATGTGGTGGTGGTGGCCAGCGTATCCTGCATCTACGGGTTGGGCAGCCCTGACGAATATCAGGAGATGATTGTATCCCTCCGCCCTGGAATGATCAAGGACAGGGATGCGGTAATCCGGGAACTGATAGACATCCAGTATGACAGGAACGATATGGATCTGGGAAGGGGATGCTTCCGGGTTCGGGGGGATGTGGTAGAAATTTACCCTGCCCAGGGCGGGGACTATCTAATCCGGGTAGAATTTTTCGGGGATGAAATTGACAGGATTGCCGAGACAGACCCATTGACAGGACAGGTACATGCGGTGCTGGAGCACATTTCCATTTTCCCGGCTTCCCACTATGTAGTATCCCAGGATAAAATACATGCGGCATGCAAAAATATAGAGATAGAACTGGAAGACAGGATACGGTATTTTAAGGGGGAGGACAAGCTGCTGGAAGCACAGAGGATTTCAGAGAGGACCAACTTCGATATTGAGATGCTGCGGGAAACGGGATTCTGTTCCGGTATTGAAAACTATTCCCGTCATCTGAACGGGCTGCCGGAAGGGGCCACACCCCTTACGCTGATGGATTATTTTAAAGATGACTACCTGATTATTATTGACGAATCCCATATCACGATTCCCCAGATTAGAGGAATGTATGCGGGAGACCGCTCCAGAAAAACAACGCTGGTGGATTATGGCTTCCGTCTTCCTTCGGCTCTGGATAACCGCCCTTTGAATTTCCAGGAATTTGAAGAGCATATCGACCAGATGATGTTTGTGTCGGCAACGCCGTCAGAATACGAAAGCGACCATGAACTGCTCCGGACGGAACAGATTATACGGCCAACCGGCCTGCTTGACCCGGAGGTGGACGTAAGGCCGGTGGAAGGTCAGATTGATGATTTGATTACGGAAATAAATAAGGAGACAAAGAGGCATCATAAGGTACTGGTGACAACTCTGACGAAAAGGATGGCGGAGGATCTGACATCCTACATGCAGGATGTGGGAATACGGGTAAAGTATCTGCATTCGGATATTGATACATTGGAACGCGCCGAAATCATCCGGGATATGCGTCTGGACGTCTTCGATGTTCTGGTAGGGATAAACTTGTTGAGGGAAGGGCTGGATATTCCGGAAATTTCGCTGGTGGCTATTCTGGATGCGGATAAGGAAGGCTTCCTGCGCTCGGAAACTTCCCTGATACAGACCATAGGGCGTGCGGCCAGGAATGCGGAAGGCCATGTCATTATGTATGCGGATAATATGACGGATTCCATGCGGGCTGCGATTCAGGAAACGAACAGGCGCCGGGAGATACAGAATAAATATAACGAGGAACATGGGATTACGCCCCAGACGATTCAAAAGGCGGTCAGGGAACTGATTAGCATTTCGAAAGTGATTGCCAAAGAAGAAGTAAACTTCGAAAAAGACCCTGAATCCATGAGCAGGGAAGAACTGGAGAAGCTGATTGCGAAAGTGCAGAAGAAGATGAAGCAGGCAGCAGCGGACCTGAATTTCGAAGCGGCAGCGGATCTTCGGGATAAGATGGCAGAGTTAAAACGCCAGTTGGCGGATATGGATAAATAGGCAGAGGCAGCTTATATAGAATTTTCAACTGCACAGGCTGTAGAAAGGGTATGGTTATTATAATGGATAACGAAAGCATAAAAATGAGGCCCCGAAAAGAATTGATAAAGATACGGGGGGCCAGTGAACACAATCTAAAGAATATAGATTTGGATATTCCCAGAAACGAATTCGTAGTTTTGACAGGGCTTTCCGGGTCAGGGAAATCGTCCCTGGCTTTCGATACTATTTATGCGGAAGGCCAGAGGAGATATATGGAATCGCTGTCTTCCTATGCGAGGCAGTTTTTAGGACAGATGGAAAAGCCCAATGTGGAGAAAATCGAAGGGCTGTCCCCGGCGATTTCCATTGACCAGAAATCTACTAACAGAAATCCGCGTTCCACAGTGGGAACAGTGACCGAAATATATGACTATTTCCGTCTGCTGTATGCCAGAATCGGGATTCCCCATTGCCCGTCCTGCGGGAAAGAGATAAAGAAGCAGTCCGTGGACCAGATGGTGGACCAGATTATGGAAATGCCGGAAGGAACGAAAATCCAGCTGCTGGCACCGATTGTGAGAGGAAGAAAAGGGGAGCACGTTAAGGTGTTCGACCGGGCAAAGAAGAGCGGATATGTGCGGGTACGGGTGGACGGAAATCTGTACGAACTGTCAGAAGAAATTAAACTGGATAAAAATATTAAACATAATATAGAGATTATTGTGGACAGGCTGGTGGTAAAACCGGGGATTGAACGGAGGCTGACGGACTCCATAGAAAGCGTCCTGGCTTTAGCGGAAGGTCTTTTGATTGTGGATGTGATTGGCGGGGAACCGGTGAACTTCAGCCAGAGTTTTTCCTGTCCGGACTGCGGGGTCAGCATCAGCGAGATCGAGCCGAGAAGTTTTTCCTTTAATAATCCTTTTGGCGCCTGCCCGGAGTGTTTTGGGCTGGGCTATAAGATGGAATTTGACGTGGATTTAATGATTCCGGATAAAAGCCTAAGCATCAATCAAGGGGCAATTGCGGTAGTGGGCTGGCAGTCCTGCAGCGATACGTCCAGCTTTACCAATGCGATACTGCGGGCGTTGGCAAAAGAATATCATTTTGATTTGGATACACCGTTTGAGGACTATACGGAAAAGGTAAAAAATATACTTATCTATGGCACCGGAGGAAAGGAAGTCACAGTTTATTATAAAGGGCAGAGAGGGGAGGGAACTTACCCTGTCGCTTTTGAGGGGCTGATTAAAAGTGTGGAGCGGCGCTATAGGGAAACCGCTTCGGAGATTATGAAGCAGGAATATGAGTCGTTCATGCATATTACCCCATGTAAAGTCTGCAAAGGAATGCGGCTGAAAAAGGAATCGCTGGCAGTGACGGTGTGTGATAAAAATATTTATGAAATCACATCCATGTCCATAGGGAATCTGCATGGATTTCTGCTTTCCATGGAACTTACGAAACAGCAGCAGCTTATCGGGAAGCAGATATTGAAAGAAATCAGGGCGAGGGTGGGATTCCTAATAGATGTGGGGTTGGACTACCTCTCATTATCAAGGGCAACTGGCACGCTGTCCGGCGGGGAAGCACAGAGAATCAGGCTGGCAACCCAGATTGGCTCCGGCCTGGTAGGTGTATGCTATATTCTGGATGAGCCCAGCATCGGCCTGCATCAAAGAGACAATGATAAATTGCTGAACACGCTGAGGAACTTGAAGGATATGGGCAATACCCTGCTTGTGGTAGAGCACGATGAGGACACGATGCTGGCGGCGGATTATATCGTGGATATAGGCCCTGGGGCGGGCTCCCATGGAGGAGAAGTAGTGGCGGCAGGAACGGCGGAAGAAATCATGAAAGTTCCGGAATCCATCACAGGGCAATATTTGAGCGGTAAAGTGCAGATTCCGGTTCCGGAAAAACGGAGGACTCCCACCGGAAAACTGACAGTGATGAAGGCAGCAGAAAATAATCTGAAAAATATCAATGTAGATTTTCCCCTTGGGGTTTTGACTTGCGTGACAGGGGTATCCGGCTCAGGGAAGAGTTCATTGGTGAATGAGATTCTATATAAACACCTGGCAAAGGATTTGAACCGGGCCAGGACCATTCCGGGGAAACATGCGGGTATCAAGGGGATAGAGCAGCTGGATAAGGTGATTAATATCGACCAGTCGCCCATCGGGCGTACGCCCCGTTCCAACCCGGCGACTTATACGGGGGTGTTTGACCAGATTAGGGATTTATTCGCTTCCACGGCCGATGCCAAGTCGAAAGGCTATAAGAAAGGGCGTTTTAGCTTCAATGTAAAGGGTGGACGGTGCGAGGCCTGCAGCGGCGACGGAATAATTAAAATAGAGATGCATTTCCTCCCGGACGTATATGTTCCCTGCGAAGTGTGCGGGGGAAAGAGATATAACAGGGAAACCCTGGATGTAAAGTATAAGGGGAAGAACATTTTTGATGTGCTGGATATGACAGTAGAAGAAGCGGTGGGATTTTTCGAAAACGTACCTTCTATAAAGAGGAAGATCGAGACGTTGAATGATGTAGGGCTATCCTATATTAAGCTGGGGCAGCCGTCTACTACTTTATCCGGCGGCGAAGCCCAAAGGATAAAGCTGGCAACGGAACTGAGCAAGCGGAGTACAGGAAAAACTATTTATATTTTGGACGAACCCACTACCGGCCTGCACTTTGCAGATGTGCATAAATTGACAGAAATCCTGCACAGGCTGGCAGACGGGGGAAATACTGTGGTGGTGATTGAACACAATCTGGATGTGATAAAAACGGCGGATTATATTATTGATATCGGACCGGAGGGGGGAGACAACGGCGGAACGGTTATTGCCAATGGCACGCCGGAGGAAGTGGCCGGGATGGAGGGAACTTATACCGGAATTTATATTAAGAAAATGCTGGAGAGGTATCAGCGGAAATCGGAATGATAAGCCTGTAAATAATAAAGGCAGGAATTGCCAGACCGTTAAACAATAAATCTTAGGCTTTCCCCCTAAAGATATTCGGCAGGAGAACCGATATATTAAATGTATTGCAGATAAAAAGCATGGATGCGGCAAATAAGGCAGAGGGAACTGCCTTTATTTGCCGCATTGATACAATAACTCTTAATCTTTTAAAAAAAAATAAGAAACCTCTTTGAAAAATTCTTTCTTTAGGTTATAATGGTTTCATATGTTTAGTTTGTTGACAATTGGAAAACATTAAAATAGATATTCAACGAAACCATAGAAAGGGGTTTGACATGCAATACACAGATATCGGAATCGACTTGGGAACGGCTAGTATTTTAGTATATATCAGAGGAAAAGGTGTGGTTCTAAAGGAACCATCCGTTGTAGCATTTGACAGGGATATGGAAAAAATCAAGGCCATCGGCGAAGATGCCAGGCTGATGCTGGGAAGGACACCGGGCAATATAGTAGCAATCCGCCCTCTGCGCCAGGGTGTAATTTCCGATTATAAAGTAACAGAGAAAATGATGAAATATTTCATCCAGAAGGCAATTGGGAAAAGGACATTCCGGAAGCCGCGAATTGCAGTCTGTGTACCAAGCGGGGTAACAGAGGTGGAAAGGAAGGCCGTTCAGGATGCTACCGAGCAGGCGGGAGCCAGAGAAGTATTCATTATTGAAGAACCTATAGCAGCGGCAATCGGTGCCGGGATTGATATTTATAAACCTTGCGGAAATATGATTGTGGATATCGGGGGAGGAACTTCCGACATAGCGGTTATTTCATTGGGAGGAACCGTTGTCAGCGCATCCATTAAGATAGCCGGTGACGATTTTGACGAAGCAATCATACGTTATATGAGAAAGAAACATAATCTGCTGATCGGTGAAAGGACAGCGGAGGATTTGAAAATAAAAATAGGTTCCGCTTTTAAACGGAACGAAGTGGACTACATGGATGTAAGAGGACGTAACCTGGTAACAGGGCTTCCGAGAACCGTCAAGGTTTCATCGGAAGAAACAGAAGAGGCTTTAAGGGAAACCACGGCCCAGATCGTTGAGACGATTCATAGTGTCCTGGAGAAGACACCTCCAGAACTGGCAGCTGATATTGCTGACAGGGGCATTGTGCTCACAGGGGGCGGCAGTATGCTGCGGGGTTTGGAAGACCTTATTGAATCAAAAACCGGAATTAACACCATGACTGCAGAAGACCCTATGACTGCAGTAGCCATAGGCACAGGCAAATACGTAGAATTCCTGGCAGGATACAGAGAGGACTAGCACAGCAAAGCGGATGTGGAAATATTCTGCGGAAAAAGGGCATTGTGTGGAAATATGCGGAACTGGAAAACAGCATATTGCCAAACAGTGCCCCCAGGGAATTTCGCGTCAGCAAAGCGGACGAGAAATTACTCTGCGAGAAGTGGGCATTGTGTGGAAATATGCGGAACTGGAATAGGAGGAGAAAAATGCTCAAGGGGTTATATACCGCTTATACCGGTATGATAAATGAACAGCATAGAATGGATGTAATGACCAATAACCTGGCAAATGCGAATACCAATGGATATAAGAAGGAAGGGGCAACGAGCCAGGCATTCAGCGATGTGTTTGCATTTAAACTGAAGGATACATCGGAAGCTGCAAGGACAACAAGGTCTATTGGCATTAATAATCTGGGTGTGAAAATCGGGGAAGGATACACGGACTATTCCCAGGGGCCAATGAAGGGCACCGAGAACAGCTATGATTTGGCGTTATCAGGCCCGGGTTTCTTTACAGTATCTTATACCAATAAAAATAATGAGACTTCTATTAAATATACAAGGGATGGAAGTTTCCGGTTAGGTACGAACGGATATTTGATGACCCATGACGGAGATTATGTGCTCAGCACTACCGGAAGCCGTATTCGTTTGAACCCGCTTTTGGATTTCCGGGTGGATATTAATGGCAATATTATGCAAGGGGAGGACAATACTCCGGTAGCGCAGCTGCGTATCAGGGATTTTGTGGATTATAATTATCTGGAAAAATTCGGGGAGAATTATTTCCAGCCGGTAGATGGGGCCAGATTCCAGGATGCGGAAGCGAAAGTATATCAAGGATATTTGGAAACGGCAAATATGTCAGTAGTAACCGAAATGGTGAACATGATTAATATATCAAGGGCTTATGAGACGAATCAAAAAGTTATCCAGACTTATGACAGTACATTGGAAACTGCCGTAACTCAGATTGGAAGATTGTAGGAGGAATAGGAAATGGTTAGGAGTTTATGGTCAGCAGCAACAGGGATGAATGCTCAGCAGACGAATGTGGATACGATAGCGAACAATCTGGCAAACGTGAACTCGGCAGGGTATAAGGCTCAGGTTGCCCAGTTTAAATCTCTGTTATACCAGACTTTACAGACAGCTACGACAACGGCTAATGGAGATCCGAAACCCGTGACTTCCCAGGTGGGCCTAGGTGTGCGGACAGCGGCGATCAATCAGCTTTTTGGCCAGGGAAGCTTTTTGTCATCGGAGAGCGATACCGCTTTTGCCATTCAGGGTGATGGATTCTTTGCAGTCCGTAATGCCAATGGGGAAACAAATTATACGAGAAACGGCGATTTCACATGGGCCACGGGAGGGGCGAACCGTATTATGCTCACCACCTCGGATGGGCTTCCGGTGTTGGATACAAATGGGCGGAATATTACCCTGGCAGGAAATGTTATCACAAATAAAATTACAATCGGCAGCGATGGTACTCTGATGTATCCGGATGCCAATAACAATCCCCAGTCGCTGGGAATTACGATTGGTCTCTATCAGTTTAGGAATGTGGCAGGCCTGGAGAGGCAGGGGGATACTCTCTTTGGCGTTACAGCGGCCAGTGGTGCGGCTATCAACGAAGCCACCAACCCTGATGTGCGGAGGAGCAAAATCGCCCAGGGGTATCTGGAAGGCTCCAATGTAAAAGTAGCCGATGAGATGGTAAACCTGATTGTGGCGCAGAGGGCATATGAAATGAATTCAAAAGCGATTACAACCAGCGATGAGATGCTGCAGCAGGCAAATAACCTGAAGCGGTAATAAGAAAGAAATGAAGTTTCAGTAAGTCTGCCAAATACGCAGACATACATTACCTGCAGGCGGGAAGCCCTGCAGATAACAGAAAGGGCATGGTTCATAGAATGGATATAGGAAATGGAGTATCTTCTGCATATGCGAATTACTTATCCTCCCAGACAACAGCATCCCGGCTGGACGGGCAAATAAGGAAAACGGATTATACCAAATCTTCCGATGATGAATTGCTGGCAGTCTGTAAGGAATTCGAAGCTTATTTTGTGGAGCAGATGTTCAAGGAAATGCAGAAGACAGTGGATGTTTTCAAAGATGAAGATTCTGATCCCAACGGGAACTTAGTGGACTTTTTTAAGGATAACGCCATACAGGAGCTGGCAGGGCTGCAGACGGAGAGAGAAGGATTAGGACTGGCACAGATGCTTTATGAGCAGATGAAGCGTAACTATGATCTATAGTAGTGTAGAGTATCAATGAGAATGTTGCATAGAGAAGATGGGCTGCTTATATAAGCAGCCTTTTTTGAAAGGATAAAGGATGGAGCAGCTAAAGGGCTATGTAGAGCACATTATTTACAGGAATGGGGATAACGGCTATACGGTTATGAATTTCATAAGCGGTGAGGAAGAGGTCGTATGTGTGGGCTCTTTTAGAACCATTGACCAGGGGGAAACCCTGGAAATTTCCGGCAATTACGTGGAGCATCCTCTATATGGCGCACAGTTTAAGGTGGAGAACTATCATGTGACGGAGCCGGATGACGAAGTCAGCATAGAACGATACCTGGGTTCCGGCGCAATCAAAGGGATAGGGGCATCTTTGGCTGCAAGGATTATAAAAAAGTTTGGAAAAGATACGTTCCGCATCATTGAAGAAGAGCCGGAGCGCCTTGCGGAAATTAAAGGGATCAGCGAAAAGAAAGCCAGAGAAATCGCTGTCCAAATGGAAGAAAAGAAAGATATGCGGGGGATTATGGTATTCCTTCAAAAATACGGGATTTCCGGAGTCCTGGCCACGCGGATTTATAATACATATGGAATGGAAATCTATGGGGTCATGAGGGAGAACCCATACCGGCTGGCGGAAGATGTGGATGGCATAGGGTTCCAGATTGCGGATGAGATTGCCCATAAGGCGGGAATTCATATGGACTCGGATTACCGTATCCGAAGCGGTATTTTATATGTGCTGCTGCAGGCATCCTCGGAAGGTCATATCTATCTTCCGGAAGACATATTGTTAGAAAGATGCGCTTCGCTGCTGGGGCTGGAGGAAGCTGAAGTGAAGCCCCAGGTGGCCAATCTGGCTATGGACAAAAAGATTGTGATGAAGCTGCCCGGAACACAGGGGGGGGAAGGGGATGTTCCCCAAACCAGCTGGGTATATGCGTCATCTTATTATTATGAAGAACTAAATTGTGCAAAGATGCTTCACGATTTAAATATTTCCCTGTGTGAGGACGGCCTTTTGCCGTCGGAAGAAAAACGCATCTGGCAGCGTATTTCCGGATTGGAAGAAAAACAGGGAATCCGCTTGGACGAACTTCAAAGAAATGCGGTAATAGAAAGTATCAGGAATGGCATAGTGATTCTCACCGGAGGCCCGGGAACCGGGAAGACTACAACAATCAATACAATCATTCAATATTTTGCCGAAGAGGGAATGGATATTTTCCTTGCAGCGCCTACAGGACGCGCGGCAAAACGAATGACAGAGGCTACCGGTTATGAGGCGAAAACCATTCACAGGCTTCTGGAATTAAACGGGGCATCCCTGGATGAGAAGCGGACGGCAAAGTTTGAAAAAAATGAAGAAAATCCCCTGGAGGTTGACGTTATAATTATAGATGAGATGTCTATGGTGGATATTCACCTATTTCAAGCGTTGTTAAAGGCTGTATTGCCTGGAACAAGGCTTATTATGGCCGGGGATATTAATCAGCTGCCTTCGGTAGGGCCGGGGCAGGTACTGCGCGATTTGATAGACAGCGGGCGCTTCCCGGTGGTGATGCTGCAGAAAATATTCAGACAGGCAGAAGAGAGCGATATTGTGGTAAATGCCCATCGGATTAACGAAGGGGAAAACATTTCGCTGGACAATAAAAGCCGTGATTTCTTTTTTCTGGAAAGAAACGATGTGAATGTTATTTATAAGCATATGATACAGCTAATCCGGGAGAAACTGCCGCCTTATGTGAAAGCGGAAAGCTATGATATACAGGTACTGACCCCGATGCGGAAGGGGAATTTGGGGGTGGAGACTTTAAACGGAATCCTCCAGGAGTATTTAAACCCTCCCGACCCTTCCAAAGAAGAGCACCCTTATGGCAGCGGAGTCTTCCGCGTAGGCGATAAGGTGATGCAAATAAAGAATAATTATCAGATAGAATGGGAAGTGCTGAGCAAATATGGGATTCCCGTGGATAAAGGATTGGGAGTGTTCAATGGGGATATGGGCATTGTGCGGGAAATTAATCAGTTTTCCCAGGAAATGGTGGTGGAATTCGATGAACATCGCAGGGTATCCTACCCATTCCACCAGCTGGATGAAATAGAACTGGCTTATGCCGTAACCATACATAAGTCTCAGGGAAGCGAGTACCCTGCCGTAATTATGCCTTTGCTTTCCGGTCCGAAGATGTTGTTTAACCGCAATTTACTCTATACAGGGGTCACCCGTGCCAAACATTGCGTAACCATTTTGGGAAGCAGGCAGATGGTAGGTGAAATGATTCGGAATGAGTATCAAAACAGGCGTTATACAAGCCTGAACCGAAGAATCCAGGAGATGATTGTGGAAACACAGAAGCAGCCTAAATGGGCGGAAACGCCTGATAATTAATGGAATGGATGAAAATCGCAGGAATAGAATCCATATTGGAACTATAACAGAAATAGGAAACTCAATGATGAAGGCTTCTGCCCGGAGAAACATCATGGAGGAATATGAAGAAATATATTAGCCGAAAAGGGAAAATCATGGAAACAGCTTTAGATTTGCTGTTTCCCAAAAGATGCCCGATCTGCGATGGAATCGTAGGATTCCGTAAAGGATATGTCTGCCCCCAATGCCTGGGAAAGATAAAACCGGTAAACGGCCCTGTATGCATGAAATGCGGGAAACCCCTGTCGGATGAGGAGGAGTATTGCCTTGACTGCAGGAAAAAGAAGCATCTGTTTTGCCGTGGTGCGGCCGTATTCGAATACCGAAGCATAGCGATAGCTATTTATAGGTTTAAATATGGCGGGCGCCAGGAATATGCGTTTTTTTTCGGGAAATGCATGGCAAGGAGGCTGGGGGAGCAGTTTAAACGGTGGAAGGCGGATGCATTGGTGCCCGTACCCATCCATAGTTCCAGAAAGCGGGAAAGGGGGTATAATCAGGCAGAACTGCTGGCAAGGGAGATTTCGGCCTGGACAGGGATACCGGTAAGGTGCGATTTGATAGCGAGAAGGAAAAAAACAGCGCCCCAAAAGAATTTGAATGATGCGCAAAGGCAAAATAATTTGAAAAGGGCTTTTAAAATCATTAAAAATGATGTAAAATTAAATACGATTGTAATTATTGACGATATATATACAACCGGAAGTACGATTGATACAATGACAGCTACATTGCAGGAGGCGGGAATAAAGAACATTTATTTCGCGGTATTGGCAATCGGTGCAGGACAATGAAACGGAGGGATTATATATGGATGTACGTAACTGTAAAAAATGCGGGAAATTATTCAACTATGTAAGTGGGCCGATGATTTGCCCGCTTTGCAAGGAGGAACTGGAAGAGAAGTTCCAGGAAGTTAAGAAATATGTATCTGAGCATCCTGGGTGCGGAATTCCTGAGGTGACGGAGGAATGCGATGTCACTGCAAATCAGATTAAGCAATGGCTGAGAGAAGAGCGGCTGGAATTTTCGTCCAGTACCAATGTTGGCCTTACCTGCGAAAACTGCGGGGCTTCCATCCGCAGCGGACGTTTTTGTTCCAAATGCAGAAACAATATGGCCAATGATCTCCAGGGAATGTATAAGAAAAAGACTATTGTGGAGAAAAAAACGGATACGAAAGATAATCCGAGGATGCACTTCCTTGACCGCTAGGAGAAAAAGATTATGCTGAATCAGGAAAGAATCATTTTAATGACGAAAATGGCATCCTATGAGAAAAACGAAGGAAAGAAAAATGATTCCATAATGAATTATTTTCGCGGAGACTATGTATGGCTTCAGGTGATGAAGTCTTTTGTCTGCGGAACTATAGCGTTTGGCGTAGTGTTTGGAATGTATATTTTCTATGACTTTGAGGTTTTTATGTTGGATATCTATAAAATGGATTTGATGGAATTCGGCAAATCCGTTTTGATGAAATATTTACTTGTAATAGGAATATATTCCATTATCTCATATGCGATATATTGCTATCGATATGCTAAGGCAAAGCGAGGGGTAAAATTATACATGAATAATTTGCGCAGGCTTGCCAGCATGTATGATAAAACATAAAACAGGGCTGTTAAAGCCCTGAAAGGAATTTACTATGACATCATTACTTGTTGCGAAACAATATATAAGAAAATTCTATGGGAAGTACGAGATTTTTCTCGTGCCCCTGTGGAAATTCGTGATTGCTTTCATATGCCTGATGCAGATAAATGCAAGGCTGGGGTATATGGAAAGAATAAACAAAATGACGGCAGTTTTGGTAATAGCTTTGATGTGCTCCTTTATGCCGATGAATTTTATTATTATCGTTGCGGCAGCATTTGTACTGTTGCATGTTTATGCTTTATCTTTGGAATGTGCAGTTGTCGTGCTGGCGGTTTTTCTGCTTATGTTTTTGGTTTATTTCAGATTTTCACCAAAAGATACTTTTGTGGTATTGCTGATGCCCATTTGTTTCCTGCTGAAAATCCCTTATGTGATTCCTATTGCCATGGGGCTTTTAGGTACACCGGCGTCTGCTGTATCTGTAGCTTGCGGAACAGCGGTTTATTATCTGCTTGCTTATGTAAATGAAAGCACGGCTACACTGACCTCCATGGAAACGGAAGAAATTACAGCCAGATTCCGGTTCATCATAGACGGCATTTTGGCAAACAGGATAATGGTAGTTACAATTGCGGTTTTTGCGATTACCCTTATCTTTGTATATTTGATAAGGAGATTGTCTGTGGACCATTCGTGGACGATTGCGATTATTGCAGGTGCGCTTGTGAATATCATGCTTCTTTTGGTAGGGGATTTGATGTTTGACACGAATGTGGCTATCGGAGGAGTCATTATCGGTACGATAGTATCGGCCTTGATTGCCGTAGTGATACAGTTTTTTGCATTTCACGTGGACTATAGCCGGACGGAAAAGGTACAGTTTGAGGATGACGAGTATTATTATTATGTAAAGGCGGTGCCGAAGGTTACAGTTGCAGCGCCGGAGCGTAAGGTGAAAAAGATTAACCAGCAGAAGAAGGCACATCCTTCCCAAAGGAGCGCAGAGGGAAAAAGAACTAATAAATAGCGGACATGATTAATGAATAGGACTGGAATGGGTTAAGATGCAGCAGATTCAAGATTTTATGGACACATATTTCAGGCATATGCCTGACGTCAGATGGGTTGATATTGTAGAAATTATAATTCTTTCTTTTCTGATGTATAATGTTTTATTATGGGTGAAAAATTCAAAAGCGTGGTCATTGCTGAAAGGGGTCATTGTGATTGCCATTTTCTGGCTTTTGGCGGCTATTTTCAGCATGGAGACAATACTGTGGATTGCCCAGAATCTGGTGGGTATTGCGTCAACGGCGATTATCGTGATTTTACAGCCGGAACTGCGTAAGGCGATGGAAGAACTGGGAAGAAAAAATCTAATTGCTTCACTCCTTCCATTTGATTCGGGCAAAGCAGAATCGGGCCTCTTTTCAGACCGTACCATAAATGAGATTGCGAAAGCATGCGTGGAGATGGGGAAAGTAAAAACAGGGGCATTGATAGTGATTGAAAAAACCCAGCCTTTAGCGGAGTATGAAAGGACTGGGATTGATATTGACGGGATTGTTACCAGCCAGCTTCTGATTAATATATTTGAGCATAATACACCGTTGCATGACGGTGCCGTGATTGTGCGCGGGAATAGGGTGACTTCTGCAACCTGTTATCTTCCTCTGTCCGATAATATGCTGCTCAGCAAGGAACTGGGAACAAGGCATAGGGCAGGTGTAGGAATTTCGGAAGTGACGGATTCAATGACGGTAATCGTTTCCGAAGAGACGGGGAGAATCAGCGTTGCATATGAGGGAAATTTGGAAAGGAATCTGGATGGGGATGCTTTAAAGGAAAGGCTGCGCGATATTCAGGGCAAACCGGAAGAAGAGAAACGGCGTAAACTTTGGAAGGGAAGGGAAAAGATTGGAAATTGAAAATTTTCAATCTCAAGTTTGTGTTTGCGCGGCAGCCACAAACTTGTCAAGCCCAAAAAACCGCGCAGAAATGAGGAAAAGAATGAAAAGGAAACTGACTGACAACCTTGGACTTAAAATTGGCTCCATTCTTTTTGCCGCCCTTTTGTGGCTGCTTGTGACAAATATCAATAATCCATCCATGACACATCGATATAACGATATACCCGTAACGCTTATCAATACGGAGTATCTCACAGGGCAAGGGAAAACGTATGAGGTATTGGATAATTCGGATAGGATTAATACGGTAACGATTACCGGCCCAAGGACGATAGTAAACAGCATCCGGCAGGGCGATATTCTGGCGGTGGCGGATATGTCCAGGATAACAACCGACAATACTGTTCCGATTCAGATTTCATCGGCACAGTACAATGAAAATTTAGACAGTATTAAGATGAGTTCGGAAGAAGTGCTTCTTAAGGTGGAAGAGAGAAAGAGCATTTCCCTGCCTTTGAAGGCCAGCACGTCGGGGCCGCTTCAGGAAGGCTATATTATAGGGGATGTGACTACAGACCAGAACTTGGTAAGGGTATCGGGGCCGGAATCCCTGGTGTCTGCTATAGCCAGTGCTGAAGTGAGTGTTGCGGTAGGAGGTTTTACAGGAGATATAGGTACGAATGCGGAGATTAAGCTGTATGACGCTGACGGGAAAGAGGTGGAGAAAGACAGCAGATTATCCCTTAATATAAATACAGTCGGCGTAAACGTGGAAATTCTGGGAACGAAAGCTATCCCCTTGATTTTCTCAGCAACGGGAACGCCGGCAAATGGATACAGGGCAACAGGTGTTGTGAGCAGTACGCCGGATTCTGTTCTTGTTGCCGGAAAAGGCAATGTGCTGAGAAATTTATCGGCAATAGAAATCCCTGATACGGAAGTGGATATCACAGGGGCATCGGGAGATGTGACAATCGATGTAGATATCAGGAAATATCTGCCGGGAAATGTGGAACTGGCTAATGAGGAGTTCAATGGAACGGTTTCTGTCACCGCATATGTGGAACAGGAAGTTACAAGGACGATTACTGTTTCCGAAAGCAGTATTGTGGTTCAAAACCTTCCCGAACAGTTTGAGGCAATGGTAACCACTTATGAAGAGGAATTCCCGATTCAGGTAAGCGGGCTGGCGGAAGAAATCAATGCTTTAGACCCGAGCCAGATAAACGGCATTGTGGATATCGACCGCTTGCTGGAAACAGGGGCGATAGAGGTTCTGGAGGAGGGATACTATGACGTGAGGCTATCCTTCAATTTACCGGATACAGTAAACTTAAAGGAGAACATAACGGCAAGGCTAAATATAAGGGAAAAAGAATAGAGCGGAGGAGTAGAATGGGCAGATTATTTGGTACAGATGGTGTAAGGGGTGTGGCAAATGAGGAACTGACGCCGGTTTTGGCCATGCAGTTAGGGCAGGCAGGGGCATATGTGCTGACCAGGGAAAAGGAGCATAAGCCCACAATTATGGTGGGCTGTGATACCCGTATTTCCAGCGATATGCTTGCCAACGCATTAATGGCCGGGGCGTGCTCCGTAGGGGCGAATTGTGTTTATGTAGGGGTTCTTCCTACGCCGGCTATCGCTTATTTGACGAGGAAGTACAAGGTGGACGCGGGCGTGGTAGTTTCCGCTTCCCATAATCCGGTAGAGTTCAACGGGATTAAGTTTTTCGATGGGAATGGCTATAAACTCCCGGATGACCTGGAAGATGAAATTGAAGCTTTGATCCGTAACGGGATGAAGGATGTGAAATTCCCTACGGGTGCCAGCGTAGGAAAGATTAAATACCGTACGGATGCAAGGGAAGAATATATTAACCATTCGATAAAGGCCGTAAACGTGGATTTGCGCGGTTTGAAAATAGTGGTTGACTGTGCGGAGGGTGCTTCTTATTATACATCGATAGAAGCCTTGAAAGAATTGGGCGGTGAAGTGGTGGCAATTCATAACAGCCCGGATGGAACGAATATCAATGCCAATTGCGGCTCTACGCATATGGAAGAATTGCAGGCAAGGGTAGTATATGAGAAAGCGAATGTAGGTCTGGCTTTTGACGGGGATGCCGACAGGCTGCTTGCAGTGGATGAACTGGGCAATATTGTGGACGGTGACCAGATTATGGCCATAGTAGGGAATCACATGAAGAGCCAGGGGAAGCTGAAAGGCGACAGGATTATAGCGACTATTATGAGTAATCTGGGCTTTTTCCTGATGGGAGAAAGAAATAAAATTGAAATTCAGCAGACCAAAGTAGGCGACCGCTATGTACTGGAAAGAATGAGGGAAATAGGTGCCAGCCTGGGAGGGGAACAATCGGGCCATATCATCTTTTTGGATGAAAACACGACGGGGGATGGATTGCTCAGTGCCCTTCATCTTTTACAGGTAATGGTAGAGACAGGGGAACCTTTGTCGGAACTTTCCCAAATTATGGAAGTGATGCCGCAGGCTCTGGTGAATGCAAAGGTTCCTAACCATAAGAAAGAAAATTATATGGACTATCCGGAGATTGCGGAGGCCATCGGGAAATTGAATGAAAAGTTCGCAGGGGAAGGCCGGGTGCTGATTCGCCCGTCGGGAACGGAACCGAAAGTTCGCGTCATGATAGAAGGAAAAGACAAAAAACAAATAGATGCGGAAGCGAAAAAACTGGCAGAACTGATTCAGAATATTATGTTATAGAAGTCTTCACAAGACAAGGAAAAGATGTTATAATGAAGCATATGCAGATAGTATAGCAAAAGGAAGAAATATTCATAAGCATATGAAGTGAAGGAGAAGAGGGTATGGTAAGCCAAAAGGTAACTATTAAAAACCCCACCGGGCTACATCTAAGGCCAGCAGGCATTCTATGTAAGGAAGCAATGCAGTTTAAATCATTGATTACATTCACATTCAAAGAAAATACGGCAAATGCAAAAAGCGTGCTTAGCGTGCTTGGTGCATGTGTAAAGTGTGGAGATGAAGTGGAGTTTGTTTGCGATGGCGAGGATGAGGAAGAAGCTTTGAAGTCATTGATCCAGGCGATTGAAAGCGGCCTTGGAGAGTAAACGCCAATTAGAGGCAACAACACAACTTTAATTAAAGCAGGCCGGCTCTTTGAGCCGGCTTTTATATCATTATAGGATTTGTGCAAAAAAAGCTTTTGTTCGACGGAATGCAAGGATATGCGTATGCAAGGCATCCTTGCCCAATCGTGGGAACTAAAAAAGAAAAACATAGAGAAATGAGGGCAAAATGATGAATTATGGAAGGTACCGCCGTAATCCGGTGGTAGATTATCCGGAGAGGGAGTGGCCGGGAAAAGAAATTGAAAAAGCTCCCGTGTGGTGCAGCGTAGATTTAAGGGATGGAAATCAGGCGTTGATTGACCCTATGGTAGTACACGAAAAAATTGAAATGTTTCAATACCTGATAAAACTGGGGTTCCGCGAAATCGAAATTGGCTTTCCTGCAGCAAGCCAGATAGAGTATGATTTTCTGCGCCAGCTGGTGGACAGGAAGATGATACCGCAGGATGTTTGGGTGCAGGTACTGACACAATGCAGGGAGGAACAGATAGAAAGAACATTTGAATCCATTGCAGGCTGCAGCCAGGCGATTGTCCATATCTATAATTCCACATCCACCCTCCAAAGAGACGTAGTATTCGGCATGGACAGGGAAGAAATTATCAATATTGCAGTACAGGGAACAAAGTGGGTAAAGGAAAGGGCTGAAAAATTCCCCGGAAAAATCATTTTAGAGTATTCCCCGGAAAGTTTCACAGGAACGGAACTGGATTTTGCGTTGGAGATATGTACAGCAGTACAGGAGACCTGGGGAGCCACAAAGGAAAATCCGATTATTATCAATCTTCCTTCTACAGTGGAGATGACGACGCCCAATGTATATGCGGATCAGATCGAGTGGATGAATACTCATTTTAAAAACAGGGAAAGCATTATTTTAAGCGTGCATCCGCATAATGACAGGGGAACCGGCGTGGCCAGCGCGGAACTTTCCCTGCTGGCAGGCGCGCAGAGGGTGGAAGGGACTCTTTTTGGAAACGGGGAGAGAACCGGTAATGTGGACGTATTGAACATTGCTTATAATATGTTCTCACAGGGGATTAACCCGGGGTTAAATATCGAAAAAATCAACGAGATTATTGAAATTTATGAAAGATGCTGTAAAATACCGATTCATCCAAGGCATCCTTATGCGGGCAAGCTGGTATTTACCGCTTTTTCCGGTTCCCATCAGGATGCAATCAATAAAGGCGTAAAGGCAATGAGGGAACGGGGAAGCGAAATATGGCAGGTGCCTTACCTTCCCATTGACCCCTCGGATATCGGAAGGGAATATGAACCTATCGTCCGGATTAACTCCCAGTCAGGGAAGGGCGGTGTTGCCTTCATTATGGATACGTACTATGGCTTTAAGCTGCCGAAGGGGATGCATAGGGAATTCGCCAATGTTATCCAGAATATATCGGAAAAACAGGGTGAAGTATCTCCGGATGAAATTATGCAGCAGTTTAGGGAAGAGTATCTGGAGCGAAAAGAGCCATACCATTTCCGGAAACTTCGTGTGGATGATTTAAGCGATGAAACCACTTCCGAATTCGATACACGAGTCGTAGTAGCCTATACGGACCACGGCGTGGAGAAGCGTCTGGAGGCGGTGGGCAACGGCCCGATTGATGCGGTAAAGCGAGGGCTTCAGGAAGTAATTGGCGAAGAAATGAAGATACTGGATTACGAAGAGCATGCTCTTCAGAGCGGTTCCAATTCTCAGGCGGCAGCATATATCCATTTGCTGGATGTGGACACTGGCAGCGTGACCTATGGCGTGGGCGTAAGTTCCAACATTACCAGAGCTTCGGTGAGGGCCATTTTCTCCGCTGTGAACAGGCTTGGCATCGGACAGAAATAAGAAACAGAAGGATAAAATAATAAAATCATAAAAGCTGTTACACTTTTGCAAGCGTAACAGCTTTTATAGTTCTTATTTAATTTATTTAGCTTTCAAGGCTGTACCGTCTGCCTTAAAGGAATCGCCGTCTTTTACAATACAAATCATTGTCTTTCCGGTATTGATTTCGATTTCGTTGCCGTCATCGTCATAATACTTGGTCGGTTCATAGTCAGAGCTCTTTTTCCATGTTACATGGATACCTTTTCCGTTGGTGAAGTAATAACCATCCCTTGTAGTATCATGTACCTGGAAAATCAGGTAACCCTTTGCATCCCTTACTTCGTGGTAAGCGAACTGTACGAGCACATTTTTGAATGCCAGCTGCTGATTATCATTGGCAGCGTCCACATCGGCTTTCCCATACATGTTGCGGTAATACAAACCATCGCTTTCATTGTAGCTGAAAGAAGTTTTGGTTACAGGATAAGCAGGTGACATATCAATCTCTTTTGCTGTGACAGCATCGCTGTATTTTTCCAATGTGTTCGGCTCTTTGGAAGGAGCAAACTTGAAGTGGTTCGGGTCATAATAGTTGTCGCGGTATGTAGTGGAAATGTTGAATTTGTCAATACCTTTTTTAATACCTTCTGCACTTGCATAAGCATTGTGGGGAGCTTTCTTGTCAGTGGAGCGGTAGAAAGTACCTTCATAGAGGCCGTCTGTCCGTTTGTCGCCATAAGAGCATCCCGTAATATGGTCGGTATCTTTCCTTTCAACGATTTCATTGATATAATAAGGGCCGCCGAAATGTAAATAAATGGAATCCCATTCAAAAGACCAATATACGAAATAGTCACGGCAGCTTCTTACGTTGCCGATGCGGTCCAGATTCTCCCAGTCCTTGATTACGGCCATGCTTCTTGTGATGCCGCTTTCTACAGGGCATTCATACAGGATATCCGCCTTGGAAATGTTGTAATGCGGAAGAGCGGCGGAATCGTTGGGAACCATGATAGCGATAGGACGTGTCTTCTCCAGGCTGCCATCGATCCATTCATTGGTCAGGGTACTTCTCACCATACCTTCTGCCGGGGGCTGTTCATCATCCACAGGAGCCTCAGGCTCAGCTTCCGAATCAGCAGGTGTTTCTGTATTTTCCAGTTCCGGTTGCTTTTCAATAACCTGAGCAACAGCAGGTTCATCAGCTTCCTCCTCTTTCTTTCCGCATCCGGAGAATAACAAAACGGATGCCAGACTTACAAGAAGGAGCACTTGTAATCGTTTCATAATATTCCTCGCTTTCATAAAAAAATGGTATTCAAATACATAAAGTTGAATATACTAAATGACCACAATCGCCATTATATCACATTAAATTGGGATAGTCACTATGGAAAGAGAGAAAAATATGAACAAAAATCTTAAGATTTTATAACGATTTTGCTATAAGAATGGGGAATATGGTAGATAATTTGCCGAAAAATGTCTGCCATAATTATGTAAGAAGTAGAATAAGCCTTATGCGGATATACAGTTATTTTTGGCGCGGATATCCGAAAGGAAAATAATTTTGCTTGCATAATAAAACCGGGGGATGTATTATAATCCTATAATTGGGTGGTTTATGTGCCTTATCGGTGTCAGCAGATCGTGGGTTTTCTGACACTATAAAGGAGTTCTGGGAACCAAAAACACATTTTGCCGCCAGAGCATTGCCTGACACAAAATGTTTGTACTCATAACCTTGGCGAAGCGGAATACGGCGGAGCTAAGATAAGGGATATAAATGCAGTGCAGAAACGAGGATGAATATGCAAAGAAAAAAAGTAATAGTAACCGGCTGCAGAGGCCAGCTGGGGATTGCTGTGAACAAGCTGTATGCGGGCAGCCAGGAACTGGAACTGGTGAATACGGATGTGGAAGAACTGGATATTACGAATATTGATAAAGTGATGGAGTTTGTCCGGGCGGTGAAGCCGTATGCCATTATCAATTGCGCGGCGCATACCAATGTCAATGCCTGTGAAACGGATGTGGACAATGCATACAAAATTAATGCCATCGGTCCGCGCAACCTGAGCATAGCGGCGGCCGAAATGGGGGCGAAGCTGATGCAGATTTCTACAGATTATGTATTTGCCGGGAACGGGAACAGGCCATATGTGGAATTCGACGCCACGAACCCATTAGGGGTATATGGGGCATCCAAACTGGCCGGGGAGAATTTCGTCAGGGAATTTGCCGGGAATTATTTTATTATAAGGACCGCATGGCTTTATGGAGACGGGAAAAATTTTGTGAAGACAATGCTGCGCCTTTCGGAAACCCACGATAAAGTAAGGGTAGTGGGAGACCAGGTAGGAAATCCCACCAGTGCGGACGAACTGGCTAAAGCGATTGCCTGTCTGCTTCCTACAGAAAATTATGGAATATTCCATGGCACCTGTGAAGGCTTTTGCAGCTGGGCAGACTTTACGAAAGAAATTTTCAGGCTGGCCGGGAAGGCAACTGAGGTGGAAGAGATTACAACAGAAGAATATATGAAGGATAATCCGGCTTCGGCTGCCAGGCCGTCATATTCCGTATTGGATAATTATATGCTGCGCCTTACCACGGATTTTCAATTTGCGGATTGGCATGATGCGATAGAGGCGTATCTGAAAAATTCATGACTATGAGGCCAAAGGCTGAATGGTTGCAAGAATTCATAAGAGAAGGATTTTGAGAATGGACTTTTTAGGCGATTTGGTAAATAACCGTATTTTTATGGCATCGGTCAGCGGATGGCTCGTAGCACAGATACTTAAAACTATCATCCATATGTGGTTTAACCGCAAATTTGTGGCGGAACGCCTGGTAGGGAGCGGAGGGATGCCCAGTTCCCATTCCGCAACGGTTTGTGCGCTGGCTGCTGCTGCGGGGATGGAATACGGGGGAGGCAGCTTTCAGTTTGCCATGGCTGCTGTTTTTGCTATTGTTGTGATGTATGATGCGATAGGAGTAAGGCGGGAAACCGGGATTCAGGCAAGGGTGCTCAATGAGATGATGGAATTGTTCACCAAAATGGGAAAAGAAATGAGTGTGGAAGACAAGCTGAAAGAATTCGTGGGCCACACCCCCTTACAGGTCCTCATGGGGGCGCTGCTTGGCATTCTGATAGCGGTGCTGATGTATTTGTAAAATATAGGTAAACTAGTTACGAGAGGAAACGGACATGCTTTCAGTCTGCCTTATTTTTCTATATATTTTAGGAAGCTCTTATTTGGCAGGGTTTTTGGCACTGTCAGGTATCAGCCGCATATTCGGTAAAAAAGAAAAGCGGGTTTTCCTGCCGGACAGTTATATAATGGCCGGGCTGATTGTATGGACCGTATACGCCCAGCTGTTCAGCCTGTTTTATAAAGTGGGGCTGCTGGCCAATCTAATTGTGCTGGGAATCTGTATTCTGACAATAGCGGTATTTCGCCGCAAACTTTGGGAAGAACTGAGGCGGCAGCTTGGTAACATTACCAGAATAGGGAAAGTGTTTTACCTGTTACTATTTCTATTATTTGCCTACGGAACGGCCCAGGGAATCATACACTATGACACAGGGCTGTACCATGCCCAGAGCATCCGTTGGATAGAGGAATACGGCGTGGTGAAAGGGCTGGGCAATTTGCATTGCAGGCTGGCTTATAACAGTTCTGCTTTTAGCCTGTCCGCGTTATATAGCTTTTCTTTCCTGGGCGGGCAGTCTTACCATTGCGCGGCGGGTTTTTTTGCATTGCTTCTGGCGAAGGTGTGCAGCGAAATCTCCCAGGCATGGAAAAGAAGAGGGCTGGTTTTGGCCGATATAGCCAGACTTATGGGATTTTATTACCTCATGATTATTTTTGATGAAATGGTATCGCCCGCTTCGGATTATTTTATGGTTTTAACGGTATTCTATATTGTGATCCGTTATCTGGATTTGGTGGAACGGGGGGAAAAGGACTGGCTTTTTTATGGCCTTTTGGCATTGGTATGCGTTTATACGATGAGCCTTAAGCTGTCAGCGGCCCTTATTGTATTGCTGGCGCTGAAACCGGCATCGATGCTGATAAAAGAAAAAAACGGGAAAGGGATAGCAGTGTTCCTTGGACTTGGCGCAATGATTTTGCTGCCTTATCTGATACGCAATGTATTCATTTCCGGCTGGCTTGTTTATCCTTTTACATGGGTTGACTTTTTCCCGGTGGATTGGAAAATACCGAAAGTATTGGCGGACTATGATGCCAAGGAAATCCAGGTATGGGGCCGCGGGGTATACGATGTGGCAAGGTATGGGGAACCCATAGGGGCATGGATGAAAGGGTGGTTTCTGTCTCAGGCGGCGCTGGATAAACTGTTTATTCTTATAGGGGCTGCGGCTGTTCCGGTATCGGTCATCGCATGGTTTGCAGCGGCGATAAAAAAAATGGACAGGCAGCGGGATTGGATGCTGGCGGCAGTAACGGTGAACCTTTCGTTTGTATTCTGGCTGTTTTCTGCTCCTTTAATCCGTTATGGGTGCGTATATGTGTGGCTGGCAGCCCCCATCACTTTTGGCGGACTGTCCATGTGGCTGATTAGGAAAGAGAATGCCGGAAAATATTTTTGGCGGGCGGTATACGGTTTGCTTGCTGCGGCAGGCTGCTATAAATTGCTTGCCTTTGGGAAAGAAATTGCTTTTGGGTTTTCCAAGGAATATTTTATATATCAGAAGGAATATGAGAACTTTGAAACGGAAGACTATGAGGTGGAGGGGATAACTTTCTATTATCCTGCAGAGGGGGACAGAGCAGGGTATGATGCTTTTCCTTCTTCCCCTGGACGGGCTAAGATAGAATTGCGCGGAACGGTATTGGAAGAAGGGTTTAGATATAAAGAAATGAAGTAAAGATGGAAAATTGAAAATCTTTAATCCGAAGTTTGCGTCTGCGCGGCATCCGCAAACTTGCCATGTGTAAAACCCCGGCAGTGCCGGGCCGGAAAAGCCGCGCAGAAATGGGAGAAAATATGGACAAGTTTGATAAGATATATGTGGCGGGGCACAGAGGAATGGTGGGCAGTGCTATAGTGAGAAACTTGCAGTCGAAAGGGTACAGCAATATTGTGGGGAGGTCCCATAAGGAACTGGACTTGACCAGTCAGGCGGATGTTACCCGCTTTTTTGAAGAGGAACGGCCCGATATTGTAGTGCTGGCAGCGGCAAAGGTGGGAGGCATCAATGCCAATCAGACAAAACCGGCGGAATTTGCTTATGAAAATATGCAGGTGCAGTGCAATGTAATTAAGTGCTGCCACGATTTTCAGGTAAAAAAGCTTTTATTTTTAGGGAGTACATGTATTTATCCGCGCATGGCGCCCCAGCCGATACCGGAGGATGCGTTGCTGACAGGGCCTTTGGAGGAAACGAATGAAGCCTATGCGATAGCGAAGATAGCAGGGTTGGAGATGTGCAAATATTTCAGGATGCAGTATGGGGATGATTTCATAAGCTGTATGCCCACGAATTTATACGGGCCATATGATAACTTTGATTTGCAGGACTCCCATGTACTCCCGGCCATGCTGCGTAAATTCCATGAAGCCAAGGTAAACGGCGCAGAGTCTGTGGAATTATGGGGAACGGGAAGCCCGCTTCGGGAATTTTTGTATGTGGATGATATGGCGGATGCCTGTGTGTTCCTGTTGGAAAATTACAGCGGGGAACAGCACGTGAATATCGGTACGGGAAAAGAAGTCAGAATTAAAGATTTGGCAAAGGCCATATGCAAAACAGTAGGGTTTGAGGGAAAAATCGTCTGGAATCAGGATATGCCTGACGGAACGCCGAGAAAGCTTACCAGCGTAGACAAACTCCATGCCATGGGGTGGCAGCATAAAGTGGAACTTGAAGAAGGCGTGGAACTGGCCTACAAATGGTTTAAGGAAAATATTGATACGGCAAGGATGAATGGCCGGTAGAAGTGTTGGAAGAAATTTGCGTCTCGCAAACCACAAACTTGACAGGCGTAAAGCCCCGGAAATACCGGGTCACAAAAGCCGCGCAGAAATG
>BLLT01000028.1 GCA_011958945.1 Lachnospiraceae bacterium | reverse complement strand
GTTTTGGAAAGGAGCATGGTTATAAAATGAGTAAAAAAATGAAACGGATGCTTATTATATTGTTTATTTTTGCAGGCCTGTTGTTTTCGGCCTGTGGTGAACAGGCAGGGCTTCAGGACGGTTATTATACTGCCCAGGCTTCTGAGTTTAGCCATGGATGGAAAGAATACATTACGATTATGGTCAAAGGCGGAAGTATCGTTGCGGTAGAATATAATGCGGAAAATGCCAGTGGTTTTATCAAGAGCTGGGATAATACATATATGCAGGCGATGCTGCATGATACTGGCACTTATCCCAATGAATATACCCGCTATTATGCCGGTCAGCTTTTGGATGGACAGGGCGAGGAGGAGATTGATGCCATGACCGGTGCAACCTCTTCCTACGGGTCCTTTCAAAAACTGGAAGCAGCCGTAATCGAACAAGCAAAACAAGGGAACTCCAGTATTGCAATCGTGGATACATCGCATTAAAATGATTTTTTTGGCCCAAACTCATGGCTTGACTACCAGAACGTTAAATGGTATAGTTTAGTGTGATTGTTTGGGTCTATTTAGTTTTAGCGCAAAATTATTTTTGATACAAAAGGAGATGGGATTATGGACGATGGCGGGCCTACTGCCAGTATTATTTTATTCATAGCGCTTATTTTAACCGATATGTTTTTTTACGGATTCGGTTCGGCAATTAACAATTTAAATATGAAGGAAATTGAAAAGAAGGCGAAAGAAGAAAACGATAAAAAGTCCTGCAGGCTGGCGGCGATTGCCGAGCATCCGGCCAGATATGTGAATATGGTGCAGATTATCGTTACATTGATTAATATTGTGATGGGAAGCTTTTACCTGGGGATTTGGCTTAGAGGGATGCGCCGTCTGGTGGCAGTTTATATAAAGCCGGATACTTCCGAAGCAGCAGCGCTGGGGGCAGGGGTAACCGGGGCGCTTACGATGGTACTGGCAGTGGCAGTGCTCATCTACATACTCTTAACATTCGGAGTATTGCTGCCAAAGAGGCTTGCGGCACGGTATCCGGAAAAGTGGGCTTACTTGTGCATCAATCCGGTGTACTGCGTGATGAAAGTGATGGCTCCTTTTACCTGGCTGGTTACCACGAGCGCAAATGGCATTCTGAGGCTGTTTGGGATGAAAGTGGAGGATGACCTGGCGGATGTGACGGAAGAGGAAATCATTTCCATGGTGAATGAGGGGCATGAGCAAGGCGTCCTTTTGGCTACTGAAGCGGAGATGATTACCAATATTTTTGAGTTTGGCGATAAAGAAGCCCATGATATTATGACCCACCGCAACCATATAGTGGCAGTAGAAGGAGACATGCCTTTAAAGGAAGCCATGGCATTTATGCTGGATGCCAATAACAGCAGATTTCCTGTTTATGATGAAAATATTGACCATATCATAGGTATTTTGCATCTGCGGGATGCTATGAGGTTTCATGCTTCTAAGGAGGATTCAAATCTCCCCGTAAAAGAAATGGAAGGACTTTTGCGGGAGGCTGTATTTATTCCGGAGACGAAGAATATTGATGCGTTATTCCAGATGATGCAGTCCTCCAAAACACAGATGGTGATTGTGGTGGATGAATATGGACAAACCTCAGGGCTGATTGCCATGGAGGATATTCTGGAGGAAATTGTAGGGAATATTCTGGATGAGTACGATGAGGATGAAGAATATATCGAGGCCACGGATAATGCGGATGAATATATCATAGAAGGAAAAACCCCATTGGAAGAGTTAGAGGAGCGTTTTCATATTTTCTTTAAAGAGGAGGAATTCGAAACCTTAAATGGTTTTATGATTTCCAAGCTGGATAAGATTCCTGAAGAAAATGAAGATTTTGATATTGATGTAGGCGATTATAATTTCAAGATATTATCTGTAGAAAATAAAATGATACAAAGTGTATTAGTAACGAAAATCAAACAGCCGGAGCCGGAAGAGGGAACGGCGGAAGAAAGCAACAGAAAAAAGGAGAATTAAATTATGTCAGGACATTCAAAATTTGCAAACATTAAGCATAAGAAAGAGAAAAACGATGCGGCTAAGGGGAAGATTTTTACTATTATCGGAAGGGAAATCGCAGTTGCTGTAAAGGAAGGCGGGCCGGATCCGGCCAACAACTTTAAACTGGCTCAGGTAATCACCAAGGCGAAAGCAAATAATATGCCCAACGATACGATCGAGAGAGGGATTAAGAAGGCGGCAGGCGATGTGGGGAATGTGAACTATAAGTATGTGACCTACGAAGGTTACGGGCCAGGCGGGATTGCCATAATCGTGGATGCCCTCACCGACAACCAGAACCGTACGGCTGCCAATATCAGGAATGCCTTTACCAAAGGGCAGGGGAGCATCGGAACACCTGGCTGTGTGTCCTTTATGTTCGATAAGAAAGGGCAGATTATTATTGATAAGGAAGACTGCTCCATGGAAGCGGATGATTTGATGATGGCAGCTTTGGATGCCGGGGCGGAAGACTTTGCGGAGGAAGAAGACAGTTTTGAAATCATGACCGATCCGGACAGCTTTGATGCAGTGAATAAGGCATTGGAGGAAGCCGGTATCGCCATGGCATCTGCGGAAGTGACTATGATTCCACAGAATTATGTGGAACTGACGGATGAAACGGCAGTGAAGAATCTGCAGAAAACATTGGATATGCTTGACGATGATGATGACGTACAGGCCGTTTACCATAACTGGGATGAGTAATCAGCAGGCTGTCAGATGGCGGCGGCTGCAGTTTGCGCAGCAAAAATTTGCGTAAAAGGCCGGGATACAAAGCACAGGTGCAGTGCTGCAGAAGAGAAACAGGACAGTAGGAACAAACAAGGTATTGGCACAAAAAGCGGAGGGTAAGGAATGAGCAGAGAGTATGGAAAGGAAACAATATGCATCCAGTCGGGATGG
The DNA here is from genome assembly GCA_011958945.1 of Lachnospiraceae bacterium. Taxonomy (GTDB): domain Bacteria; phylum Bacillota; class Clostridia; order Lachnospirales; family Lachnospiraceae; genus Kineothrix. Next base: position 26,167 of record BLLT01000028.1, on the reverse strand, counting down.
AAGCCGAAGAACGGGGAACCCAGGGTGCTTCCCATTTATCAGAGCACTACATTTAAGTATGAGACCTCGGAACAGATGGGAAGGCTTTTTGACTTGGAGGAAAGTGGGTTCTTTTATACAAGGCTGCAAAATCCTACCAATGAATGTGTGGCCCGGAAAATATGCGAACTGGAGGGCGGTGTGGCTGCAATGCTCACCTCTTCGGGCCAGGCGGCCAATTATTATGCGGTGTTTAATATCTGTGAGGCCGGGGGGCACGTGGTGATGTCTTCTACCGTTTATGGGGGGACTTTTAACCTGCTTATGGTAACCATGAAAAAAATGGGAATCGAATGTACCGTAGTGGATCCGGATGCAACGGAAGAGGAACTGAACGGGGCATTTCGGGAAAATACCAAGTGCGTGTTGGCAGAAACCATAGCCAATCCGGCCTTGGTGGTGTTGGACATTGAAAAATTTGCCAGGGCGGCACACGATCATCAGGTTCCCCTGATTGTGGATAATACTTTTGCGACCCCCATTAACTGCAGGCCTTTTGAATGGGGGGCGGATATCGTTACCCATTCCACTACCAAGTATATGGACGGCCATGGGATGTGTGTAGGCGGGGCGATTGTGGATTCCGGCAATTTCGATTGGAGCAGGTATCCGGACAAGTATCCCGGGCTGTGTGAGCCGGATGAGTCTTATCATGGGATTACATATACGGAGAAGTTTGGGAAACTGGCGTATATAACTAAGGCCACTTCCCAGTTAATGCGCGATTTGGGTTCTAGCCAGTCTCCCCAGAATGCCTTTTTGCTTAACATTGGGTTGGAAACCTTGCATCTGCGTGTTCCCAGGCATTGCGAGAACGCATTAAAGGTGGCAGCTTATCTGGAAAAGAACGAAAAAGTTGCCTGGGTAAATTATCCCGGCCTGGAAGGAAATAAATATTATGATTTGGCAAAAAAATATATGCCGGAGGGAATCTGCGGAGTAATTTCCTTTGGATTAAAAGGCGGCAGGGAAGCGGCGGGCAAAATGATGGATCATTTACAGCTGGCGGCTATTGTCACGCATGTAGCGGACGCCAGGACCTGCGTGCTGCATCCGGCCAGCCATACCCACAGGCAAATGAACGATGAGCAGCTGGTGGAAGCAGGGGTGGCTCCTGATTTAATCCGCCTTTCGGTTGGGATTGAGAATGTGGATGATATTATAAGGGATTTGGGGCAGGCATTGGAAGCGGTTGACTGAGGGCTGTTGGGATGAAAATGAAAAAAATTTGGTTGAGCTATCCACTATGGTTTGCTTTTACAGCAGCAGCCGGAATCATGCTTGCAGTATATCTTTCTGCCATAGGGAATCTCCTATGGGAAACGGACAAGTATACCACCCCTGTGCTCATTTGTCTGGTATTTGCCGCAGTGGTGGGGATATGGTTTTTAGGATATAAAATGGCGGGGACGCTGCAAGGCCGGTTTTTACAGGAAGAGCATTCCAGGAAAATGACGGAATGCTTTCTTGTGATGAGTTTGTTTGCGGCTGCGTCTCTTTACCGGATATATTTGTTGAAATTCTGGGATATGCCGCAGGATTTGTCATACTATCATATGGCTTTGATAAAAAATTCAGGAGGAGTGCCGGAGATTGCTCATGGCGCTTCTTATGTATATACGCTGGTTTTATCGGCATTGTTGTCCTTGATTGGAAATAAAGAGATTGCTGGCTTGTTTTTGCAGATAGTGTTTCAGATGTTTTCACTGATTTTCTTATACTTTGGTGTGAAGCTGTTAACCGGAAGGGTGGAAGCTTTATGTGTGATGGCCGTTATGTCTTTTTTGCCGGCCTATGCAGGACAAATCTATTGCATAACACCGGATACCTTCTGTTTTTTCCTTTTTACAACGGGTATTTGGGGGGCAGGGCTTTGCAGCCGGACGATAGGGAAGCAGAAGAAAACGGCAGATACGGCATTTTTCGTGATGGGGCTGTATATAGGGCTGCTAGGTTTTCTGGATGGGGCAGGGCTGTTGCTTCTTTTCTTTGCGGGATGCCTGGTGCTCAAGGATGGAATGCAGGGAAAGGATGGTGATCGGGGCGGATGCAGAAAGTTTCTTTTGCTGTTTTTGGGAACAATAGCAGCTATGTCTGGCCTGATGGCTCTGGATGCCGGCTTATCCGGCAGCACGCTAAAAAGTATTTGGAATACATGGTTTGCCATGTTTACAGGGAATGGCGGGCTGGTGTTTCCGTCAGTGCCCGGCAAAGATTTGGCGGCAGGGCTGATACTTTGCTTTTGCGCTGCCCTTGGGGCGGTAGGTTTCTGGTTTCACGGAAAGCAGAAACAGGATGCATGGATTTTTTTCCTTTTGGCGGTGACAATTATGGATATGGCATCCGTAGGGCCATTGGGATATGATATTTTCATTGCCTTTGGATGGAGCATTTTAGCTGGTATTGGCATTACATCTATGGGAACTTATGGGGAAGAGGAAAGGCTGAAAAACGAAAATTTACAATCCCAGGTTTGTGTCTGCGCGGCATCTGCAAACTTAAGATGTCCAAAAAGCAGCTTAAAAATGAAGGAGAAAATGATGAAACATGAGAATTTTCAACCTCAGGCTGATGCGCATAAGCCCAGACTTTTCAAACGCACAAGGCGTGCGCACATGAATGGAAAGGCGAGGCTTGCAGATATGCCGGAACTGATTCTGGAAGATATGGACGATGTGGCGGAAATAGAGGGAAGGGAAGAGCCGGAGGAAGGAAAAACCAAGGTGAAATTGATTGAGAATCCCTTGCCGCTTCCGAAAAAGCATGTGAGAAGGGAAATGGATTTTGACAGGATTGTGGAATGGGATAAAATGAAATTTGACATTGCGGTGGATGATGCGGATGATTTCGATATTTGAATAATTTTGGTATTTGAATAATTTTGATGCGAATGAATTGTTAAAGAATAAAAATTCCATAACCATGCAAACTAAAAGAATGCAGCATCCAAATTTATGCTGACATAAAACAGCAACCGGAAGGCGGCGTGTAAGAAGTATCAGGCATGGAGGAATAGCATGGGAAATCAGAAATCAAAAGCGGCAAAGAATACCGATACCAAAGGTAATAATACCAAAGGTAATAATACTTTTGGTAAAGATGAGGATAAGAAGACAGAAGGGGAAAAGCACAGGGAGGAAAGAATCGAGAAAACCGGTCAGGTCACTTTGGATAAAAATGAAAAGAAGCATAAACTTCATCTGATTACGATTATCGGTGAGGTTGAGGGCCATGATAATTTGAACGGCACTTCTAAAACAACAAAGTATGAGCATATTCTGCCGGAACTGGCAGCGATTGAAGATAGCTGCGAGGTGGATGGGCTGTTAATTCTTTTAAATACTATGGGAGGAGACGTGGAAGCGGGGCTGGCCATTGCGGAAATGATTGCTTCGCTGAGCAAACCTACAGTTTCCCTTGTATTAGGAGGAAGCCACTCTATCGGAGTGCCTATTGCTGCCAGTACGGATTATTCTTTTATTGTCCCTACGGGCACAATGGTGATTCACCCGGTAAGGATGAACGGCATGGTCATCGGAGTGCCCCAGACATTTGATTATTTCAAGCAGATACAGAACAGGATTACCGGATTCGTCTGCAGCCACTGCAAGATAAGTAAAGCTAGGCTGGAGGAGCTGATGATGGAGACCGGCGTACTCACCAAAGATGTGGGAACCATATTGGTAGGGCAGGAAGCCGTGAATGAAGGGATTATCAATGAAGTAGGCGGAATCAGGGAAGCCATGAAACATCTGCATGAAATGATTGATGACAAGTAGCCTTTTAAATGCTATACTATATGAGTTGAGAAAAGTCCCCGTTTATGGGAATAAGAGCCATGTATGGAGGAATGCGCCGGTATACCGCAGAAGAAGGGGCGCGTATAGACGGGAGACGGACTGATACGGTTTGGGAGGATGAGTAAGTATGGCATCTGGACAGGGAAAGAGAAGCGGTGCGAAGCGGAGTTCGTCAGGGAGAACCTCCACCCGCACCACGGCATCGAAGAAAAGACAATCGGGCAGCAGGGCATACAGGCCGGCGGAGCCTATGGATAGCGCAATAAAGAACGAAGTAATACTGATTGGCGTGTTCGCGCTGGCAGTTTTTTTATTCTTGTGCAATTTTGGTATTGTAGGGGTAGTGGGGGATACGGTTAGCGATGTGATGTTCGGGCTGCTTGGAATACCTGCTTATATTGCCCCTGTGATGCTGTTTTTAGCGGTGGCTTTTGGAATCTCTAATAAAGGAAACCGCATTGCCACAAGGAAACTGGCAGCGGCGGTCATTTTGTTTGTGCTGATAGGTATGACATGTGATTTGACAACGGGAGCCTGGAAAGAAGACTCCCTTTATAGTGTGCATGAAATCTATGAAAGATGCAGTGAAAACCATACCGGGGGAGGGATTCTGATGGGAACATTGGCTTTCCTTAGTTTCCGTTCCCTTTCTATGGTAGGAACCGTATTGCTGTTGATTGTCCTTGCGGTAATCTGTTTGATTATTTTGACTGAAAAATCAATTGTAAAAGGTGTAAAGAGCGGCGGGCAGAAGGTGTATGAAAGGACGAGGGAAGAAACCTATGTCCGCAGGGAGAGGGCGCAGCAAAGAAGGAAAGAACAGGAGGAACTGCGCAGGAAAAGGGAAGAGGAACGGCGTATCCGGGAAGAAGAAATGGAAAATGAAAAAATCCTCCGGATGGATAAGAAGGTTTCCGGAGTGATGCTGGATACTGTTATTACAGCCAAAGAAGAAAAAAGGATGAAACGGGGAGACGGGGCAGAAGCGGCCCTAATGACGGGGGCAGCGGGAATTGCAGAAGTGTCTGCAGCAGCGGAGACGTCTGCAGCGGTGAAAACGGCGGCATTGGCGGAAACCGCAGCAGTCAATAAGGCGGCAAAGGAGGTGGCTGTGGGCGGTGCAGCGACAAAATCCGTAGCAGTGGATACCACTGTAAACGGCGGGGCAAATACGGCTGCAAAGATGCCGGCGGATATATCCCCACATACAACAGCAGCATTTTCCGATGAGATACGGGATGATATCCATGAGATCATATTAAGCGATTTGGAGGAAGACTCCATAGAGGAAATGGAAGTTACGGTTGCACAAAGCGTAGGGGGATTTCATTCTTCCGAATACGATAAAATACATATTACTGCCAATGGACAGACGGAAGGCGCAGAAATGGGGATAAATACGGAAACAGGGTCTGCCCGGGAAGAGAGTGCGAGCGAGCCGTACGGGGCGAAAACCGATACCGGCAAAAGCCATGAAGAGGGCAGTATCATGGATAATACCGGGGATGACATAAAGGAAGAGAGCGGGTCTGTGAGGGTAAGGCCAACAGCCAGATTGGCAGAGGAAAATAAGAAGGGGGAAAGAAGCGATGTATCCCCTGAGATTGTAAAGGATATGAAAAAAAGCAGTGAAGGAATGCCAAAGCAGTACCGCTTCCCTTCGCTGAACCTGTTAAAGAAAGGGGAAAATAAAGGGAATGCGGCGTCTTCCATGCAGTTAAAAGAGACAGCGATTAACCTGCAAAATACATTGGCCACATTCGGCGTAAAAGTAACCATTACGGATATCAGCCAGGGGCCTACGGTGACCCGTTATGAATTACAGCCGGAGAAAGGCGTGAAGGTGAGCAAGATTGTGGGGCTGGCGGATGATATCAAGCTGAACCTGGCGGCTACGGATATCAGAATTGAAGCGCCGATACCGGGAAAGGCGGCGGTAGGGATAGAAGTGCCCAATAAGGAGAATTTCGCAGTTCCACTCAGAGATTTGCTGGAGTCCAAAGAATTTCAGGAATTTCCTTCCAATCTGGCTTTTGCCGTGGGCAAAGACATTGGGGGGAAAACGGTAGTGACAGATATTGCCAGAATGCCCCATATGCTGATAGCAGGCTCCACAGGGTCCGGTAAGTCCGTATGTATCAATACGCTGATTATGAGTATCTTGTACAAGGCGCACCCGGATGATGTGAAGCTGATTATGGTGGACCCTAAGGTGGTGGAATTAAGCGTTTATAACGGAATCCCCCACTTGCTGATTCCGGTGGTGACAGACCCGAAGAAAGCAGCGGCTGCTCTTCATTGGGGCGTGGCTGAAATGACCGACAGATATAAGAAGTTTGCGGATTTTAATGTGAGGGATTTAAAAGGCTATAATAAAGCGGTGGAAGCTATGAAGGAACGGGGAGAGGATGCCCCGGCGAAAATGCCTCAGATAGTGATTATTGTTGACGAGTTGGCCGACTTGATGATGGTGTCTCCAGGCGAAGTGGAAGAATCCATCTGCCGTTTGGCACAGCTTGCCAGAGCGGCGGGAATCCATTTGATTATTGCAACCCAGAGGCCTTCCGTGGATGTTATTACAGGGTTGATTAAAGCTAATATGCCAAGCCGTGTGGCCTTTGCGGTATCCAGCGGTGTGGATTCACGTACCATTTTAGATATGAACGGGGCAGAAAAGCTGCTGGGGAAAGGGGATATGCTCTTTTATCCTCAGGGATATCCCAAGCCTGCCAGGGTGCAGGGCTCATTTGTTTCCGATTCAGAGGTGTCCGATGTAGTGGACTTTTTAAAGAATCAGGCAATTGGCAATGTATATAGCGAGGATGTGCAGGAGAAAATTCAGACAATAGGCACCGGCACAGCGCCGTCTTCGGGAGGAGGAAGCGAGGAAAGCAGCAAGGACCAGTATTTTGCGGAAGCGGGCAAGTTTATTATAGAAAAGGATAAAGCATCCATTGGCATGCTGCAAAGAGTATTTAAGATAGGGTTTAACCGGGCGGCCAGGATTATGGATCAGTTATGCGAGGCCGGTGTGGTAGGGGAAGAAGAAGGAACGAAACCGAGAAAAGTGCTGATGAGCATGGAGGAATTTGAGCGGATATTGGAGGAAGAGGTATGAAGACGGATATTCAGATTGCACAGGAAGCTGCGATAGAGCCTATTTTGGGGATAGCCAAAGGGCTTCATATGGAAGCGGATGATTTGGAATTGTATGGGAAGTATAAAGCCAAGATTTCGGATGAATATTTGGAGCGGATTCAGGGGAATCCGGAGGGAAAACTGATTTTGGTGACAGCCATTAACCCGACACCGGCGGGGGAGGGGAAGACAACTACCAGCGTGGGCCTTGGCCAGGCTTTTGGAAAGCTGGGAAAATGTGCGGTGATTGCTTTGCGTGAGCCTTCTTTAGGTCCGTGTTTCGGGGTAAAAGGCGGGGCAGCGGGGGGCGGATATGCCCAGGCTGTACCAATGGAAGATTTGAATTTGCATTTTACCGGAGATTTTCATGCCATAACCTCTGCCAATAATCTGCTTGCGGCGATGCTGGACAATCATATCCAGCAAGGAAATGCTTTGGGAATTGATACGAGGCAGGTGGTATGGAAAAGGTGCCTGGATATGAATGACAGGGTATTGCGTAATATCGTAGTTGGCCTGGGGAATAAGATGGACGGAACGGTCAGGGAAGACCATTTCGTGATTACGGTGGCTTCGGAGATCATGGCTGTGCTATGCCTTTCGGAGGATATGGAAGATATGAAAGAGCGGCTGGGCCGGATGGTAGTGGCCTATAATTACGAAGGGAAGCCGGTGACAGCAGCCGATTTACAGGCGGTAGGCGCCATGGCAGCGCTGCTTAAGGATGCCTTAAAGCCGAATCTGATACAGACCCTGGAACATACACCGGTTCTGGTACACGGCGGTCCTTTTGCCAATATTGCCCATGGGTGCAATTCCATCCGGGCAACGAAGGCGGCCTTAAAGATGGCGGATTATGTAATTACGGAAGCCGGGTTCGGCGCTGATTTAGGGGCGGAAAAATTCTTCGATATCAAGTGCCGGATAGGGGGGCTTAAACCGGATGCGGCTGTTCTGGTGGCAACCGTACGGGCTCTGAAATACAATGGCGGCGTGGCAAAGGCGGATTTGGGGAAAGAAAATATGGAAGCCCTGCAAAAGGGGATATCCAATTTAGAAAAGCATATGGAAAACCTGCAAAAATACGGCGTGCCTGTGGTAGTCACATTAAATTCCTTCCTGACGGATACGGAAGAAGAGATATCTTTTATCAGGGAATTCTGTGAGAAGCGGGGCTGTGAATTCGCCCTTTCCCAGGTTTGGGAAAAAGGCGGGGAAGGCGGCATTGCTTTAGCCCAAAAGGTGTTGGAGACTTTAGAGAATAAGGAAAGCCATTTCCACGTTTTATATGAGGACTCCCTTTCTTTAAAGGATAAAATAGAAACGGTGGCAAAGGAAATATACGGTGCTTCGGGGGTAAGTTATTCCCCGGCGGCGGAAAAGCAGATGAAACAGCTGGAAAACCTTGGATTCGGTGTACTTCCGGTATGTATGGCAAAAACCCAGTATTCCCTGTCGGATGATCCGGAACTTTTAGGGAGGCCCAGGGGCTTTACCATGAATGTGAGGGAGATGTATGTGTCGGCCGGGGCTGGCTTTGTGGTCGTACTTACGGGGGCGGTGATGACGATGCCGGGGTTGCCGAAGGAACCGGCCGCCCTGCGCATTGACGTGAATCGGGATGGGGTGATTACCGGGCTGTTCTAGTACAGCATTGGCACGTTTATTTTCAGCCAAATGACACAGAGTGAATTTTCAGCCTTCAAGGCGGCTGAAAGAGACGGTGTCAACCAAGTTTGTGTCTGTGCGGCATCCGCAAACTTGACATGCGCAAAGCCCCGGAAATGCCGGGTCACAAAAGCCGTGCAGAAATGGAGTTAAGAATGGCGAAGATAATAGATGGGAAAGCGATATCTGCCCAGATAAAGGAAGAATTGAAGGAAAAAGTGGCAAAGATGAAGGAAGAGCGTATGGAAGTTACCCTTGCCGTGATTCAGGTAGGAAATGACCCTGCTTCCAGCGTATATGTGGGGAATAAGAAAAAGGCATGCGCTTATATAGGGATTCGGTCTTTGGCATACGAATTGGAAGAGGATACCAGCCAGGAAGATTTGCTGGCTTTGATAGAGGAATTGAACGGCAGGAAGGATGTGAACGGCATTTTGGTGCAGCTTCCTTTACCGGGGCATATCGATGAGGACACAGTGATCCGGGCCATTTCCCCAAAGAAGGATGTGGATGGCTTCCATCCCCAGAGTGTAGGTGCCTTATGTATCGGACAGCCGGGCTTCGTATCCTGCACGCCGGCAGGGATTATACAGTTGTTAAAGCGCTCTGGCATCGGGATAGAGGGAAAAGAGTGTGTGGTAATCGGCAGAAGCAATATTGTAGGGAAACCGATGGCCCTTCTTTTGCTGCGCGAAAACGCAACAGTGACAGTAGCCCATTCCAGGACAAAAGATTTAAAAGAAGTAGCGAAAAGGGCGGATATTTTAATTGTAGCGGTAGGCAGGCCGAAAATGATAACAAAAGAATATATAAAAGAAGGAGCAGTTGTTATTGATGTGGGGATTCACCGGAATGAGGAAAATAAACTGTGCGGCGATGTGGATTATGAAGATGTATCGCCGGTATGCAGCGCGATTACCCCTGTGCCGGGGGGAGTAGGCCCTATGACGATAGCTATGCTGATGAACAATTGTGTGGAATCCGTAAAGCGCTGATTGATTGCCGTTAGCGAAGCACCAAAAGTTCTTTAGGAAGAACTGAAGATAGAAAGGGATTCTGTTATGAAATGTCCAAAATGCGGGTATGAGTGGCAGGAAGGTCATTTGTATTGTGATAATTGCGGTGAGGAATTTCGGATTGTGCCTGATTTTGAGCCGGAAATTGAAGAAGAAATGGAAGAGACATTATCCACCCTTTTTGTGGAACTGGCACAGGAAGAAATGCCGGAAGTGGATGGGAAGGAAAAAATTTTTGCACAAAAAGCCGGGGAAAGGAAAGGAAAGGGTAAGGAGCGGACAGGAAGAAACCGAGGCAGGGGATGGCTGATAGGGGCAACTTTTTTCTGTATTTTAGCGGCGGCTTTCTGTATCTCCGGAATTTATTGGTATAGGAATTATTCCATGACATATCAGGTAGGCAGGGCAAAGGAATGTGCGGAGCAGGAAGCCTATGACCAGGCGATTATATATTTGGAAAGGGCACATGAACTGGATGATGGAAATGGGGAAATATTGTTTCTGATGGCGGACTATTATTATATTCAGGAAAAATATGAACCGGCAGTTGATACATTGATGGAGATTGTGGAAAGGGAAGGCGGATATTCAAAGGCGGATCTGGAAAATGCATATGACAAAATTATATCTATCTACAATAAAATAGAAGATTATGAGTCGATTAACGCATTGCTGTTAAAATGCGATGATGACAGTATTGTATCACTATTCCAGCAGTATATGGCAAAGCCGCCGGAATTCAGCTATGTGGGAGGATGTTATGAAGAAGTGCTTCCGTTGAAGCTGAGCGCAAATACGTCCGGAAAGATTTATTATACGCTGGATGGAAGCGAGCCGGATGAAAACAGCCAGGTGTATACGGCCCCTATTTTTCTGGAGACCGGAACTTATACGGTAAAGGCCTGTTTTATCAACGATTATGGGATAAAAAGCGATGTTGTTTCCAATATGTACAGGATTGATGTGCTTATCCCTGCCCCGCCCGAAGTATCCGTATACAGCGGGGATTACTATGAGCCCTATTCCATTGAGGCACAGGCGCCGGAAGACTGCCGGATTTATTATACTACGGACGGTACGGTGCCCACGCAGGACAGTACTCTGTATACCTCGGCTATTCCCATGCCGCTGGGTGAATCCGTATATAAATTTGTAGCCATTAGCGAAGAAGGGGTGGCCAGCGATGTCACCGTCCGCACCTATAGATTGTCATTGAATACAGAGATTACAGTGGATGTGGCCATATCAAACGTTATATATGCTCTCATTAATGCGGATGTGCTTCTGGATGAGGAAGGGAATATGCGGGGTATGAGCGGCCATAATGTATATAAATTCAATTCTATAATAAGGATAGGAGAAAACGGGGATTATTATGTGATTTATGAATATTATGAGGATGCTACCGGAATCCAGACAAGGACAGAGCGCATTTACGGCGTCAATGTCCAGGATGGCACAGCCTGCCGCATTACATACGATGAGCAGGGGCAGATTGTGCTGGTGGACATCTGATGCGCAAGTGCACGGTGCGTTTATCATCTGCGGCCTTTCACGAGGGGTAACAGTTCAGCCTTTTGTCCTTTGCAGCAAATGCAAAGGACAAAAGGCTGAACTGTTATCACAGGCGTCAATTATTTTCATAAAAAAGTTGCGCTTTTTGCCGTTTTCCAGTATGATATTAAGGATAGTTTGTATGATGACAAAGAGTGCGGAACATTAGCTAGGAGGTACAAGATGTATAAAATTTTAGATGCAAGAGAACTTGCGGCGAATATTTACCTCATGGAGGTGGAAGCGCGGCGCATTGCGAAACGCTGCCAGCCGGGGCAGTTTATTATTGTCAGGACCGACGAGGAAGGGGAGCGCATCCCTCTGACAATTTGTGATTATGACAGGGAAAAGGGAACGGTTACCATTGTATTCCAGACAGTGGGAGCCGGAACACAGAAAATGGCACATCTGAAAGCTGGGGATTATTTCCACGATTTCGTAGGGCCTTTGGGCTGCGAATCGGAACTGGTAAATGAACCGGAAGAGGAATTGAAGAAAAAAAGTATTTTGTTTGTGGCAGGCGGCGTAGGCACGGCCCCAGTATATCCCCAGGTAAAATGGCTGAAGGAAAAAGGCGTGGCTGCGGATGTAATAGTGGGGGCAAAGACGAAAGACCTGCTGATTTTGGAAAAGGAAATGGAAGCAGTAGCCGGAAAGCTTTATGTGACTACCGATGATGGTTCTTATGGAAGAAGCGGTATGGTGACACAGACAATAAAAGATTTGGTGGAAGAAGGAAAGCATTATGATGTATGCATAGCCATCGGCCCCATGATTATGATGAAATTTGTCTGCAAACTGACGAAGGAACTGAACCTTCCCACAGTGGTGAGCTTAAACCCTATCATGGTGGACGGAACAGGGATGTGCGGTGCCTGCCGTGTGACGGTGGACGGAGAAGTGAAGTTTGCATGTGTGGATGGCCCTGAATTTGACGGCCACAAGGTGGATTTCGACCAGGCGATGAAACGCCAGCAGATGTATAAAACTGCGGAAGGAAGGGCGGCCCTGAAGGAAGAAGAAGGGGATACGCACCACGGCGGATGCGGGAACTGCGGCTGATATGAGATTTTGTAGCAGTCCATGGATTGAATAGGCATAAGGGGCTGTTACCGGACTTTACATAACGGGAATGGATAGAACGGAGGATATGATGGACGTATTAAAGAAGGTGCCTGTACGTGAACAGGATGCAAAGGTACGCGCCGCAAATTTCGAAGAGGTGTGCCTTGGATATAATAAAGAAGAAGCGATGGAAGAAGCAAACAGATGTATCAACTGTAAAAATGCCCAGTGTATCAAGGGTTGTCCGGTAGCGATTAATATTCCGGGTTTTATTGAGAAAGTAAAGGAAGGGGATGTGGAGGCCGCTTATCAGGTAATTAGTGAAGCCAGTGCCCTTCCGGCGGTTTGCGGCCGGGTATGCCCTCAGGAGAGCCAGTGTGAAGGGAAATGTATCCGCGGGATCAAAGGCGAGCCTGTTTCCATCGGCAAACTGGAACGTTTCGTGGCAGACTGGGCCAGGGAAAAGGGAATAAAACCGGTTGGCCCAAAGGAGAAGAACGGCAAAAAAGTGGCTGTCATCGGTTCCGGCCCGGCAGGGCTTACATGTGCAGGGGATTTGGCAAAGATGGGGTATGAAGTGACTATCTTCGAAGCCCTCCATAAGCCTGGCGGCGTGCTTGTATACGGTATCCCGGAATTCCGTCTGCCCAAGGAAGATGTAGTCGCTAAGGAAATAGAAAATGTGAAATCCCTTGGGGTAAAAATAGAAACCAATGTGGTAGTGGGAAAATCGGTAACGATTGATGAACTTATGGAAGAAGAAGGTTTCGATGCGGTATTTATCGGTTCGGGGGCAGGACTGCCCAAATTCATGGGAATACCTGGTGAACAGGCCAACGGGGTATTTTCTGCCAATGAATATCTGACCAGAAGCAACCTGATGAAAGCATTTAATGAGGAATCCCCTACACCCATTATGAGAGGAAAAAAAGTCGCGGTAGTAGGCGGCGGGAATGTGGCCATGGATGCGGCGAGAACAGCGCTGCGTTTGGGTGCAGAGGTGCATATTGTTTATAGGAGAAGCGAAGAAGAACTTCCGGCCAGGGTGGAAGAAGTACACCATGCCAAGGAAGAAGGGATTATTTTTGACTTGCTCACCAACCCGGTGGAAATTCTCGCCGATGAAAATGGCTGGGTATGCGGTATGAAATGCGTGAGGATGGAATTAGGCGAGCCGGATGAATCCGGAAGAAGAAGGCCTGTGGTGAAACCGGATTCGGAATTTGTCATTGAGGCGGACACGGTCATCATGTCTCTGGGAACCTCCCCTAACCCGCTGATTTCCTCCACCACGACCGGATTGGAAACCAACAAATGGAAATGTATTGTGGCGGATGAAGAGTTTGGCAAGACTTCCAAGGAAGGCGTTTATGCCGGCGGCGATGCCGTTACAGGCGCAGCTACGGTGATTCTGGCTATGGGGGCAGGAAAAGCCGGTGCGAAGGGGATCGATGAGTATTTGAAGAATAAGCAGTGACTTTTTCCGTAAATACTTCACTGAGATATAAAGAGAAAGATTGAATAATAATTGAATGTATGTTTCATAGAAAGGGCTGTTGCAAAATGGCGTGTGTATGCAATATATGGTGTGGATATTCGAGGTGTTTTAACCATTTATTGCTAATTGCCGGATTTTGGAACAGCCTCTTATGTGGAAACTTAAGGAAAGATTAATAAAATTTATACCTTTAAATTAAATGGGGGCATGTTATAATAGATGACACATTAGGAAAAAGGTTTCCGGACTTTGAATGGGGAAGGGGCAAAGGTTTGTGTCTGCACGGCATCCACAAACTTGCCGTGCGCAATAATGCCGTGCAGAAATGAGGAAAATTATGGAAGAAAATAAAAATAGAGCAAAATTATTGACTGTAGGGATTGCGATAGTGCTGATCCTGATTATTTGCGGTATCAGTATGGTAATTTATGCCTTGAACAGGCGCAGTGACAGGGAGGCAAGCCAGGCTTTGCAGGATGACATTATGAATTATGTCAATACTTCCCAGGAACAGAACGTAACGGCTCAGGAGATTACGAAGGAAGAAGAGCCGGAAGAAACCCCGCAGGAGGAAGAAGTGCCGGAAGCGGAAGAAGAACCCGAAGAGCCGGAACAGGCAGCTTTGCCTGAAACTGGGGAAGAGCAGGCTATGGTGGTGAAGGAAGAGGAAAATACGCAGACTACAACCATTATGGAAGAAGAGGCGGTGAAACAGCAGGAGTCCAGCATAGAGAAAACAACAGCGAAATGGCAAAAGGAGGCCGGGGAAGACCTTGCCGCTGTGGAAATCGATTTGTCCAGACAGATGTCCGAGATGCGGGGCTACTGGGAAGCCAGGAATATGGAAGCGGTAGAGGATTTGGCATATTTGCCGAGATACCGTGCGGCTTCCGAAAAACTGAGCGGAACGACCAAATATTATTATTTCGGCGAAACGGATGGGGATAAACGTCCCAGCGGGAAGGGGCTTGCCATGTATGCGGATAACCAGTATTATTATGGCGAATGGAAAAACGGCGCAAGAAGCGGCAATGGGATGTGGATAAAATATTATGTATATGACCAGAACGCCAATGCGAAGGACAGCATTTATTTACAGCACAGCTATTCCGGTTCATGGGCGAACGACCTGCCCAATGGGGACGGGGCAGAACATTATGATTTCATTGATGAAAACCTGGAGCCTGAGGTGGCATATAACCGGAACTTTATCGGAAATTTCAAAGACGGCCTTTATCATGGGGAAATATATATTACCAATTATAATAGTGAGGGTAATACAAAGGAATGGAGCGGAACTGCTAAAAATGGGGTATGGCAGCCTTTTAGCAAAGCGGATGCGAGTGGGCAGTACCCGGTAATCGTGGATTTATTCAACGAGGATAATTATCAGTGGATGACTGAAAAGGAGAATAAGAATCAGGGGGTTCAGGGGTTGATATCCGCAGCTAAGGCAGGAATGTAAAAAGATAGCCTGCATAAAGCGGTGGCAAACCGATGGAGAAAGGAGCATGATAAAAGTATGCCGTGGTGTCCGAAGTGTAGAAATGAATATGTAGAGGGAATAAAGGTCTGTGCCGACTGTGGCGTGGATCTGGTGGAAATGCTGGAAGAAGGAAAGGGTAGCCCTCTTATTTTCGGCGATAGGGGGCAGATGGAAAGGCTGAAAGACTTTCTTACATATAATAAGTTAAAATCTGCAGCTTTGTCGGAGGATAAGGAAGAAGGGGTATTTGAGTTATATGTAAGCGACGAGGAGAGACAAAAGGCCGCTTTGGCGGTAAGAGTCTTCCTTCAACAGGAGATGGAAAAGGAAAGTGGGGACAAGCCTTCTATAGAAGAAAGAGGTATGGACGCGGGGGATGGCGGCATGACCCTGGAATCGGCGGATGAAATGGATCATGAAACGCAAGGCAGAGGGCAGGAAGAAGCAGATGGAGGCAAAGCCCCATCCGTACAATACAAGGGCGTTTATCAAAACAGTGCACAGAAAGCGGAAGAAAACCGTTCTTCCGGATATCTATTAACGACTATAGGAGGGCTTGGATTAATCGCGATAGTTCTGGTATTTTTTGATGTAATCCGCCTTCCGGCAGCTATGGCCAATAAATTTATGGTTTGTATTGTTATGGGTGCATTATTTGCCCTGTTTTTTGTGATGGGCATTTTATCTATCAAATCTTCGAAAACGCTTACCAAAAAGGCAGAGGAAGAGAACAGCCTGACCAACGAGATAAAGAAATGGTGCGGGGAAAATATGAACGCCCGGAAAGTGGACGAAGGACTGTTTGCAGAAGGGGAATACGGGGAAGAAATGAAATATTTTAAACGGGCCGAGAAGATGAAGGAGATGATAAGCCATCAATTTATGAATCTGGAGGAGGGATTTTTGGATTCGTTTGTTGACGACTATTATCCGGTGGTTTTTGAACAGGGATCTGAAAAAATATGAAGATAACAATCATAGCAGTAGGTAAAGTAAAGGAAAAGTTTTACCGGGATGCCCTTGCGGAATATGGGAAGAGGCTTGGGAAATATTGCCGCCTGGAAGTGGTGGAGGTGGAGGATGAAAAGACTCCCGATAAAGCGGGGGAGGCTTTGGAACTGCAGATTAAAGAAAAAGAGGCGCAGCGTATTTTAAAATATGTAAAAGAAGATGCTTATTTGATAACGCTGGAAATAGAGGGGCGGAAAATGGATTCCGTCTCTTTTGCGAAGAAGCTGGAAAAGCTGGCGACCTATGGAACGAGCCATATCCAGTTTGTGATTGGCGGTTCCCTGGGGCTGCATGATATGGTTTCTGCCCGGGCGGATGAAAAAATCAGTTTTTCGGATATGACTTTTCCCCACCAGCTGATGCGCATCTTGCTGGAAGAGCAGATATACAGGGGGTATCGAATTATTTGCGGTGAACCATATCACAAGTGAGGAAGGGAGTTTAAGCATAATTTAATAGAGTTTTCATTTGAATTTATTAGAGTATTGTTTCTCAAAAAAGGTTAAAAAAGAACTTAGATATCCGAAGGAAGAATGTGAAGTGGGAATATGAGTATTTTGGTAAGAAGCACGGAACAGGGAGTGTAATGGAACATAACAAGGCAGAGCATATCCGTGTTCTGCCTGAAATAATATTACGATATTTTTTGCACATATAGTATTCTTTGCCGGTATGAAACATATATTATTTCATGATGAGAAACAGGAAATTAACCGGAAAACAAAAATTGGAACGGCAAAAGGAAATCATCGTGGAGTCCTTAAAACTTCCGAAAGATTCCGTGCTGGGTGCTTCTATTGTGACTGTGACGGGAAACCAGGATGTATTTGTGGAAAACTACAGGGGAATTTTAGAGTATTCTCCAGAGGCTATCGTGCTGCAGGGAAAAACCTGCCAGATTAGCATCTTCGGCAAACGGATGTCTATTGATTACTATACCAATGAAGATATGAAAATTACAGGATGTATCGAATGTGTCCGCTATCACTAGTGTACTGGCATGTTTACATGTCAGCGCACTGGTGGATGGCCGGACGAAGGAGCAAGGCAGAATTTTGAAAAACTATTTCTGCCATATACAAAAGCTGTGCAGAAATAAGGGGAAAATGGTGGAAATGAGGTGAAACATGCTCCAGTTTATACAGTATCTGAAAGGATATGTCTGCATCCGGGTATGGGGATATTCGCCGGAGCGGTTTATGAATCTATGCAGCAACCATGATATCCTGCTATGGAACATTGAAAATCATGGGGAATACAATACGATGTGCATTACAGTAAACGGATTTAAGCAGCTAAAAGGGATTGTGAGGAAAACAGGGACGAAGGTAGCCATACAAAAGCGTTGTGGACTGCCTTTTTTTATGCCCAGGATGAAGCGGCGGAAAATTTTCCTGCTGGGGCTTATAGGAAGCCTGGTGTTCTGGGTATGGATGTCCACCTTTATCTGGGCGGTGGATATTTCCGGGAACTATTCTATTTCAGAGGATGTTTTTATGGACTTTCTGAAGGAGAATGACGTATATGTGGGAATGAAAAGGAAAGAGGTGAATATTGAGGAACTGGAGAAAAAAATACGGCAGGATTTTGGGATTGTTACATGGACTTCCGCCAAAATTGACGGAACCAGATTGGAAATACAGATTCGGGAAAATGAAGTGGATAGCAGCGTGGGGGATGGGATAGGGCAGGGCGGGCAGGAAGGCCCTGAAAGTTATATTGGGGGAAATGAATTCGGCTCGGATTTGATTGCTCAGGAGGACGGGGTGATCGTCAGTATGGTTACACGGAAGGGGGTTCCTTTAGTGGGTGTAGGGATGGAGGTGAAAAAGGGGGATGTGCTGGTATCCGGAAGCGTTCCGGTGTATAATGAGGATGCAACGATAAGGAACTATCAATATTATGATGCAGATGCGGATGTATATATACGCAGGCAGCTGAATCGAAAGGAAGAGCTGCCGCTGACCTATGAGAAGAAGGAATATACGGGGGAGGAAAAAAAGGAAGTGCTTGTATCCCTTATGGACAAAGAACTAATTTTGCGCATCGGAAAAATAAAATATGAAAATTTCGATAAGGTTACGGATAAAAAGCAGATAAAACTGCTGGAAAATTTTTATCTGCCCCTTTATTTGGGCAGCAGTGTGAACAGGGAATATGTGGTAACCGATAATATTTATACAAAAGAAGAGGTAAAATCAATTTTTTCTGAAAAATTAATAAAATATATGCAAAGTTTGGAGGAAAAAGGGGTACAAATAATTCAAAAAAATGTTACAATAAATAAGAATAAAAAAAATTGGCAAATGAATATGGACTTCCAGATTGTGGAAAAGACAGGGCAGAATATTCCGATTGTTCCACAGGCAGTGCAGGAAGCCGGGGAAGGAAATCAGGAGGCAGCGGTTTTGGATTAGCAGGAAAGAAAGCCAAATAGCTGAAACCGTGTAAGGCAACAGCAAATTAAGGTAGGACGGCATTATAGATAAGGGTTTGCAGAAGATGGAACATACAATAAGGCGGGTGGATGTGCCGGCGGAGGACATGCGGAATATCTTTGGGTATTATGACCATTATATCCGAAAAGTGGAAAGCGATTTTAACGTAACGATTGTGGATAGAGATGGCTTCATAAAAATAGCAGGGGAAGAACAGGCAGTACATCGGGCAGAAAATATTGTCCGGCAGCTGGCTGAATTATCAAAGAGAGGAAATGTAATCCAGGAGCAGAATGTGGATTACGCAATTATGATGGAAATGGAAAATAAAGAAGATGTACTGGTGGAAATAGATAAAGACTGTATTTGCCATACGGTGACGGGAAAACCGGTCAAGCCCAAAACTTTAGGGCAGAAGCAGTATGTGGATGCCATTCGGGATAATATGATTGTCTTCGGGCTGGGACCTGCGGGAACAGGGAAAACCTATCTGGCCATGGCCATGGCGATAACGGCTTTTAAGAAGGAAGAGGTAGGGCGGATTATACTGACCAGGCCGGCGATTGAAGCCGGGGAGAAGCTGGGCTTTTTGCCTGGTGATTTACAGAGTAAGGTAGACCCTTATTTAAGGCCTCTATACGATGCGCTGCATCAGATTATGGGAGCTGAAACTTTTATGAAAAATATGGAGAAAGGGCTAATCGAAGTGGCTCCTTTGGCATATATGAGGGGGCGGACTTTGGATAACGCATTTATTATCCTGGATGAAGCACAGAATACGACTCCGGCGCAGATGAAGATGTTTTTGACGCGCATTGGCTTTGGATCAAAGGTAATTATAACAGGGGACAGATCCCAGAAGGATTTGGCCCCGGGCATAAAATCGGGGTTAGATGTGGCAATCCGGGTGCTTGGCAGGATAGAAGGGATTTCCTTTTGCAATCTGACGAGCAAGGATGTGGTGAGACATCCTCTGGTACAGAAAATAGTTATGGCCTATGAGGAATACGAAAAAACTACGGAGAAAGGCCGGGTATTGGAGAAGGGCAGGCGTAGAAAGATTAAAAATTGAAAATATTTAATCCGGGGTTTGTGTCCGCACGGCGTCCGCAGATTCCGTTGTGCAAAAGCTTAAGCATAGCCGGGCAATCCGGATGGGACTAAGATACAAAAAGCCGTGCAGAAATGGGGAAAAATGACAGTTTATATGGAAAATGAAACGGGTATTTCTTTTCCCTTTGATGAAAAGGAGTTAGCGGGCAGGATTATGGAAGCGGTTTTGGAGACAGAGGGATGCCCTTATGAAGCCACCGTGAATGTTCTGCTCACGAAAGATGAGGAAATCCGTGAATATAACAGGCAGTACCGGGGGATAGACCGGGCAACGGATGTGCTTTCTTTCCCGAATATCGAGTATCGTGAGCCGGCGGATTTCTCCCAGGTGGAAGAGGCAGAAGCGGATTGTTTCGACCCTGACAGCGGGGAACTGGTGCTGGGGGATATTATCCTTTCGGTGGACAAGGTAAGGGAACAGGCGGAAAGCTATGGGCACAGCAGGAAGCGGGAATACGCTTTTCTTGTGGCTCACAGTATGCTCCATCTATGCGGCTATGACCATATGGAAGAAGGGGAAGCTGCTGTTATGGAAGAAAAGCAGAGAAATATTTTGAAGGGTTTAGGAATTACCAGAGAGGAAATAGAAATCGAGGAACGTTAGCATGTTTGTGTCTGCGCGGCGTCCACAGACTTGGTATGCGCAAACCCCGGCAATGCCGGGCCACAAATGCAGAGCAGAAACGGGGTAAAATATGAAGCAGAAGATAAAATGGAAAAGGACAGGCAGGGGAAAAAGAAAGGAATGGATGCTTGGGGCAGGTTTGATCGCATATTTGATTGGCCTGATCATCCGCATTCCCCTTGTCCATATCATAGGAGACAAAGGGCTTGGTTTTTTCGCAGCGGGAATGGAATTGTTAGCTGTGTTAAGTGCGGTATTCAGCTACGGGATTTCGAAAACAGTGATGCTGCTTGTCAAATACCGGGCAAAACGGGATATGTTCAAGAGCGCAAAAAAGGTATACCGCAGCGCCTTATTTTTTACGATGGCGATTAGTATACTGGCGGCGGTTTTTGTATTTTTCTTTGGGGAATTCATTGCCCAGACATTTGTGCTGGAATATATGGGATATCTGGCGGTGATGGCGGTAGCACCGGCCATTCTCCTGTCAGGTCTGCTGGGGGTTATCCGGGGATATCTGCAGGGGATGGGGGCGATGACGCCTACGGTGCATTCCAAGCTGCTGGAAAAGGTAATTATGTTATTTGCGTGCCTTATGCTGGCTGCGGAGAGGTATAATTATGGGCTGAAGGTAGCGGCGCTTTTGCGGAACGATGATTATGCGGCTGCTTATGGCGCTATGGGGGCAGCTATCGGTGTTTCCATTGCAGGAGGGGTGGCTGTTCTTCATATGGTATTTATTAAACTGGCTTATACGGGAACTTTTAAGCAGCAATTGGCAAAGGATACCTCTAAATATGTGGAATCCAACGGGCAGATTATTTCTATGTTCTTTTCAGTTGCATTGCCTTATCTGTTGTGCGCATTACTCTACAATATGAACTATCTGGTGGACCAGAGAATTTTTAACTATGCGATGAACAGACAGGAAAGGGGAAGCATCAGGGTAGCCCATTGGGGGATATATTATGGGAAATACAGCGTGATTATCGGAATTTTTGCGGTGGCCTGTGCACTGGCGGCAGTTTCAGGTATCCCCAGGATTGCCCAAATGTATGAAAAGCAGGAATATGGGGAGGCGAAATACAGGATAGAAAGTAAAGTGCACCATCTGGCTATTTTGTCGATTCCCTGTGCGGTGTGGACAGCCGTGCTTGCAGAACCTATGGTGGGCATGCTCTTTACCGGGGATCAGGATACCGCAGCAAAGCTGCTTAGAACCGGTTCATCGGTGATTGTTGTATTTGCTTTTTCCTACTTTTTTATGTCTCTTTTACAGAGGATAAGGAAAATAAGGATCGTGATTTTAGGCGGGCTGGCAGCGTTTGTGGTGCACCTTATCTTTCTTTTGGCACTGATTAACAGTACTAAACTGGGAATCGTTGCTGTGGCTTTGGGATTATTGGTATTTTGGCTTGTGGCTTGTATTGCAGGGTTTATCGGAGTGATGCAGTCTGTCCGTTTTTCTGTGGACTGGATTCGTACCTTGGGAGTGACCGCGATTGCTGCCGGGGCATCCGGGCTGCTGGGGCTGTTCTTAAGCAAACTTCTGATTGGACTGATAGGAAATGCGGTAACGTTTATCCTATGCTTTGTATTATGCATCATCGTATATCTGGTGGTACTAATCGCATTAAAGGGAGTGCGGGAAGATGAACTGGAAGATATACCCGGAGGCAATGCGATTGTTGTGTTGGCGGAGAGGATGCACCTGATGTAAGGGATATGCCCTATCATCGGGGCGTCATCACTGTTTCTTTCAGGGCCAGATAAACTTTGGGGCAGATGAAAGGCTAAGCAGTCAATAGATCTGCTGTATACAGTAACAAATTACAGCATCTATAGGAAGAAAAACGAATAAACCGATAGAATTTGGCTGATACTGTTTACAAAGGAGAGGTTGCCATGAAATTTGTAAAACGTATCAGTCTTTTTTTTATTATCCCTATGGGGATGTATTCCTTAGGCTTTTATACCCACATGAAGCTGGAAGAAGAGTTTTATCCCGGAAAAACAAGGACGGTGGAGATAGAGGAGAGGGGCAGTGCAGTGAGTAAAGAGCCTCAGGTTATACCCACAGTCAGGGAAGAAGAGCCAGTTATCAGTGCAAATACCCAATATATTATCGAAGAAGTGGATTTGAAAAGAAATACTTCTGTGGAGACGAAATGGAAAGTGCCGGATAAATATATAGGGATGAACAGACAGCAGTTTGTGAAGGAAATGGAATTGTATCAACAATCCCCTTCTTTGACAGACCAGGAGTTAGGGTTTGTCAGCGTGGAAGTGGCCGCATTTTCCAAAGAGAGGGTAGTCGTGCGCAAAAGCTATATCTTCAAGGAAGTGAGCACGAGTTTTTATCTGGTGAACGAAAAAAATTTCGTGGTGGTATACTGCGATGATTTGAAAACAGTATATATGAATACGAATATTACCCTGGATTCTTTGCCGGATGCATTGAAGCAGGAGATTATACAAAATAAATATGTAGCTACGGAAGAGGAACTTTATAATTTCCTGGAATCGTACTCTAGTTAGGGATTTGAAAGGCAAGGAATCCGACTTAATTATAGTTTGTCCGTGGGCAAAGAGAACGGATTCCATTCCTGCCTTTACTCATTCTTACGGAGTTTGTGCGGTAAAGTGCAAAATCTGGGCTGAACTGTTATAATTTTCTGTGTTGGAAAGGAATAAATTCTTGCAGAAGGTTTGGGGGAATTGCTATAATGGATAGAAACGGGAAAGGCTGATAAAAGGGATAGAAAGGGAAATGCGGTGAAAAAAGTGGCGGTAATCGGCGGGGGAGCGGCAGGGATGATGGCGGCAATAACAGCTGGAAGATGCGGCGCCCATGTGACGGTATATGAGAGGAATGAGAGGGTCGGAAAGAAAATTTTGGTCACGGGAAATGGAAAATGTAATTTTTCTAATAGGAGTTTAGGCAAAGAAGACTATTATGGGAATAGACAGAAACTGGAGAGATGTTTTTCTATATTTTCACCAGAGGATGCGGTAGATTTTTTTGCGGATGCGGGAATGCTGGTGAAGGAGAGGAAGGGGTATTTATATCCTTGGTCGGAACAGGCTTCTACGGTGTTGGACTTGCTGCGGCTGGAAATGGGGTGTGCCGGGGTGGATGTCAGGGTGTCGGAAAAGGTGGGGGAGATTGTCCGGGATAGGAAGACTGGGATGTTTTGCATAGATACTTCGGCAGGAAAGAGCAGAGATTGTTATCATGCGGTCATTCTTGCCTGCGGAGGATGTGCGGCACCTAAGACGGGATCGGATGGAAGTGGATTCGCGCTGGCAGAAAAACTGGGGCATCGTGTGATTCCTGTTGTTCCGGCATTGGTTCAGCTAAGATGTAAGGATAGTTTTTTTAAAATGATAGCGGGTGTCAGATGTGAGGCGAGGCTTAGGCTGCATGGTGAAAGGAATGAAAAAAATTTGCTGGTGGAAGAAAGAGGGGAATTGCAGTTTACGGAATATGGCATTTCCGGTATTCCGGTATTTCAGTTAAGCCGCCATGCTGCCTATCTGCTGGCAGAGGGTAAAAAGGTGGAAGTATGGATTGATTTATTGCCTCAGATGACGGGAGCAGATTTTCATATGATGTGTGAAGAACGGATAAAAAAGGCGGGCGGGAAGACGCTGGAGGAATTCCTTCTAGGTATGGCGAATAAGAAGGTGAACCTGATGATGATAAAGGAAGCCGGGTATAAGCCAGGGGATGATGCGATACAGCTGGGGGAGGAACGCCTGAGGAAGCTTTTGTATTCCTATAGGGAACTCAAGGTACATATATTGGCGGCAAATTCCTTTGAAAATGCCCAGGTTACGGCGGGCGGTGTGGATATGGATGAAGTGACGGAAAATTTAGAATCCATGAAAATCCCAGGCATATATTTTGCCGGGGAAATGCTGGATGTGGACGGAAGATGCGGCGGTTACAATCTCCAGTGGGCATGGACAAGCGGGTATATCGCGGGGGGGAGTGCGGCAAATAAGTGGGGGTAATTTGGTTTAGGCAAACAAAATATTTATTCCCGCAGGTAACGAGCCAAGTAGCCGTATTTGTTCGGATATTTGGCGACTGCCGCGAAGGTCAACACCCCGCTGCTTGCAGCGGGGTGTTGACTACGTAAGCTGGTTTGTGAAGGGAGACACTGTTTGATAATAATTATGGCGGTATAGGTGGTCATCTACCAGTTCTGCCAGATGGTTCATTTCCTTTTGCACATCCATGCCATTGGCTATATTGTAATACGCATAGGCAAACTGTTTACTGAAAAAAGGGTAAGCAGGGGTTTGCGGTCTGGTAAAAGAAGAGTGGTGGAGTTGGGAAAATAAAATACTGGTATTGCTTGGAATCGTATTAAAGTTATCCATTATTTCATAAATTTCTTTTAAAACCGGAATACCAGTATATTTGCTTATTTTTAGTTGGTTCTGTATGGTAAATACATATTGGATAAACTGACAGCATTGATTGGGCTTTTTTGTCTGTCTGGACATACAAAGCCCCCAGCTTCCATGGGGTGTCGCGGCCTGTAGCCCTTTTGGAAGTGGTATAATTCCTACGTTTTCACTGTTTTTGAGGGATTGAAAATAGGCGCTGGGGAGGGACAGGCTCATGGCGAAGTTGTCCGGAAAGCTGTAGCTGATATTTTCAATATGGGTATAATGATATTTATGAAACAAATTTCCCAGCCACTGCATAGCATTTACGGATGCAGGGGAGTTGATAAAGCCATTGGTTCTTGTCAGTTCATCATTGAAAAAACTCCCTCTATTCTGTAGGATAAAAGGAAGGCCGGAATAGCTGTTCCATTCTCCTGATTTTGGAGATAATCCTCGGCCCGAATCCATTAGGAGCGGATAAGGGAGGGAAGTTTTTTCTTTGATTAGATGGCATATAGATAAAAATTCATCCCAGTTCCAGGCTTCCTCGGTATTTGTCGGAATCCTTATTTGTAGGTGGTTAAACAGTTCTTTGTTGTAGAGAATGCAAAGTGTGGATTCCGTATAGCCCAAATGGTATAGTCTGCCTTCATAGCTGCCCTGTAGTAAAATAGGTTCCAGAAATGAATTCAAAAAAGAAGAGTCCATATAATCATCAAAAGGCAGAAGGGAATCCATATAAGCCCAGTAAGCCACGTCAGGGCCATCAAGGGAAAGGATATCTGGTGCATTGCCGCTGGCGAAGCTTTGCAGGAGAGAGTCGCGCAAAGGCGCTTTGCTGTTGGAAAGGTAGGTGGCTTTTACAGAGAACCCCTGATTCGAATGGTTGAATTCATCAATCAAGGATGTCCAAAAATGTTCCTCACCCTGCTCCATAGGGCACAGATATAGGGAAAGAACCGGCTGGGATTTGGAACGGTCAATGACAAAGCTGCCTTTTCCCTGGCGGCGGATTATATAGCCTTCCGCTTCTAAGTTTTTGAGTGCCTGAGTAATAGTGCTTTTGCTCACGCCAAGTGTGCGCATTAGTTCATTGTCGGAAGGAATGGCATCTCCGGGAAGGTAGCTGCCGTTTTCTATTTTATCGATTAAAGTGTTTTTTATAGTAATGTATTTGGGGATTCGTACCTCAGTTGTGCGCATGTTGATACCTCCAGAATTTATTATTTATACGTAGCAGTTCAGCCTTTCGGTTTCCTTGCTGCATTTATACGTAACAGTTCAGCCTTTCGGCTTCCTTGTTACGAAATCCGTC
>BLLT01000027.1 GCA_011958945.1 Lachnospiraceae bacterium | reverse complement strand
GGAATAACCATTTTTTCGGTATAAGACGCATTATGCCGAATTCGGCATAATGGATCCCCGTCAATGAGAAGCACTTTCTTTCCGGCCTGCGCCAGTCCAATCCCTAAGTTGGCACAGGTTGTGGTTTTGCCCACACCTCCCTTTTGGTTGGCGATGGCAATGATTTGCGTGTTCAAGATAATCACCTCGTTTCTAATTCGTTGTGGTTGCTTCTGGAAATAGAAAAAGCCGCCACTTCATAAATTGAAAAGTGACGGCTTTTTCTGATCCCGGAATACAGTTCCCTGGAAACGCAAAAAGCACCCAGCAAAAAATACTGAGTGCCTGCATTAAAATCATATTCAATTATTCAAATTCGGTCAAACTACGCCAAACTGTTCTCGTATAAATTGAGGGGTGAGAGGGAGTAAAAATCGCCTCTGAAATACCCCGAAATCAGGGCTGTGGTTGTCCTATTTTTTAACCACTAAGCCCGTTTTTTACCCCCATTTTTGCCGGTTGTCCTATTTTTAACCACTAAAAATTGGGTGAAAATGGCTCTCGTTGTGTCAAATCAGGTCAAACTATATCAGCTTGTTTGGGTATAAGAAAACCCCGGAAAACCTCGATTTTCCGGAGTTTTTGAACAATTTTGATACAGTTTGAACAGCTGATTAACGCTTGCTGAACTGCGGAGCGCGACGGGCCGCTTTGAGACCGTACTTCTTCCTTTCCTTCATACGAGGATCCCTGGTCAGGTAACCTGCTTTTTTCAGTACAGGCCTATAGTCTGCATCTGCCTGAAGCAATGCTCTTGCAATTCCGTGACGGATTGCTCCTGCCTGTCCTGTATATCCGCCGCCGCATACATTTACCTTAACATCAAATTTGTCTACAGTGCCCGTTGCTACAAGGGGCTGACGAACGATTACTTTCAATGTTTCCAGTCCAAAATAATCATCAATATTTCTTTTATTAATCACTATATTTCCGTTGCCGGGTACCAAATATACTCTTGCAATTGATTTTTTCCTTCTACCGGTTCCGTAGCAATTTGCTGATTTATCCATTTTAATTTCTCCTTTCCTTCCCTCTTAATTAAAATGTTAATACTTCAGGCTTCTGAGCTGCATGCTCATGTTCCGGCCCTGCGTATACGTGAAGTTTCCTGTACATCTGCCTTCCTAAAGGTCCTTTCGGAAGCATCCCTTTTACAGCGAGTTCTATCACTCTTTCCGGTTTCTTCGCCATCATTTCTCTCAGAGTAGTCTCTTTCATACCGCCTACGTACCCAGAATGACGGTAATAAATCTTCTGATCCAGCTTCTTGCCTGTTACTTTCACCTTTGCAGCATTCACAATTATTACATAATCGCCGGTATCCATATGGGGAGTAAAAATCGGCTTATTCTTACCTCTTAAAACTTTGGCAACTTCCGATGCCAAACGTCCGAGTGTCATATCAGTAGCGTCAACTACATACCATTTTCTCTCGATAGTAGCTGGACTAGCCATAAAAGTTTTCATTACGTTACCTCCTGCTTCAATCAATTTCCCGGTTCATCCAACCGGGCATTACCGTTTTCTCATTCTGTCAAAATCCCGCCATGGTGCAGATGTCCGGCCACACCGTAAGGCTTCATTTAAACAGCATCAGCAGAAAAACCTGGTATCCATCCCCACGTTCCTCTGCCCTTATATTTATAATGCTCTGCCGGGGCTTTGGCATTGCATTACGAAACATTGTCATACTTTGATATTATATTATACGCTTCCACGTGTGTCAATAATATTTTTGAATTTATGTAACAGTTCAGTCCAGGGCTTTGCACTTGCTGCAAAGTCCTGAGCCGAACTGTTACCAGCTGTGTTACAGAAGCCACAACGGCACTGGCGGCCCGTTACAGGAATAAATATCGAGTCAGCATCAACCCGCATGCCGGAGCGGTAGGGCCTGCAGCGCTTCTGTCTTTGGCCGCGAGAATATTCATCATATACTCCGGCTCCCACGTTCCTTTTCCCGCCTCCATAAGTGTTCCCGCAATAATGCGTACCATATTATATAAAAAGCCATTCCCCGTTACGCGGATGATGATCTCATCATCCTTCCTTTGTACTTCGGCGCTATAAATCGTCCTTATCGTGCTTTCAACCTGGCTTCCCGCGCTGCAAAAGCTTTTAAAATCATGCTCGCCCACCAGATAAGCCGCCGCTTCCTGCATCCTGTCCGCATTAAGAGGCACATAAGTAAAATATGCATAAAGCCGTTTGGTAGGAATGGGGAATTCCGCATTTAAAATCCTATATTCGTAGGTTTTCCTGCTTTCACAATGCCTGGGGTGAAAATCGGACGCCACCTCCTGGGATTTCCGCACCCGTATATTTTCCGGCAGCCTTTGATTCAGGGCATATGATATCTTTGCCCCGGGCATCCTCGCCGCCGTATCGAACACAGCCACATTGCAAAGGGCATGTACCCCCGCATCCGTCCGGCTTCCCCCGATTACTTTTATTTCCTCTTGAAGCAGTTCCCCAAGGCACCGGTTCAGTTCACCTTCTATAGTGGGAGCATTATCCTGTACCTGGAAACCGCTATATCCTGTACCGTCATATGCTACCGTCAGCATGATTCTCTTCATATCGTAAAAATTCTCCCAAAGTATACACAAACCACCGCATATATTAACAGAACCACATAAGCAGCCCCATCCCTCTTGCAGTAAATCAGTGGCTTCATTTTCGTCCTGTGTTCCCCGCCCCTATAGCATCTTGCCTCCATGGCCATAGCAAGGTCATTGGCCCTCCGGAATGCGGAGATAAATAACGGCACCAAAAGGGGCACCAGGCTCTTCGCTTTTTTTATCAGATTCCCGCTTTCGAAGTCTGCCCCCCTGGCTATCTGTGCCTTCATAATTTTATCCGTCTCCTCCAGCAGAATCGGTATAAAGCGTAAGGCAATAGACATCATCATCGATACTTCGTGTACCGGCACATGCAGTTTTTTCAGCGGCGACATCAATTTTTCCATACCGTCTGTCAGATTATTCGGTGTTGTTGTCAGCGTCATAAGCGAGGAACCGATAATCAAAAATACAAGCCTTACCGCCATCATCACCGCAAATCTCAGACCCTCTTTCGTAACCGTAAGCTTCCAAACAGAAATCAACGGTTCCCCCGGCGTCAGAAAAAGATTAAACACTACTGCTATCATTAGAAGGAGGACAATGGATTTCATCCCTTTTATCATATAGCGGAACGGCACTTTCGAAAGTTTCACTATACCTGCCAAAAATGCGGCAGCAATGATATATCCGATAAAGTTATCTATTAGAAAAAGGGAAATGATAAAGACTATCGTAGCCACCAGCTTTACCCTGGGGTCCAGCTTATGGATGACGGAATCTGTCTGATAATATTGTCCTAATGTAATATCTCTAAGCATTTTATTTTTTTATCTCCTTCACGCTATTCCATGCTGCCGTCAGGCTGCAGCCCGAATTCCCCGTATGGAAACCTCCTGATTTCTGCTGCCCCCATTTCAATCAGGATCGGCGCATCTTACTTATCCATTCCCAGCGCCCTTAAAATTTCATTTTTTGCATCATCTATTGTAATAATATCCGTATTCACCGGAAATCCTTTCTCTTTCAAAGCCTGCATAATATAAGTTACCTGGGGCGCCGCCAGGCCTACCGCCTCCAATTCCTTATAAAAACGAAATACGTTTTTCGGTTCATCGTCATACATCACACCGCCTTGGTTCATGACCACAATACGGTCCACATATTTTGCCACATCGTCCATACTATGGGAAACAAGAATCACCGTAATGCCCGTCTCTTCCCTCAAAGATGCAATTTGATCCAGGATTTCATCCCGCCCCTTCGGGTCCAGCCCTGCGGTTGGTTCATCCAAAATAAGCACTTCCGGCTTCATGGCCAGCACCCCTGCAATGGCCACCCTCCGCTTCTGGCCGCCGGACAAGTCAAAAGGAGACTGATAAAAATAGTCATCTTCCAGCCCCACCTGCTTTAATGCCGCATATGCCCTAAGCTGCACTTCTTTTTCATCCAGCCCCATATTTTTCGGCCCGAAACAAACATCCGAAAATACATCTATCTCAAAAAGTTGATGCTCCGGATACTGGAAAACAAGCCCTACTTTACTGCGGAGTTCCTTTTTGTTATACCCTTCTTCATGGATATCCGCCCCATTATAATAAATATGCCCGGAAGTAGGCTTCATAAGGCCGTTCAAATGCTGCACCAGCGTGGATTTCCCTGAACCGGTATGTCCAATCAGGCCTATAAACTGCCCATCCGGTATAACCAGGTTCACATCCTTTAATGCCGCCACTTCCATAGCTGTCCCTTCTTCGTATATATGGCTTACATGATCCAAAATAATTGCCATTTTACTAACCAAGCCTTTCTATCCAAAAACGCCTTGTTGAATCCATCTCAAAACTGCCCTGCCGCATCCCCTGCCCATCAGTTCTCACAAGGCCTTTTAACCGCTATTGTGCCATCAGGGCAGCAATCAGCTCCTCATACGTCAAGATTCCCTCCGGCAATGCCACGCCGCTCTTTTTCAATTCATGAGCCAGTAGAGTCACCTGGGGCACATCCAAACGCAGCTCCTTTAGCTTTTCCACCTGGGAAAAAATTTCCCTTGGGGTTCCCTGCATCGCAATACGGCCCTTGTCCATAACAATCGCCTTGTCTGTATGGATAATTTCTTCCATATAATGAGTGATTAATATCACCGTAATCCCTTCCACCTGATTCAATGCCCGCACAGCACGGATTACCTCTTTGCGCCCGTTAGGGTCCAGCATAGCCGTAGGTTCATCCAGAATAATGCATTTGGGGTGCATCGCTATTACCCCGGCAATGGATACCCTCTGTTTTTGGCCTCCGGACAGCTTATTAGGGGAATGCTTCCTGTACTTGTACATGCCCACTGCCTTTAGGCTCTCTTCCACCCGTTCCCATATTTCTTTCGTAGGAACTCCCATATTTTCAGGCCCAAAACCTACATCCTCTTCCACCACCTGGCCGATAATCTGATTATCCGGATTTTGAAAGACCATTCCCGCATTCTGCCTGATATCCCACAGATATTCCTCCTTGGCAGTGTCCTTCCCATCCACCCAGACCGTTCCCTCGGTAGGATAAAGTATGGCATTCAAATGCTTGGCCAGTGTAGATTTTCCAGAACCATTATGCCCCAGGATCGCTACAAAATCCCCCTGTTTTATATCCAGGTCTACCTCGTCCACCGCACGGGTAATCCCTTCCACATTTCCTTCTTCATCCCGCCTGATATATTCAAAAATAAGTTTTTTTGCCTCAATGATTCCCATTTGTTATCCTGTCTTCAAATTAAGTTTACAATTTGCTGCGATTCTTATTGTACTAAAAAAAAAAAGAGATTACAAGAGGAAGCATGCTGTTTTACATGAAAAATGCAATGATTCCCTACTCCTATAGCCAAAATCTCCCTTATATGCTAGAATGATATCCATGCAGCAATTTAACCCATATGTTTTTAACAGGCACTAACTATTGAAAAGAGGATTTTTATTATGAATATAGATAAATTATGGAAGCCGCTACTGCTCATTGTTGTTATTATCCTTCTCTGTTCCGTTCTTACCCGGCTTTTTTCCGGTTCGGATACTTTACTGGAATATGCGGAAAAAAATCCGGAATTGGCCTATCCCCATGGGGAACCAGAACAACCCCAGGAGGATAATATAATAGAAGGCGAAACACCGTCCAATCATGAATCCGCAGGCACAGCCCCCTCCGGCAAAGAGCAGGGCAACAGCACTCCCTGGGAATCGGAAACAGAAATTGAACCTGACAATACCGATGCTGACAGAACCGGAACAGAAGCAGCTGCTGATTCAGATGCCCAAAACCATCAGGAAAGAGAGGAATATTCTATGAATGGAAACCCTGAAAGAATTGTATACCAAAACGGCTTTTACTATGAACCGCTCTCCGATGAACTCATAGCCCGGATTACCGGGATTTCTTATCCCGTTACGGAAGCAGCAAAGGACGATCTTTCTATCAAAGCGGTAAATATAGCCCCTTCCTCAGAAGATATACAGGTAGACTACGATGATTTGTGTTATATGAGCGTTCTCCATTACAATCTCCGCGGTGTGGAACGTACCGGGGAGCTGATTTGCAACAAAGCTATTGCACAGGATCTGGTAGAAATTTTTTATGAATTATACCGAAATGAATATCAAATCGAACAAATCCGCCTTATTGATGAATACAATGGAGACGATACCCTCTCCATGCAGGACAATAATACCTCCTGTTTTAATTACCGGGTAGTGGACGGCACATCCAACCTCTCCAAACATGCTTACGGCCTGGCGATTGATATCAACCCTTTCTTTAACCCTTATGTAGTTTTTAAAACCGACGGACCCACATACATCTCTCCCCGCGGGAGCGAAACCTACGCCGACCGTTCCAAAGACTTCGCCTATAAAATTGACGAAAATGACTTATGCTACAAGCTATTTACGGAACGCGGCTTCACCTGGGGCGGCAATTGGAACTCCTGTAAAGACTACCAGCATTTCCAAAAAGTGATTGAATAACCTGTAAATATAAACCAAAGCGGTACAACGTCAGCCAAAAACAGTTTTGCCCAGGATGCCGTGCTTTTCTGCACAGCCCTGGGCCGTATTTTTGCCATCTAATCCTACTTTTTAACGCTCAATTCCGCTTCATGCCTTTCACCTGTTAATAGATACCGCCATCCTATGATAAGTATGCCGTACTCCCCTGACCGCAACGGAATACGCCATAATATTTTCCGGCAGTGCCATTCCCGGATATCCGGTATCGCCAATATGATGGATATCCGTTCCGGCCATCTTGCACATAAGGGCAATCCTCTTTATCGTATCCGCATCTGCCCCTTCCTGGGAAGTGCCTATAGCAGTAATAGTCAGGACACCGCGGCTGTGTGCATAGTCAATCAACCCCTTCACATATTCCATTGTAATCCCCGGCACAGTTCCCGGTGCCGGAAGCAATATTATATCGGCTCCCGCATCTATAAACTCTCCGATATCCTTTTGGGTAATAATATTTTCCCCGCCTTCCCCTACAATTCCCGAAGCATGCATTTTGCCCGCCGCAAGAATCAGCTTCTCCTTCGAAGCAGCCGATATCGCCTCCAACGAATCCGTAATCGCCTTATTGCTAACCCCATTCCCTGGATTTCCTGTCAGCAATATCATATCCACACCCATCTCCGCAGCCTTCCATGCATTGGCCACCGTCGCTTTTCTTCCTTCGGACATAGCCCACAGCGTATTCTCATTGCCGGCCGCCATCTTTTCTTCCACCGGCTCTAAATTAATCCCTATCATTCGCCCCGTCAGACGCTTTATCTCCCTCACAGTTTCCATGGGGGCAACCCCAGGCAAAGCCTGAACCACTGGTTTATTTACATCAAACATATTCAAAAGCAGAATATCCGCCCCCATAGCCGCCGCAAACTCCGCATTGGTCACATCAGCCAATATAGGCATCGTAAGCCCTATGCACTCGCAGGCAATCACCCGCCCTTCACTCCCTGCAATAGACTTTAAATAATCCGCCTTTGTAAAGCCGGCCAAATCCGAGGCCACGCAATCCAACATCCTCTTCACTTTCTCCATAGCAACACCCGAGCCCTTTCCTAAGTTAATATACTTTTACATTGCACGAATCCATAACTTCTCCGTCACCATGCACCCATAGCCTTTTCAGTGCCGTAACATTTACAAAATAATTACCACATCTATTATTGCCTCTATTAAACCATAGAATACATCCCCCGTCAACTTCCGCTCATTCTGAACTGTTACCTCCATCCTCTATCTCCTGACCACCCTTACCACCGTTATCTCCTCTTTTCCATTCCCACTATCCCTGCTTCCCCTAACCACCACACTATAACTAATATAATTTATCTCCATCGAATCCCCCGCATCCATATAAAGATAAAAATTTTCGTTCTTCACGGCCATTTCGCGATTCCAATTACCGCTGCATGGCATTAAGGTGCACAAAAGCATCAAAAGTACGCCTCTCATCTTTATTCCCATAAATTTTTCATCCTTTTCGCTCATAGTATAGGAGTATTTTAGTAAAGATATTTACTAATGTCAATAGTAAACATTTTTACTATGATAAACTCTTGTTACTATTTAATTTCAAAATTCCCGCTATGTAAGAGGATACCCTATGAATTACAGAACACGGATTAAAGATTTAAGGGAAGATAATGATAAAACACAGCAGCAGATTGCTGACTATCTGGGAACTTCACAGACAATGTATGCGAGATATGAACGTGGAGCCAATGAAATGCCGCTCCGCCATCTCATACGTTTGGCAGAATATTATAATGTGGATATGAACTATTTATGCGGCCTTTCCAATATAAAAAATCCTTATCCGAGAAGATAGTAAAAAAGAATTGGCCTGCCGTCTTACAACGCTGTGGCGTAATTTCCTATAGGGGCTTTTGACACCCGAATCTATAGGGTGAAAAAACAGCTCCCATGGCATAAGCCCTTAGAAGCTGTTTTTCCTATTACATTTTTCTGTTATATCTGCCCTCTTATACTAACTCAAGCAGGACTTCCATGGCAGCATCGCCTTTACGCTGTCCAATTTTTACGATTCTTGTGTAACCGCCTTTACGGTTTGCATATCTCGGCCCGTATTCATCAAAAAGCTTTGCAGGTAAATCAATTTCCTTTGTTCCCCTCTTCTTTCCTGCATTCTTTGCCGGAACTTCTGTCACAGGATATAGCACCCTGAGCATCTGCCTTCTTGCTGCCAGCCTGGAAGGGAAGTCTTTCTTGATTTCCTTTTCTACTTCATCATACACGGTCACTGTCTTACCGTTTTCAATACGCAAAATTTTGCCGTCTTTGTCACGGTGCGTCTCGGAAAGGACTTTCTTTGTATCCCTGTCAATAATCTGTTTTACTCTCTTGCCGTCCTTATCTTTACGTGCAACCTTTGCAGTAATTTTAACGGTTTCGAAATTATCTCTTTCCTTTACTGCCAGAGTAATAAGCTTTTCTGCAATTCTCTGTACTTCTTTCGCTTTTGCCTCGGTAGTACGAATCTTTCCATGATATAAAAGATTAGTTACCTGGTTTCTAAGTAATGCTTTTCTTTGGGAAGATGTCCTGCCCAGTTTTCTGTATCCTGCCATTTTTACGGCTCCTTTCTATGACCCCCGCAAATGAAAAACCATACGGTCAATACAAGCAGCGGGATTGTTAATCCGGGAATCTTCCACAGGCGGAATTTCCCAATGGTACGTCCGGCTATGCCTTTTGGTCTTACTTACCAAACGCAGTTTCCATTTTATGAGCCCACACACATATGCCTTTCGGACTTACTATACATGTGATTCATCCTTACATTTTCATTCATTTTTGCTGTTCCAAAGCCGCCAGCTTATCCGCAGCCCTCTTATGCTTCATCGCTCGGGTTAAGCTGTAACCCCAGTTCTTTCAGCTTAGCTAATACTTCCTCTAAAGATTTGCGGCCAAGATTACGGACTTTCATCATATCTTCGGAAGTTTTATTTGTTAATTCCTCTACTGTATTAATGCCGGCGCGTTTCAGACAGTTATAGGAGCGGACGGAAAGTTCCAGTTCATCAATACTCATTTCCAATACTTTCTCTTTCTCGTCATCTTCTTTTTCTACCATAATTTCCGCTGTCTTGGCATTTTCAGATAAATCAATGAAAAGGCTTAAATGTTCGCTAAGTACTTTTGCAGCGAGACTAACCGCTTCATCCGGAATCAATGTTCCATTCGTATATACATCCAACGTCAGCTTATCGTAATCGGTAATCTGGCCTACACGGGTATTTTCCACCGTTACGTTTACCCTTTCAACAGGCGTATAAATGGAATCTACTGCAATAACCCCAATCGGCAAATCCTCTGTCTTATTTTTATCAGCGCCTACATAGCCCCTGCCCTTTGTAATGGTCAATTCCATATACAACTTCGTATCCTTGCCATTCAACGTAGCGATTACCAATTCCGGGTTTAAGATCTCAATATCCTGATCCACCTGGATATCGGATGCATGGACAACGCCCTCTCCGTCATATTCGATATATGCGATCTTCGGCTCGTTTGTATCGCTGTTGTTCCTTATGGCAAGGCTCTTTATGTTCATAATGATTTCCGTTACATCCTCTTTTACTCCGGGGATGGAACTGAACTCGTGCAGAACACCTTCGATTTTTACCTGGCTCACAGCCGCACCCGGCAAGGATGAAAGCATGATTCTTCTCAAAGAATTGCCTAACGTAATGCCATAACCTCTTTCCAAAGGTTCCACTACGAATCTGCCATACTTTTTATCTTCAGAGATTTCAGCAACCTCAATATTGGGCCTTTCAAAATCAAACACCGCAAATACCCTCCTTTACGAACAATCCTATTCCAATTTTTAAGTCAGCAAGCAAGCGGACGGCATCCGCTTGCTATCAAGTGCTTAAATTATTTAGAATACAATTCGACAATAAGCATTTCATTAACAGGAACATCTATCATCTCTCTTGTCGGGAGTTCCTTAATCGTTCCTTTCATTGCCTCATGGTCTACATCCATCCATTCAGGAACAAGTCTTCCTGCCGTAACTTCGAGGATATCCTTATATCTCTGTAAAGACTTCGCTTTTTCCCTTACTTCAATTACATCGCCGGCACTAATCAAATAGGAAGGAATCTGTACCGGTTTACCGTTTACGAGGAAATGCTGATGTCCTACTACCTGCCTGGCTTCTCTTCTTGTTCTGGCAAATCCCATTCTGAACACTACACTGTCAAGCCTTCTTTCCAGCATAATCATCAGGTTTTCACCTGTCATGCCTTTCATTCTGTCGGCCTTCTTGTAATAGTTTCTAAAAGGTTTCTCAAGTACGCCATAGATAAATTTTGCTTTCTGTTTTTCTCTCAGCTGAAGGCCATATTCGCTTACCTTCTTCCCTGCTCTGGGATTTGTCCTATTGGATTTCTTATCATATCCTAAGTATGCCGGCTCCAATCCTAATGATCGGCACCTTTTTAAAACTGGTACTCTGTTTACTGCCATTTTCGGCTCCTTTCTAATATGAAGCTTATGAAGCTTCGTTATTGTTTACAACGTAATTGTTTACGCATTCATCCAACTTATTCCCGCGGGCAACGAGCCAAGCGGCTGCTTGCAGCGGGGTCTTTGATTTCAAACCGCCTTTTGCTGTAAATTATACACGGCGGCGTTTCGGCGGACGGCAGCCGTTATGGGGCACTGGTGTTACGTCACGGATGCTTGTTACCTCCAGCCCGCAAGCCTGTAACGCACGGATAGCTGCTTCACGGCCTGAACCCGGTCCTTTTACCATTACATCTACCGTTTTTAACCCATGTACAAGCGCAGCCTTTGTAGCAGTTTCTGCTGCCATCTGTGCCGCATACGGAGTAGATTTCTTTGAACCTCTAAATCCAAGACCACCAGCACTTGCCCAGCTAAGAGCATTTCCTTCTGTGTCTGTCAATGTAACAATTGTATTGTTAAAAGAAGACTGGATATGTGCCTGTCCACGTTCAACGTTTTTCTTGACACGCTTTTTTGTTACTTTCTTTGCAACTTTTTTTGCCATTTTAAACTAACCTACTTTCTCTGCTATTCATTATTTGTTTTCTAATCTTTGCCAACCGTTATCTCTTTTTTATTTTTTATATTTTATTTTTTCTTATTAGCAACGGTACGTAAAACGTACCTGGTTTTGGTCAACCATTACTTTTTCTTATTAGCAACGGTACGTTTGGGGCCTTTTCTTGTTCTGGCGTTTGTCTTTGTCTTCTGGCCACGAACAGGAAGGCCTTTCCTGTGACGGATTCCTCTGTAGCAGCCAATTTCCTGAAGCCTCTTGATATTCATAGCCACTTCTCTTCTCAGGTCGCCTTCTACCATGTAACCCTGGTCAATCACTTCACTGATTCTCTTTACCTCTTCATCTGTCAGTTCCCTTACGCGGGTATCAGGATTCACCTGCGCTGCCGCAAGGATTTTGTTCGAACTTACCCTTCCTATTCCATAAATGTATGTGAGTCCAATCTCAACACGTTTCTCTCTGGGTAAGTCTACACCTGCAATACGAGCCATTTGCATTTCCTCCATTTACTATAAAATAGTTACTAAGCTGATTGAGGCACTTTCGCGCCCAACCGGAAAAATCAATCCGACCTTTCCAAAACATATCCTTTTGTTCTGGTATCAACAAGTAATCTCCACAGGCTCTTATGTCCAATTAAAATACATCTATACTGAACCGGTGCCATTTGTGCGGCTGCCGTTTTTTTCCAATTTAATATATCATAATCAAACAAGAACCCACTGTCTAAGACAATTCTTCTGGAATCATCTTTTTCAGGGATTAACCTTGTCTTTGTTTATGCTTCGGGTTTTCACAGATTATTCTGATTCTTCCTTTTCTTTTGATGACTTTGCATTTTTCGCAAATCGGTTTTACTGATGATCTTACTTTCATGTTAATACCCATGCCCTTTCTGTATGCCGCAGGGCTTAATCCGCGGATACAAATTCCTAACCGGAAAATTACATTTCCAGTTTAATAGCTATGCCCTTTTTGCAGCTTCCAAACTGTCCGCTTCAAAAAAGACCGTTTCACATTATACCATGGAAATATGGCATTTGCAAGGGATTTTTCCAAGTTTTTTCAATTGTTTCTCCAAATCGTAACAATTACAGCAATGGCTGCTTATTTATCCCTCCAAATAATGCGTCCCTTGGATAAATCATATGGAGACAACTCCAAAGTAACCTTATCCCCTGGCAAAATACGAATGAAATTCTGCCTCAGCTTGCCGCTAATATGCGCCAGAACCTTATGGCCGTTTTCCAGTTCTACCTGAAACATCGTATTTGGCAGTTTTTCCACTACCGTACCTTCAATTTCAATTACATCTGCCTTTGACATATCAAACCTCCTACCTGCTGTTTA
Organism: Lachnospiraceae bacterium; assembly: GCA_011958945.1. Classification (GTDB taxonomy): domain Bacteria; phylum Bacillota; class Clostridia; order Lachnospirales; family Lachnospiraceae; genus Kineothrix. The sequence goes on along the minus strand of BLLT01000027.1, from coordinate 16,471 downwards.
AAGTTTTTCAATCGCTTTCCTTATTTCTTCATTATATATGCATTTGCCGCCCAAAAGTTTCTCTCTTAAAGTATCATCGGCTTGTTTTTTAATTATCTGAATATGCTTTTTATTTTTCTTTTTTGGCTTCTCCGCACTTTTGAGCCTACCGTCCAAAAGATAAACCCATTGTGCCTCTTCCTTTACAATGAGATATATTGTGCCCTTATCATGGCCCGCTTTTGATATTGCAAACATTCCAACCATATCAGTGCCCATATCCATACCTTTCCAACTCCATGCTGCCTTTTCTATATCATTCGAAAAAGGACTGTCGTAAGCATTAAATTGCCTTGCGGCCCGCCGCACACTACTATAGTTTCGTCAGTATTTCCGGTTCTCCTTCCGTAATGAGGACCGTATTCTCATAATGGGCGGACAAAGAACCGTCTGCTGTCACCACTGTCCAGTCATCTTCCAGCCATTCCACTTCCCAGGTTCCCATATTAATCATGGGCTCAATCGCCAGCGTCATCCCAGGCCTGAGTTTTACCCCGCGCCGCCTCTGGGCGAAATTAGGAATCTGAGGGTCTTCATGAAGTTTGGAGCCTACGCCATGCCCTACCAGGTCACGTACAATCCCATATCCGAAACCGGAAATATAATAGTCTATGGACTTCGAAATATCGTTGAGGCGGTTTCCTGCCCTGGCCATCCGAATCCCTTCAAAAAAACTCTGTTTTGTGGCATCTATCAAGTCCTGGGCCTCTTTGCTGATTTTTCCCACCCCATGGGTCCGCGCCGCATCGGAATGATACCCTTTATAGATAACTCCTGCATCCAGGCTTACAATATCCCCCTCTTTAAGGAAATGCTTCTTATTAGGAATGCCGTGGACCACTTCGTCATTCACCGACACGCATATGGATGCCGGATAGCCATTATAATTTAAAAAGCTTGGGATACAACCATAACTGCGAATCAGTTCTTCGCCGATTCTGTCAATATCATATGTGGAAATTCCCGGTTTAATTACCTCTTCCAGCCGTTTATGGACCTCCGCAAGTATTCTCCCCGATTCACGCATCAAAGCTATCTCCCTGGCGGATTTAATTGACACTGCCATAGCCAAACCTCCATAACTTCCCCTCCGGCCGCTTCCTGCAGCCGGATTATAACTATTTCTCCAATATCGCTATGATGGACTGGAAGACATCCTCCATCGCCTGTGTGCCGTCAACGGTTTTTAATACCCCTTTCGTTTCATAAAACTGAATCAATGGCTGTGTCTGGTCATGATACACCTTTAGCCTGTTCAGGACGGTATCCGCCTTATCATCATCGCGCAGAACCAACTCATTCCCGCATTTATCGCAAACCCCTTCTTTTTGAGGGGGGACATGTTCTAAATGGTAAGTTGCGCCGCAGGATAAACAGGCCCGTCTTCCCGACATCCTTTGTACAATGTTCTCATCCGGCACATCCACGTCAATGGCATAATCAATGGATTCTCCCAATTCTGCAAGGGCCTCATCCAGCACTTTTGCCTGCGGGATTGTTCTTGGAAAGCCATCCAGGACATAGCCCTCTTTGCAGTCCTCTTTGCCAACCCTGTCCAGAAGGATTTTCACTGTAAGTTCATCCGGCACCAGCAGCCCCTGATCCATATATTTTTTGGCTTCCATGCCCAATTCCGTTCCGTTCTTAATATTCGCCCTGAAAATATCGCCCGTAGAAATATGCGGAACATGATATTTATCGGCTATCATTTTGGCCTGTGTTCCTTTCCCCGCCCCCGGGGCCCCTAACATAATAATCTTCATCTGCTTACTTTCCTTCCCATAATCGTAAATGGACACACGCTAAGCGGGTGTCCATCTGCAATTTAATCATTTAAAAAGCCTTTGTAATTGCGAACTAACATCTGTGATTCAACCTGTTTCACTGTTTCCAGAATAACGCTTACAATAATGATTAAGCTCGTTCCCCCAAAAGACACGCTGGCGTTAAATATACCATTGAATATAAACGGAAGGATACCCACGATTGTCAGGCCCACCGCCCCGATAAAAATAATATAATTCAGTATTTTGGTCAGGTATTCGCTTGTTGGCTTGCCTGGCCTGATACCTGGTATAAAACCGCCCTGTTTCTTCATATTCTCTGCAACCTCCAACGGATTAAATGTAATTGATGTATAGAAGTAAGCAAAGAAAATAACCAATACTATATAAACCAACAGACCAATAGAGTAAATGGGCTGGCTTGGTTTGCACCAGTTTGAGGAATTCATTCCCTTCAATATCTCCCCCCATACTCCTGTTCCCTGGTAACCGAACAAAGAACTGATAATAAGAGGAAGCTGCAAAAGGGAAGATGCGAAAATAATAGGGATTACGCCGGAAGTATTGATTTTCAGCGGTATATTCGTTGTCTGCCCGCCGACCATTTTCCTTCCCTGTACCTTTTTCGCATACTGTACCGGAATCTTACGCACACCCCCGTTTAAAATAATAACGAGCACTACCATCGCTATAATAATCGCGATAATAATAGCTGCGGCCACCACCGCAAGCGCCGTAGATTTATTGTATACAAACTGCTCAAATAATTGATTTATATCCTGCGGCAAACGGGAAATGATGTTGATTACAAGCACAATAGATATACCATTGCCTATACCATTTTCCGTAATCCGTTCGCCAATCCACATAAGAAATGCACTGCCGGCTGTCATAGCCGCAATAACCGTAATAACATTCAATGCATTATACTCCTCCAGCAGCCCCTGCCTGCCAAAACCGATAGCCATAGCCCCGGATTCCAACAATGCCAGTGCAACTGTCACATAACGGGTAATGGAAGCAATTTTCTTCCTGCCGTCTTCCCCATCACGCTGCATTTCTTCCAGTTTCGGAATCGCTATTGTAAGAAGCTGCATGATAATGGAGGATGTGATGTATGGAGTAATATTTAATGCTAAAATGGACATATTGAGGAACGAACCGCCTGTAAATGCATCCAGAAAATTAAATGCATCCCCTGTCTGTGCCGCAAACCAATTGGAAAAATAATGCCTGTCCACGCCCGGTACGGGAAGCTGTGACCCTAAACGGATCACAACTAACATGAGAAAAGTAAAGAAAACCTTGTTCCTGATTTCTTTAATTTTAAATGCATTTTTTACGGTTGTTAACATTATACCACCTCTGCTGTTCCACCAAGAGCTTCGATTTTTTCCTTTGCCGATGCGCTGAATGCATTGACTTTGACCGTAAGCTTTTTGGTAAATTCTCCCTGTCCGAGGATTTTAACGCCGTCCCTGGGATTTTTTATAATTCCTCTATCCTTCAATGCCTGTACATCAACCACAGAATCATTATCAAATACCTCAAGAGCGCTTACATTAATTGCAACGATATCTTTTGCGTTGTAATTTGTAAAGCCTCTTTTCGGAATACGTCTATATAACGGCATCTGGCCGCCTTCAAACCCCGGCCTTGGTCCGCCTGAACGGGCTTTCTGTCCTTTATGTCCTTTTCCGGCTGTCTTCCCGTTTCCGGAGCCATGCCCGCGGCCTCTTCTGAAACTATTGTGCTTAGAACCTTCTGCCGGCCTTAAATTTGATAATTCCATTTCCTTTGACACCTCCTTATCCGCTTATACTTCTTCTACCTTAATCAAATGCTGAATCTGATGAATCTGCCCCCTTGTAGCTGCATTATCCGGCAATTCTACAGATTTATTCAGCTTACGCAGCCCCATTGACATAACAGTTTTCTTATGCTTAGGCTTTGCTCCGATAGGAGATTTCACTAATGTTATTTTTAATGTTTTACCTTCCACTTCCATCTTCTCCTTTCCATACCTCTTCGAAGAACTGCATCAAGCAGCCCTTTTCATGCAGCAAATGCATTCCTGTTTATTTGCGCATGCGTCCGCTGCTATTATGCCATAACCTCGTCTACAGACTTGCCACGGTTTCTGGCCACTTCTTCAGGAGTTTTCAGCTGGCTTAAACCTGCGATTGTCGCAAGGACAACGTTCTGCTTATTATTGGAGCCCAGTGATTTTGTACGGATATTTTTAATCCCTGCAAGTTCACATACGCTACGCGCCGGGCCGCCGGCGATAACACCGGTACCTTCCGGGGCTTTCTTCAAAAGAACGGTTGAAGAACCGAACTTTCCAAGGAAATCATGTGTAATACTATTATTTTCATCCAAAGCAACGGATACCAGGTTCTTGGAAGCATCCTCTTTTCCTTTCCGGATAGCTTCCGGAATTTCTGCTGCTTTTCCAAGCCCGGCCCCTACATGGCCATTCCCGTCACCAACAACAACTAAAGCTGTGAAGCGGAAGTTACGACCACCTTTTACAACCTTGGTTACACGCTTGATGGCAACTACTTTTTCAGTTAATTCAAACTGACTTGCATCAATGATTGTACGTCTCATGTGATTTTCTCTCCCTTCCTAGAATACTAAGCCAGCTTCTCTGGCTGCTTCAGCTAATGCTGCAACTTTTCCATGATATATATAGCCGCCTCTGTCATAAACTACTGTTGTGATGCCTTTTTCCAAAGCTCTTTTTGCAATCACTTTTCCAACATATGCTGCTGCATCAACGTTATTGGTTTTCTCCAGTTCAGCCTTCACATCCTTTTCCAGGGTGGAAGCCGCTACCAAAGTCTTTCCAACTGTATCGTCGATAATTTGAGCATACATATGATTATTGCTTCTGAACACTGCTAAACGAGGTCTTTCAGTCGTTCCGCTGAAACGGTTACGAATTCTCATGTGTTTCTTAACACGAATTTTAGATCTAGCTTCTTTTTTAACCATTCTCATACTCTCCTTATCTATTTCTTACCAGTCTTACCAACTTTACGTCTGATAACTTCATCAGCATATTTGATACCTTTGCCCTTGTAAGGCTCCGGCCTTCTCTTATCTCTGATTTCAGCTGCGAATTGGCCAACTTTTTCTTTACTGATACCCTTAACAATAATGACATTCTGTCCTTCCACTACTGTTTCGATGCCTTCCGGATCTTCCATCTCTACTGGATGGGAATAGCCCAGGGAGAGAGTCAGTTTCTTGCCGGCTTTAGCGGCCCTGTAACCAACGCCGTTTACTTCCAGCTTCTTCTCATAACCCTGTGTTACACCGATTACCATATTATTAATCAATGTTCTCGTAAGGCCGTGAAGGGATTTCATCTTTTTCAGGTCATTAGGCCTTGAAACAGTAATTTGCTCCCCTTCCATCTTAATTTCCATTTCCGAAGGCAGCACTCTTTCAAGTGTTCCTTTAGGACCTTTTACAGTCACTTTATTATTTTCTGCAATATCCACAGTTACCCCTGCCGGAATCGCGATTGGCATTCTTCCTATTCGTGACATGCCCGTACCTCCTATATTTATATTCTAAATTTCGTTATAGCCGATACGCCAACTACCGCCAACGCATCATTACCAGTTCCCACCAACATTCAACCAATGCACCCTTCACCGGTTCAGCCGGCATCCCAACGCCAGCCACCAAACCCAGTTCCCGCCAGTGCACCGGAAGAACGTGAACGTTCTTCCCAAACATGACATAGAATTTCTTAGGCGGCGTCCTTTGACGCCTTAGAAATTCTTCATGTTTTGTTACCAGACGAATGCTAAAACTTCTCCGCCTACATTCAGTTCCCTGGCCTTTTTATCTGTAATAACGCCCTGGTTCGTAGAAATGATTGCCACTCCGAGCCCACCAAGTACCCTGGGGAGTTCATCCTTGCCGGCATACACACGAAGCCCCGGTTTGGAAATCCTTTTCAGTCCTGCGATCATTTTCTCATTTTTATCCGCACCGTATTTCAGAGTAATACGGATTGTTTTAAAATTACCGTCATCAATTATATCCATTTTTCTGATGTACCCTTCATCCAAAAGAATCTGTGCAATTGCCAGCTTCATTTTGGAAGACGGAACATCTACTGTATCATGTTTTGCAGTATTCGCATTACGGATTCTTGTAAGCATATCTGCAATCGGATCACTCATTGTCATGATTTAGTTTCCTCCTTCTCCTATTGACTTGAATCATGTTTTACGAACAAAACATGGAGTTGGAACTCCATTTGTTCTGTTACCAGCTTGCTTTCTTAACGCCAGGAATCTGGCCCTTATATGCTAACTCGCGGAAGCAAATTCTGCAAACTCCGTATTTTCTTAAATAAGCATGTGGACGGCCACAAATTTTGCAGCGGCTATATGCCCTTGTAGAGAACTTAGGTTTACGCTGCTGTTTTATTTTCATTGCTGTTTTAGCCATGAATCTTCCTCCTCTTATTTTGCAAACGGCATATTGAATAATCTTAACAATTCACGGGCTTCTTCGTCTGTCTTTGCCGTTGTAACAATGATAACATCCATACCTCTAACCTTGTCAATTTTATCATATTCGATTTCGGGGAAAATAAGCTGTTCTTTGATACCAAGCGCATAATTTCCTCTTCCGTCAAATGAATTGGGATTTACGCCCCTGAAGTCACGTACACGGGGTAAAGCCAGGTTAACCAGACGGTCAAGGAACTCATACATCCTTTCCCCGCGGAGTGTAACCTTACATCCGATAGGCATTCCTTCTCTGATTTTGAAATTAGCGATAGAATGCTTAGCTTTTGTAACCACAGCTTTCTGGCCGGTAATCGTTTCCATATCTTTTACCGCAGATTCCAGAACTTTCGCATTTTCTTTTGCTTCGCCAACGCCCATATTTAAAACAATCTTTTCGAGCTTGGGCACTTCCATAATATTCTTATATCCAAACTTTTTGATCATAGCATCCATGATCTCGTCTTTATACATCGTTTTAAGTCTGCTCACGCGCCTAAACCTCCTTCCTTAGAATTAATCAATAACTTCCCCTGTTGATTTTGCAAAACGTACTTTTTTGTCATTCTCAAATTTGAAACCGATTCTGGTCGGTTTTCCTTTATGCAGGTACATAACGTTTGATATATCAATAGGAGCTTCTTTTTGCACGATTCCACCATTCTGGTTAGCTGCAGAGGGCTTCATATGCTTTGTAATCATATTGATGCCTTCTACCAGTACTCTGCCATTTTTCCTGTCAATGGAAACAACTTTTCCTTCTTTACCATTGTCCTTGCCGGCGATAACTCTTACGGTGTCGCCCTTCTTAATTTTCAATGTAGCCATTCCGGCACCTCCTTACAATACTTCCGGAGCCAGAGAAACAATTTTCATGAACTGTTTCTCACGAAGCTCTCTCGCCACCGGTCCAAAAATACGTGTTCCTCTCGGAGTCTTATCGTCTTTAATAATAACAGCAGCATTTTCATCAAATCTTATATAAGAACCGTCTTTACGGCGTGCGCCTTTTACAGTACGGACAACTACAGCCTTTACTACATCGCCTTTTTTTACAACACCGCCGGGTGTTGCATCTTTAACCGTAGCAACGATGATATCACCGATACGCGCATATCTTCTTGTAGAGCCGCCCATAACCCTGATGCAGAGAAGTTCTTTTGCACCTGTGTTATCAGCAACTTTAAGCCTGCTCTCTTGCTGAATCATACTATTCCTCCATTCTCGCTTTTATAACTTTTTGCCAGCCGTTTATTTCATTTATACGGCATCCATATGGCTTTATATGGCATCTGCATGTTTTCATACGGAACCCATATATTCTCATACGGTATTCGCTCGGCATCTATTATCTTGCTTTTTCGATAATTTCAACAAGTCTCCATCTTTTATCTTTGGACAAAGGCCTTGTCTCCATTACTTTTACAGTATCGCCGATGTTGCATTCATTCTTTTCATCATGCGCTTTTAATTTATAAGTTTTCTTTACGATTTTCCCGTAAAGAGGATGTTTTACATGGTTTTCAATAGCCACAACAATCGTTTTGTCCATTTTGTTGCTGGTCACTTTTCCAGTACGTGTTTTTCTCAGATTTCTTTCCACAGTCGATTCTCCTTTCTAACAAACAAGTTTCATACTTACCGGCTATTACTCAGCTTTTTGTTTCTGTGTGATAACCGTCTGGATTCTGGCAATGTTCTTTCTTACCTCTTTAATCCTGGCTGTATTGTCCAACTGGTTTGTTGCATTTTGGAATCTCAAATTGAAAAGTTCTTTTTTAGCAGCTACTAATTCCTGTGCCAGTTCTGCAGCTGATTTTGTCTTTAAATCTTCTACATACTTCTTAGTTTTCATTTGATGCACCGCCTTCCAAGTCTGCTTTAGAGACAATTTTACATTTACATGGAAGCTTGTGTGTTGCAAGACGTAATGCTTCTTTAGCGATTTCCTCGGATACACCGGCAATCTCAAACATTACACGCCCCGGCTTAACAACTGCTACCCAGTATTCCAAAGTACCTTTTCCGGAACCCATACGTGTTTCTGCTGGTTTCGCTGTGACTGGTTTGTCAGGGAAAATTTTAATCCAAACCTTACCGCCACGCTTGATATAACGCGTCATAGCGATACGGGCTGCTTCTATCTGGTTGGACTTAATCCAGCATGGCTCTAATGCTACAATACCGTACTCACCGTAAGAAATCTTGTTGCCACGGGTCGCTTTACCTCTCATAGAACCACGGAATTGTTTACGACGTTTTACTCTTTTAGGCATTAACATTATTTATCGCTCCCTTCCTCCGAAGATACCTTTTCTTCGTTTTTGTTCTTAGTAGGAAGTACTTCACCCTTGTAAATCCATACTTTTACACCAACTTTACCATAAGTTGTGTCGGCTTCTGCAAAGCCATAATCAATATCCGCCCTCAGCGTCTGAAGGGGAATGGTTCCCTCGCTGTAGAACTCTGTACGTGCCATATCGGCGCCGCCCAGACGTCCGGAGCAGGCTGTCTTAATTCCAAGCGCTCCCGCTTTCATCGTTCTTCCCATGCAGGATTTCATCGCACGTCTGAAAGATACACGGTTTTCCAACTGCTGCGCAATATTTTCCGCCACGAGCTGGGCATCCTTATCCGGTCTCTTGATTTCCTTAATATCCACCAGAACTTTCTTATCCGTAAGCTTGGAAAGTTCTTTCTTCGTCACTTCAATTTCCGCACCGCCCTTGCCGATAACAACACCCGGTTTTGCTGTGTAGATAATGATTTTAACTCTGTCAGATGCTCTTTCAATTTCGATCTTTGAAATGCCGGCGCTGTATAATTTCTTCTTAATGAATTTTCTTATCTTGTAGTCTTCAATCAGGAAGTCTGAAAACTCAGCATCAGCATACCATCTGGAATCCCATTCTTTAATAATGCCGACCCTTAAGCCGTGAGGATTAACTTTCTGTCCCATGAATAACCTTTCTCCTTTCTTTATCTTGCATCAAGCACAACTGTGATATGGCTCGTTTTCTTTTCGATCCTGTAAGCCCTGCCCTGTGCCCTCGGTCTTACTCTTTTCATTGTAGGCCCTTTGTTTGCAAAACACTCTGCTATATAAAGATTTTCCGGATTCGGGTATTTCGTCGGATCCTGGCTATATTTGTATTCAGCATTTGCAATCGCCGATTCCAATAATTTTTTAATAACGCCTGACGCATATCTGGGATTATATTCCAAAATACCTAAGGCGGTAGTTACATCCTTGCCCCTAATGGCATCGAGAACGAAACATGCTTTCTGAACAGGAATCCTAGCGTAAGATAACTTAGCTGAAGGCCTGACATCTTTCTGCGCATTTCTTTCCCTCTTAATCTGGCTTCTATGTCCTTTTGCCATTTTTTTGCTCCTCCTTCCAAATTATCTTACTTTCGATTTCTTTTCGTCTTTCCCATGGCCCCTGTAAGTCCTGGTTGCAACAAACTCACCCAGCTTATGGCCAACCATATCTTCTGTAACATATACAGGCACATGCTTTCTTCCATCATGAACTGCAAATGTATGCCCTACAAATGAAGGGAAAATCGTAGACCGGCGGGACCAGGTTTTGATTACCTGTTTCTGTCCTGCTGCATTCATAGCATCTACTTTTTTCAGCAGGCTTGCGTCTGCGAATGGCCCTTTTTTCAATGATCTGCCCATTGTTCTTCCTCCTATTATTTAATGCTTCTGCCGTCTCTTCTTCTAATAATCAACTTATCGGACGCTTTTTTCTTCTTACGTGTCTTAAGGCCAAGAGCAGGTTTGCCCCAAGGTGTACTCGGCCCCGGACGCCCGATACCAGTCTTGCCTTCACCACCGCCGTGCGGATGGTCATTCGGGTTCATAACAGAACCACGTACCGTAGGACGGATGCCCATATGGCGTTTACGCCCTGCTTTACCGATGTTGATTAAGTTATGGTCTGCATTTCCCACAACACCAATTGTTGCGCGGCAAACAATAGACACCATTCTCATTTCGCCGGAAGGCAGCCTGAGGGTTGCATATTTTCCTTCTTTCGCCATTAACTGTGCGCTGTTCCCTGCGGAGCGAACCATCTGCCCGCCTTTTCCGGGATGCAGTTCAATATTGTGTACCTGTGTACCAACCGGAATATTTTCAAGAGGCAGGCAATTGCCGATTCTTACTTCAGCTTCTGGGCCATTCATAACGATCATACCGTCTGTCAGCCCCTGAGGTGCGAGAATGTAGCTTTTCTGCCCATCATGATAGCAAATCAGCGCGATATTGGCTGTCCTGTTAGGATCGTATTCGATGCCGATTACTTTTGCCGGAATGCCGTCTTTATTCCTCTTAAAATCAATAATCCTATATTTTCTCTTGTGTCCGCCCCCGCGATGCCTTACTGTAATTTTACCCTGATTATTACGTCCAGCCTTTTTGCTCAGCGGAGCGCAAAGAGATTTCTCAGGAGTTTTCTTTGTGATTTCGGAATAATCCGAACCCGTCATATGTCTTCTGGACGGTGTATATGGGTTATATGTCTTAATTCCCATGATTTCAGTCTCCTTTACTTTAGCTTTGCGCGGCTATCTTTCAGCCGCATACATTCTTATTGCTTCCCTATAGCCTTTTTTACAGACCTGCAAAAATTTCGATTTCCTTGCTGTCATCCGTCAGCCATACAATCGCTTTTTTCGTCTTTGCGGTTCTGCCATATGTCATGCCGCGTCTTTTTTTCTTGCCGGCCAGGTTCATGGTGTTGACCTTTTTCACCTTTGTTCCTTCAAACATTTTTTCCACAGCATTTTTAATCTGTGTTTTGTTTGCCTCCGTATGAACCAGAAACGTATATTTCTTTTCGCTCATACCAGCCATACTCTGCTCGGTGATAACCGGTTTGAGGATTACATCATAATATTGAATGTTTGCCATTATGCGTACACCTCCTCGATATTGGCTACCGCTTCTTTTGTCAAGATTACGGTATCGTATTTCATGATATCATAAACACTGATTACGCTCTTTACTTCCCTTGTTTCCCCAGACTTTTCAACTACCACATATGAAACGCGGACAGTGGGGATATTCCTTGCGGACAGCATTACGTTTTTATCAATCGCCCCTGTTACTACAAGCGCCTTGCTCACCTTCAGGTTATCCAGCATTTTCTGGAACTCTTTTGTTTTGATTTCATCCATTTTCAGTTCATCGAGAACTACGAGTTTCCCTCCCTGAACCCTGCTTGTCAGCGCGGAACGAACAGCTGCCTGTTTTTCCTTCTTGTTCAGTTTAAAGGAATAGTCTCTCGGCACCGGAGCAAAAACAACACCGCCGCCCTTCCACTGGGGAGCCCTTGTTGAACCCTGCCTTGCATGGCCGGTTCCCTTCTGTCTCCAAGGTTTCTTACCGCCGCCGGAAACTTCAGAACGTGTTTTTGCCTTCTGTGTTCCCTGACGTTTATTCGCAAGCTGCTGTACCACCGACATATGCACCAGATGTTCATTTATTTCCACACCGAACACCGCATCGTTTAAGTCGATTTTACCAACTTCCTTGCCTTCCATATTATAAACAGATACGTTTGCCATCTGAATGGTCCTCCTTTCGCCCGCTAAAGATTAACCTTTAACGGTTTCTTTTATTGTCACTAGAGCTTTCTTCGGTCCCGGCACTGCGCCTTTGATAAGAATCAGATTCTTCTCTGCATCTACACGTACAACTTCAAGGTTCTGTACGGTAACTTTTACGCAGCCCATATGTCCGGGCATCCCTTTTCCTTTGAACACACGGCTCGGCGAAGAGCAGGCGCCGTTGGAACCCTGATGACGGTGGAATTTGGAACCATGGGTCATAGGACCTCTGTGCTGTCCATGCCTCTTAATAGCACCCTGGAAACCTTTACCTTTGGATATAGCCGATGCATCCACTTTATCGCCGGCTGCAAATATATCCGCCTTAATCTCGTTACCCAATTCATATTCTTCGGAATTCTCAAACTTGAATTCCCTTACATATCTCTTGCCGGAAACGCCAGCTTTGTCAAAATGCCCTTTCATAGCTTTAGTTACGCCATGTCTGTGGAACACTTCTTTTCTGCCGCCCTTGTCTTTGTTAATGATTTTGTCCTTTTTGTCAACAAAACCAACCTGAACTGCTTTATAACCATCGTTTTCCACTGTTTTCACTTGGGTTACATAGCAAGGTCCTGCCTGAAGCACCGTTACAGGTATCAGCGAACCGTCTTCGTTGAAGATTTGAGTCATTCCGACTTTTGTTGCTAAAATTCCTTTTTTCATTTCTACCTCCTGTTTATTCTACAGCGGCCTGGCCCTCCAAACCCATGCCTGTACTATCTGGCATATCCGGCTTTTTGCGGCCATGCATACTAGTAGGGGTCTATTGGTTTTTCATTAATAAGGAAGACTTTTCCCCTTCATTTGAAACGAAGTTTATTTCGTCTTCATTTTAATGTCGATATACACGCCTGCAGGCATCTCAAGCCTTTGCAGCGCATCCACCGTCTTCGGCGTAGGTGTGATAATGTCGATTAATCTCTTATGCGTCCTCTGTTCGAACTGTTCCCTGGAATCTTTGTATTTGTGGACAGCCCTAAGGATAGTCACTATCTCCTTCTTTGTAGGAAGGGGTACCGGCCCGCTCACCTGAGATCCGTTTTTCTTAACTGTTTCAATGATTTTTTTGGCAGATGCATCCACTAAGTGATGATCATAAGCTTTTAAGGTAATCCTCATTACTTGATTTGCCATAAAAAAAGTCGCCTCCTTTTCGCACTTTTTAATCCTTAAGTACGACAAGCGGTGACTGTACACTCGTCCGTGTGTGTCCTGTCAAATGAAATACTGCATCGCTTTCCAGGAATTCCTTTTGCCATTCCGCAGCCTATCTTACAACTGCTTCCTGCCTTTCACACACCGTTACACTACTGCTAAGTAACATTATTGTCTGTACAGTGACTTGTCGTCAGTTTCTTCCCGCCGGCTTGCCGGCTCTTTGACATTCGCTCCACGGAAAAACCTGCCTCGGAGGGCAGCAACCTCACGTTTCACAGCTATCATGCCACAGCAATTGATAGTATACACGATGTTTTGTAGAAATGCAAGTACTTTTTTATATTTTTTACATTCTATTTGTAACAGTATTACTGTTCATTGGCTGCTAACTGCGCAGCATGTGCGCAGTCGCAGGCTGAACTGTTACTTCTATTTTTACATTCCGTCCAGCCAGACCGCATTTGCCCTGCAAATTGTGTTCGCTCGGATTTGATGGACAGATGGCGGCCTGTGGGAACGCCCGCTTATGAGCAAAATCAGCTGCAAAGCACCGCCAGGTACTGTTTGCGAATGGGTGCGGGCTGAACTTACCCATTCAATGTATCATCGCAATAGCCGCCAGCACCATCCCAATCCCCAGCGCGCCGACCGCGCTGATCCCTTCATTATATATAACCGCCCCCAGCAGGGTAGCCACTACCGGCTCAATGGATGCGATAACGGAAGCTTTCCCCGCTTCCATATAGCTTAGCCCCAAGGTATATACAAAGTAAGGGGCTACGCTTGTTAATATAATAAGGAAGAAGGTCATCAGCGTCAATTCTATATTCCCCGAAAAGCAATCCGACAGCTTCCTCCCGCTGATAAAAGGTATGCCCGCTATCCCCGAAAACAAAAAAGTATACAGAGTAATCGTGGCAGAACTGTACCCACTTTCCAGCGCATATCTGCTGAATATGCTGTACAGGGCATATCCAACCCCGGCACCCAGGCCCGTCAGGATGCCCAAAGGAGAAATCGCCAGTTCCTGTCCGGCTATCCCAGTCACCAATATGCAGCCAAAAAAGGCCAGAAGCAAAGCCAGAACTTTCCGCCCTGTCAGCTTTTCCTTAAAGAGGAATGCCGCCATGAGCATGACGAAAACCGGTGCAGTGTACAGAAGGATTGCCGCTACGGAAAGCGAAGCCAGCGTAATTGTTTTGAAGTAGCAGAAACTGAAAAACGCCACGCTCACAATCCCCGTTCCAAGAAAGCACCAGATGTCTTTGAGCCGTATTCGAAATGCATTCCTTTTAAATATCATCAAAAGCAAAGCGACGCAAAAAAAGGTCACCTGACATCTCAGTCCTACGATTTCCATGGAATCTAATCCATATTGGTCCAACATCCTTACGAGAAGCCCCATGCATCCCCACATAGTCCCCGCCGCGACAATAAATAAAGGGGCTATTTTCTTCATCCTTTTTGCAACCATATCTTTTCGCCGTCTTCCTGCCCGCTCCGTCTACTTTTTCATCTTTACATCATCAAACTCCCTCAGCATTTCCGCATCCGGCGCCGGGGTAAGCAGGCTGACCGCCACAATTGCCGCAAGGCTCAAAGCAAATCCTACAGCCAATGAATACAGACCCGTCACCGCCCCCAATGTCTGTCCGGATACAAAGGGTATGTAATCCCACACGATAACCGTCAGGGCACCTACCGCGATACCGGCTACCGCACCTTGCAGATTGGTGCGTCTCCAATATAAAGACATGAGCACCGTAGGGCCAAATGCAGAACCCAAGCCCGCCCAGGCATTGGAAACCAGCCCCATAATGGAACTGTTGGGGTTCAATGCGATGATATAGGCCAGCACTGCGATAACCAATACGGTAATGCGGCTTATCCGCAGAACCGTTTTATCATCCGCATCCTTTTTGACTACTCCTTTAAAGATATCCTCCGCCATACTGGAAGCACTTACCAGAAGCTGGGAATCCGCCGTGGACATAATGGCCGCCAGAATGCCGCACAGGAAAATCCCCCCTATAATAGGTGCCTTAACATCCTGAGTGAATAATTTTATAATCATATGAATAAATACGTTTTCTTCCGCACCATCGGTTAACAATTCCGGATACAGATATGCACGGCCAATCACACCGATAATTACCGCAAAGAAAAGGGACAAGGCAACCCAGCCGATGGCAATCCCTTTGGATTTTTTCAGTTCTTTCTCATCCCTGACCGCCATAAAACGCACCAGGATATGGGGCATCCCGCAATAGCCCAATCCCCATGCAAGCTGGGAAATGATATCCACCGCACTGTATGTTCCGGTTCCGTCATTCACAAGACTTAAGAATCCGGCCGCGCCGCCCACTGCACCGCTGCTTTCCAGAAGATTAGCCACGTTTCCGGTTCCCACGATTCCCCAGGCAGCTAAAGGCACTACCAGCAACCCGATAAGCATTAGATTCCCCTGGATAAAATCGGTCACACAAACCGCAAGGAAACCGCCCATGAAAGTATAGAGCAAAATAACAATTGCGCCTATAGTCAAAGCCATCCGATAATCCAGCCCGAACACTGAATGAAAAAGCTTTCCCCCGGCCGCCAGTGCGGACGCCGTATAGACTAAGAAAAAGATAACAATCGTTATTGATGAAATCAAAAGGAGTATCCTTTTTTTGTCATGGAATCTGTTTTCAAAGTATGTAGGCAGCGTCAGGGAATTATTGGCTCGTATTGTATATCTGCGCAATTTGCCGGATATGAACAGCCAGTTACAGACCGTACCGATAAACAGGCCGATGGCAATCCATGACTGCCCCGTTCCCAGCGCATAAACGCTGCCCGGCAGCCCCATCAAAAGCCACCCGCTCATATCCGAAGCCTGTGCCGACAATGCCGCCACAAACCCGTTTAACTGCCTTCCGCCGAGGAAATAATCCTCCGCGCTGTTATTCTTCTTCGCATATACTGCCCCTATCGCTATCATCATCAGCAAATACAGGGCAAATGCTACAATTATCCAAATTAGTGAATTACCCATCTCTTCTCCTTATTCCATTATTCCAGTTCCGCAAGTGCCCTCCCAGTACCCTTTCTTCTCGCGGAGCAATTTCCCGTCTGCTTCGCAGCCATGAAAGTCTCCGGGGACCTGTCCAGGCACTTGCTGTTTTCCAGTTTCTTAGCTTATGTATACAATAATACCGGTTGCGCATACCTTTAGATTATACTGTATGGCACGCTTGAAGTCAATACGTTAATGTGGTAATGTAAAAAATCGGGTAACAGTTCAGCCCAGGACTTTGCACTTGCTGCAAAGTCCGTACAAGCACGT
>BLLT01000026.1 GCA_011958945.1 Lachnospiraceae bacterium | reverse complement strand
AAACTTGACAGGCGCAAAAAGCTGCGCAGAAATAGGGAGAACTATGAAGGAAATCATCTGCTACAGCAGCTATTTGCCAAAAGGCACCAAACAGAATATTTCGTTTATGGAACTTCTCTTGGATGAGCATTGGACGGAAGGGGAAATTTTTTGCCCATCGGGAATTTTCCGGGAGGTAGGCGGCTTTAATGACAGGCTGACCGCCAATTGGCGATATGAATTTTTGCTGCGGGCAGTACAGAAATATCCTTTTACTGCCGTTGGGGTGTCCGCAGATTCGGGGGAAGATGCCTGGAAGCAGGATGCCAATTATGCAAAACCAGATTCATCCCATCTATGGCAGTCCGAGCCTCCTTCGGAATGGATGGATGGGCAATGTCCGGGGCAGGATGAAGTTTGTGGGCAGCCAGGCGAATACTTCCATTTGCAAGATATGCCCGATTTCTCCATATCCCATGGCCTGCTGCCGCTTGACCGCGATTACCGCCGGCCATCCGCCACCCCTTTGGACCGTTACCGAACCGACTGCTATATTGCCGGCAAATACCAGCAGGAACTCCTTTCTGCCGGATGCTTCGATTCCGTTATTGCAGCTTTGCTGGCAGATGCTTCTCTGCTGCCTAATTCCAAAGCGGCGACCCGGTGGATGGAGGAAATGATTTCCCACGCGCCTCCATATTTTGAAATAGATGACAATACCCGGCCTATCCTCATATATCGGGGGGCCGGCACATGCTACAACACTTTAAATCTTCTGGCCGACCGGCTGGCCCAGGCGCTGTGCTCCTGCGGCCAAAGGGTTATCGTTTTTGATGTGGAAAAAGAGGGAAACCAGGAACTAACCCGGTGGATAGACCGCCGCTTCAAAGCAATCATCGGTGTTCAGTCCTATGTCTTTTCCATTATGATGCAGGATAAGAAAACCAATCTTCATGATTTGATTGCAGGCCCGAAATATAATATGATTCTCGACCATCCGGCTTTGATGAAAGAGCACATAGAAAATGGCCCGAAAGATTACTGCCTGCTCCTCCATGACCGGAATTACGCTGCCTTTGCCAAGTATTATTATCCTAAATTAAAAGACTGTATCTATCTTCCGCCTGGAGGTGCGCTTCCTTCACAATGGAGTGGATGCACTGCCGGCAAGTTCATAGAAAAGCAATATGATATCACCTTTATCGGCTCTTATTACAACTACCGTGACCGGCTTTCCGATATAGCCTCTTTTGAACGGCCCAAGCGTTTTCTCGCCGCCCGCTTCCTGCTGTTTATGCGCCAGTCGCCCGACTGCCCTGCAGAACAGGCATTTCAGAAAGCGTTGGACTACTATCATATCAGGCTGAATGATGACGGTTTCCTAGCCTTATTTTTTGAACTGCGGCAGGCCTGCTTTTGTATCATGCACTATTACCGGGAAAAAATTATTCACACGCTGCTGGATGCAGGGATTGAAATCCATGTATATAGTTCCACCTGGCAGAATGCCCCCTTTTTCGGACATGAAAAGCTTATCTGCCATCCCGCGCTCAGCGCGGAAGAAAGCCTGGAAATTATGGCACGTTCCAAAATTTCCCTGAATATCATGTCCTGGCATAAAGACGGCTTGACGGAACGGGTGCTAAATGCCATGCTCTGCCGCTCCGTGGTATTATCCGACTGGAGCCTGGCTTTGGAAGAAAATTTTGCTAACGGAAAAGATTTGCTTCTCTTTTCCCTGAATCAGATTGGGCGGCTTCCTGGAATGATTAAAGATTTGCTGGAAGACGAGGCCAGACTGGGCACTATATCGAGGAATGGATTTGAAAAAGCTTTTGCAAACCATCAGTGGAAAAACCGGGCGGAGAGGTTTTTGGAGATTTTGCGAAACCGGCTATGATATATGGTACATGTTGTTTTGAACGCAGAATATTAACCTATTATCAATGCGCAGCCGGCACATTTACATGGAGGTATTTCACATGCTCCCTATATCCGTTTGTTTAATCGCAAAAAATGAAGAAAAGTATATTGGCGAATGTTTGCGGCGTCTTTCCCGCTTTAGCTGGGAAATCGTTGTTGTGGACACCGGCTCTACCGATTGCACGGTGGAAATCGCACGCACATATACACCCAATATTTATCATTTTGATTGGGTGAACGATTTTAGCGCTGCCAAAAATTATGCCGTTGAAAAGGCGCATAACGATTATATATTGACCGTGGATTGTGACGAGTATCTGGAAATTGAGGATGTGAGTGAGGATTCTCTTTGGGAACTGACACGCCGGGTTTCGCCCAGGCAAGTGGGGATGTTCCACCTCATAAGTCCTGATGCCAGTTTATCCCAGGGTGTAGCTTCTGACATCCCTGCTCCCTTAGTACACGATTCTATTGCTCGCTTTTTCCACCGGAAATATGTGCATTATGTAGGGCATATCCATGAGCAGCTTACTGCTATTGATGAGTCTCGTCTGGAATTTATATCTATCCCTCTGACTTTTTACCATGCCGGATATAGCACTATCACTATCAAAAAGGAAAAAGCTTCCCGCAATATTTCCATGTTGGAGGCTGAACTGCAGGCCGGAAACACTGAGCCTTATATTCTTTTCCAATTGGGCCAGTCTTATTTTGGCCTTTCGGACTATGAGCATGCGTTGCCTTATTTTGAGCAGATTCTTTCTATTGATGTGAATGAAAATGAGCCTTATGTCCAGACAATGATAGAGTCTTATGGGTATTGCCTGCTGAATCTGGGATTTTATACAAAAGCCCTTGAACTGGAGGGTGTCTATGGCATTTTTTCCAAGACAGCGGACTTTGTTTTTCTGATGGGGCTTATTTATATGAACAATGGCATGTTCCAGCGGGCTATCGAGGAATTTCTAAAGGCTACCTCCATTGCCGGCTGCACTGTTGACGGGGTAAATAGCTATAAGGCTTTTTATAATATTGGGGTTATTTATGAGTGTTTGGGAAAGGAGCAGGAGGCAGCAATGTATTATGGAAAATGCGGTGAATATGGACCAGCCAAGGAGCGAATCCTTCAGCTTACACTTCAATAATCGTTTTATTCCCAACCGATGCTGCCCCAAGCATCCAACCTGAATCAATTTATTTTTCAGCTAATCTTACAAGTACTCCATAAACGCCTCCTTATTTTCCACCGGCGTAGTGGACGGCCTTCCCAAATCTTCTCTTGCCCCGATAGCCGCCTTCACTTCTATAAACGCCAGCCCATCCTCTTCCTTCGCCAGCCTTAATGCTTCGTCCAGTTCCTCAAAATTTTCCGCATAATAAACCCTCCGGTATCCGCACCCTTCCGCTACTTTCACCAGCTTCAACCTGTCACCCCCCGCTGGGGTAGGCATCCCGCCTACCGATTCATGGGCGCCGTTATTGATGACGATATGCACCAGATTATCAGGGGCTGCCTGCCCGATTACCGCCATAGCCCCCATATGCATTAAAGCCGCCCCATCCCCGTCAATACACCATATTTTTTTCTCCGGCCGATGCAGAGCGATGCCCAATGCGATGGAGGAAGCATGCCCCATAGAGCCTACGGTCAGGAAATCATATGGATGCCCCTGCCCATTGGCTTCACGGATTTCAAATAATTCCCGGCTGGCCTTGCCTGTGGTGGAAACTACCGGGTCACTCCCGGAATACTGGACGATATGGCGTATAATCTCTTCCCGGATCATCCCATAATCATTCCTGTAGGCCACCTTTTTCTCATACTGCAATGCCCCCTTGCGGATGACAAAAGCCACATTTTTCCCCTTTGACAGCTGCTTATCATATTCCAGCATCTTATCACGAACTTCCCCTTCGGACGTATCTTTACTTATCACAAAAGAATCAATCCCCATATCTTCCAGCAGCTTCAGCGTTATCTCACCCTGGTAAATATGTTGGGGCTCGTCATGTACGCCGGGTTCTCCCCGCCATCCAATTAGGAAAATGCAAGGAATCCCATAAACCTTCTCATGCAAAAGGGAAACCGCCGGGTTAACGATATTCCCTTCCCCGCTATTCTGCATATACACCACCGGTACTTTTCCGGTAGCCAGATGGTATCCTGCTGCCAATGCAGCACAGTTCCCCTCATTTGCCCCGATTACGTGATGCTTGGAATCAATTCCGTATACATCCATCATATAATCACATAAAGCCCTCAGCTGAGAATCCGGAACCCCTGTATAAAAATCTGCCCCTATAATTTCTGTTAATTTATTTACGTCCATTTTTTGCCTCATTTCTACGCATATTTTCTGTGTATTACAATTTTTTATATATGTCCAAACAAAAATTTTAAACAACAGCCTCGATCAAGACCTTATTCCCCAGCACAATCACATATACGCTCCCTCACCTTCCTTGCTCTTTTTATCTTCCATACACCACCTTACAAGTCTTCTTATAACAGGCAATGCCATACTTATGCACTATTTGCATCCCTTCCCCATTAAGCACTACAGCATATCCATTCTCTTCAATCTGCTTCATGGCCTCCCTGCACGCCGCATCAAAAGTTATGTGTTATCTGCCTTCATACCCTATGAGATTTGTATATATAATATCCAAAATATGCGAAAACTTCAATAGTTCATGTGATATTTATGCAGCTTGAATCATCCTCAAGCATTGACTGAAATATCTCTTTTACTTTTTTAAGTTCTTCATTATCTGGAGATTTTTGTAATGCTTTTGCTAAAATATTTTCAATTGCTGCTTATATAATTTTAGCATATACTAAATATAAAGAGGCTGTAAAAATATGTATCGCATACAACAGCCAAGAAAGGAAGCGTTTCCATGGCATCAGTTCTCGTACAAGAAAAACCCTATACTATTGATGATATCTACAGCCTTCCCGAAGGCCACAGGGCAGAACTAATTAATGGAAAAATTTATTATATGACTCCGCCAAATAAACAGCACCAAAGGTTGGTGCATTTTTTGATAGGGAAATCTGAAATCATATCGAAATAATGGAGAATGTGAAGTTTTCCCAGTTCCGTTTGCGGTATCTTTGAGCGCAAATGATAAAAACTATATAGAGCCTGATATTTCAGTTATTTGCAATAAAATTACAGATAAAGGCTGTATCAGTGCGCCAGATTGGATAATTGAAATTGTTTCGCTATGCAGTGTACAGATGGACTATTTTACAAAGCTTTTTAAATACCGTACTGCGGATGTCAGGGAGTATTGGATAGTTGACCTTGCAAAAGAAACGGTAACGGTGTATAGGTTTGAGGAAGAGATAACAGAACAGTATTCTTTTTGAGAGGGTATTCCAGTTGGGATATACGGTATCACCTTTATGTTATATATTTTTTTCATTCCTGACCAGACCCTGACCTTTGGGATTTAATATTCATAGGATTTTATTTCATACAATAAATCACTAAATTCATCTAACTGTTTCACACATCCTGCATCCTTCAATTCTTCCCTTTTTCCAAATCCATAAGTGACTCCGATGCAAATGACCGAATTATAATTAGATGCCCCCGCATCCTCCGGACGGTCTCCTACCATAATGCCATTCTCCTTCGTAATGCCGTATGTTTCCATCAATTCACGCATCCGCTCTGCCTTTGACAAGCTTTGCGTTTCTGTAGAAACACCTGTTATGGCAGTAAAATACTCCTTAATCTTTTGTTCCTCGCATATTTCATGGACAAATTTCTCTGGTTTAGAAGTCACAATATATAACTTAAATCCCTTTTCTTGCAGGCTTCTCAATGTTGCTTTTACTTGTGGGTATAAGCAAAGTTCCCTTACCCCTTGCTTGGCATATCTCTCCCTGAAGTAGGTTACAGCTTCTTTAATATATTCCTTATCTTCTGTATGTAAAAGGATGGAAAACATTTCTTGTAACGGAGGACCTATCACACTTTGTATTTTTGCATCCGTTTCATGCTGAAGATGGAGTTTATCATAGGCATAATGCATGGAACGGATAATCCCTTCGCTGGTATCCGCAAGGGTACCGTCAAAATCAAACATAATATGTTGTATTTTAGGCATAGCGTTCTCCTTCTATTTTATTCCTTCTTCTGTTAAAATCACTTTGTCTATCTTAGGATACTTCTTATCCATAATTCTTTTTACTTCTTGTGAATATCCCGCTACCATAATAATCACCATCTGAACCTCTCCACTTAGCAATCTCTCTGGCGCAACAATGGGAATATGCGTTGCAGGTGTAAACTTATTCTGTTTAAAATCCGCAGAATCAATTACATATTCAATGTCTGCACCCATATCAAGCAATGACAAATTAGCTAATGCCTGATGTCCTGCCCCCCAAGAAGCTACTCTATTGCCCTTACGTTTCTGTTCATCCAGAAATTCTTTTACTTCTCTTCTTAACTGTTCGTGCTTTTTTTTAAATCCTTCTGTTGAAGTAAATAACCTTTTTTGAACCACTGCTGACAAAATATAATGATGCCATATACTTTTACATTTCAGTACTTGAAAACCATTTCTTTCCAATAAATTCCTCAATGTATCTTCTGTAAAGTAATTCAAATGGTCCTGTATAAATTCCGAATATAACGAACATTTTAACATCATATCAAAATTGGGCACTTCTACAATCCCAACTGCCTTTTCACTTAAATTATTAGCAATTCCTCTCAAAAGTTCATTTGGATCAGGAATATGCTCCAAAAAATTCATTATATAAAATCCATCATAGGGCGCCATAGGGATTTCATAGTCCTCATTTTCTATAAAGCCCTGAAAAATTATATGTCCTCCCTGTTTCCCTTTTTCTACAGATTCCTGTAAATGTTCCAGACCATACACTATCCCACCGGCCTTCTCCATAAATGACATATATTCCCCTTTTCCACAGCCTATTTCTATTATCTTTTTTCCTGTTAGCTGAAACTCTTCCACCCAATTTTTATATTGCTCTTCCCGGAATTCTCTCATCTCCCCTGATACGCTTGTTGCGCGAATTACATCCCGATAATAGGAAACAGGTTCGCCCATTGCCTGAATCAGTCCACAATAAGGACATTGTTTTAGCAAGATATCTATTCCATGCTCTGTTGCCAGTTCTCCCTCTGTCGGAAAAAACTGTGCACTTTTAGGCATATTTCTATATTGCAATAAGTTTTGCACTGGTAAAATCTGTCCGCAGCCACGACACTTTTCTTTCATTCTAATCCCCTATCTTTTTTCTGCATATATACTTTCTATAATAGCACGAATCCCTTCCCGAAACGTATATTCTGGTACAAATCCAGTAGCTTGTCGTAGCTTTGTAATATCCGCCCCGAGAAACATTACCTGACCGGGAACATATGGAATTTCGCCCAGTCTCGGCTCTATATCTGGTGCAACCAAGTTATAAATATCCCGAATATAATTCGCCAGCGGAAGGCTCTTGCCACTCGCAACATGATATGCTTCCCCATCCTGACCATATTGTGCAAGCAATAACAATGCCCTCGCTGCATCATATGAGTATAAATAGTCCCATTTCTGCTCCCCCTTTGTATATGGCAATGTTTTTCCCTCCAATAACCCTCTCACAGTCATATCTACCAAACTTTCAGTTGCATCACATGGTCCATAAACGCTAAAAAGTATAGGCCAAATATGACGTATACCATATTGCCTACACAAAAGTCTTGTCATACCTTCTGCACATAATTTAGCCATTCCGTATCCATTTTCAGGCTTTTTTTCCATATCTTCCGTTATTAAATGGTCTTTCCTTCCATATGCTGCCTGGGAACCTGTCATAACAAAAACAGGGCAAGCTAATTCATGGCACAGTTCCACTGCATCCAGTGCATAAGACACATTCCTGTTCTGTAGCTTGAAATGGTTTCTATTATTTACCTTTTGCTTTCCCGTAGAGCCATCCCAAGCCAAGTGAAAAAATACATCATACTGACCAGATTTTAATTTTTCTCCAATTTTCCCATAACCCTCAAGGTCACACTCCACAATAGATAAATTACCATTTTCTTCCGGTAAAAAAGAACGTCGAAAAGAACCTGGACGCACTAGTACTATCACTTCTATGCCTTTTTGCAATAAATACTTTACTAATGCGTTACCAGTCACTCCTGTTCCCCCTGTCACAATTGCCTTCCTCACCATATCCGCATACACACGCCTTCCTTTTCTATCTTGTTCCATAATAAAGTTGTAGAACTGCAAGTTCCAAACGTTATCTTCTAAATCATGCTCTATTATCTCTTAGAAAAAAATTTTTAATTAAGTCATAGCAATTATCATCATGTAATAAAACCAACTTTTCCATCCACTTATAAATCTGTGCTGATTTTATGTCAGGATATATTGCGCCAGCAATTAGAAAACAAGACTTTGACTGTTCCGCTTTTTCCTTTTCTGCCATAAGAAAACTTCTCCAAACAGCATAATACGCCAAGTTACTTTCAGGAGTTACTAAAACTCCCTCTTCTAATTTCCGTCCGAATTTAGCTTCATAGCTCCTACGGAATAAAATCAGGCTCTCCCAGCGCAATAATATTTCCTGTAATTCATCCTCATAATATCTTTCTTTGATACACCCTAAGCGTTCCGGTATATATATGGCATTACGCTCAAAATTTATAATTCTACTTTTATTCCACCAGATTCTTTCATTCATTTCACTATAAGTACGATTGTTTCCTACTGCTAACATTCCTCCAAAACACAAAATATTATGTTGATATCCTTTAAGTACATATTCCATATACTCTTTTTTACCATCTATCACCCTTTCTGTTTCATATAAGTTTGCTCTATGAATAACCGAACCATTTTCTTTTTTTATGTCCACTTCACTCATAACTACGCTCACGTTATATTCTCTGTAGCGGTACATAATTTGAGCCATCTTACTCAAATAATTGGGGTAGATAACATCCCCTGGCATCAACACCATATAATAACAAAACTCTCCACCAGGGAATGTGAACCTAGCTATCTTTGCCGTTTCTGACACCATACAATAAGGTGTAATATCTTTATCGCATTGATATATACCTAAATGAAAGGAATCATATGATAACAGCTTTTCATATGTACCATCTGTAGAACCAAAATCCATAGCAACGATATAAATATTATTACTATCAAAATTTTGATTCCAGATGCTTTGCATTGTATCATCTATCAACTCCACTGCATTATATAGCGGAATTAAGATCTGAACCTTTACCTGTGCTTTTTCCATACCCCTTATAATACCTCCAAATCAATTTTTTGATAGTTATGTGGCGGTTCATAATTTCTCGGCTTTTTCAACGCACTAGATGTAATTTTTTTCAAGTATTCCAAATTAATTGCTTTCATACCCTGTTGCATGGAAAACAATTGTTGATATATTTCTTGTTCGACTATATCATCAGACAATATTCTTACATAATCAAGGTAACGCCCCGCACATACTTTATCTTCTACAGCCAGCATCCCGGCGGCATAGTTCAAAAAATCCTTTGCCAATCTTTCAAATGCTTCTTTCTCCCTCCTATATACCATTTCCAATCCATGCCTTTTGGCAAATCGTATCATTTCCTTTATAGTCAAATGGCACAATATCGGATGCTGAAAATTAGCTTGTGTAATAAATGTCTCTGTCTGATTACCTATTCGGATATTACTCGCCTTTTTACGAATATATGCATAATCAGACTCATAAGAAAGGTAATACCATAGCATTCGATCAGCGTTCATATGATCAACCTCTAAATCATATCCACCGCATTTATGGAATACTTCCGCCCTAAATATTCCCTGGCTTGGATGCGCAACCGTTGTTACCATATATACCGGCATGGTATCCCTTCCCGATGCCAAAAAGCTACAATTATAAAAGGGTTCCAGTTCAATAAACTCTCCAGATTCCATAACAAAATCTCTTTCTCCGTGGACATATCCCACATTAGGGTACTTTTCCATAATGGCAACCGCTTTTTCCAAAAAATCAGGTTCAATAAAATCATCTGCACATAGCATCATTTTATATTTTCCTGTTGTAAGTTTGTCCAATATACAATAACTTCTATTTAATATGTTATAGCCATTCCGACAAATCCTGATTTTATTTCCTACATACTTAGCTGCCAACTGTATAGAATTATCTTCTGAGGAATTATCCACTAAAACAATTTCCACATTATCATACGTCTGATTCACTGCACTTTTAATACACTCCTCCAAATATCTGGAATGATTATAATTAGGAATCATAATGCTTACCAAAGGTTTCTTTTCCATTTATTCTCTCTCCGTTTCATAGTAAACCTTAATTCGCTATTTATCCTAATCCTGTCATTTTTACAAATAATTGCACTGCTCCATATATATCAGTCACTCCATACTTTGAAGCATCGAGTGTAACTGTTCCCTCTGCTGTTGTGCCTACTATATACGGTTGAATTTGATATTTCTTTTGCATTTCTTCATCCCAACGCACAGGACATAACTTCTGCTCATAAATATTTTTATCAAACCATTCCAGAAACTTTTCTCCATGCATTGTGGCTGCATAACGCATCTCATGAATTTTTTTATCAAACGCCACATCACGTATGTCAATCTCAGATGCAATATCTGTGAAAACTTGCTTCCAATCTAATATTTGCGTCAAATATGATTCCGACAAAACTCCTTTTCCTATTGCACGAAGAATACTACTATATAACATATTGGTATCTGTCAAAGTCTGAGGAATCCATTGTTCATAATAAGATTTTCCAAATCCACCAGTATTACCCAAAGCCTGACCTTCCTTTATTGCCTCTAGCAATCCCTCACTGGTTTCCTCCACAGCATTTGATTTTGCCCCTGCCGACCCACTACTCATACCTACAACTGTCAAAGGATATTTTAAATTAAGGATTTTTTCATGAATAGCCGCAGTAATAATTCCCATATCAATATCCTGACAAATTCCATCCCATAAACATCCTACTCTATCTAGTAATGTTTTCAAATAACTTCTCTTAAAGCATGAGTTATTATACAGCATTGGAAGTTCATACATCCTTTCAGGATATTTCAGTACAGTTGCCATATAATCTATACTATCACGATAAAATAACTGATAATGCCCTTTTTGATATAAACGCGGAATCACAAACTGGTTTTGCTGAACTCCATTAAATCCTGGCCATGCATAAAATCCTCGTTCCCACTGAATAATCTCTTCGTCTGGATTCTCCGAGATAACTTCATCTAATACTTCCAGTGCCCATGGTAATATCCCATCATCGGAACCTATAGCAAAGATGTATTCTCCTGTAGCATGAAGATAAGCATATTCAAAGTTCTTTACCAAACGTAAATCTCCCGGTGTCTTCAGATATCTAATTTTGGGATTGTTTAATTCCTTGCACAAGGCATATACTGAACAGTTTGAACCTGTTGAGTTATCGCTAACCAAAATTTCATAATCGTCATAAGTCTGCTCCAAACATGTACGGATGGTATACTTAAGCGTTTCAGATGAATTGCGCGCCGGAATTACAATTGAAAAATGTTTTTGAGGTTTTCTTTCCACCAACTTATAAATATTAGTTTGATATATATTGGAAAGATAATCCAAATAATTTCCAAAACATGATAAACATAAATTATAATCATCTACCTGTAATCCATAGCCTGTCAGCCTATTAAACTTTTTCCTAAGTATTGGACTTATGCTTAAGCCACCAGCTGTAAATCCGTCTGAAATAATATTTAACATTTTTCCAGTACAAAGTACCTCTTGAATATATTGAAGAACATAGTCTGTATTTACTTCATTATAACCACTAGAGCGTTCTAATTCTACCGGAGTAATTGCTACTATTTCCCCCAAATACTCTATAGAACTCACTGATACCGATAAAGTATCCTCTATTTTTACTTTATCACTGAAAAATACCAATGGCTTACGAATCCAAAGCACTTGCTTATCAAGCATCCTTAAATCCTTTGCCAACATATTAATTAGCCAGTAATTTCCCTTTGATTCTACCAAAACAAATGGATATGAATTCTTACAATCCAACTCATGAATCAAATACCCCATGTTTGTAATATCTCTGACCCAGGTAAACTCCTCTAACGCTTCAGAAAATACGTATTTCCCCACCACCCTTTGGTGAACTAAGAATCCAATTTTTTCTTCCGTTTCAAACAGTCGAAGATATACTTTCAAATAAACTTCCGGGGAAAACTCCTGACAAGCAACTGAACATATATCAAATAAATCCGCATAAAAAGAATAATCTGAATCTAATGATTTTAAAATATTTGTCTGACGATGAACTTCAAAGTCAAACCCATCTCTTTGGGCATATTCCAAGAGAAGGCAAAACACCTCTTTTGCATATGGATAGCTATAGGCCCGCAAATATTTTCCCTCTAATTCCACATATATGTTTTCCCAAGAATTTCCTTGATGAATTTGGTTTACCATATTTGCATAATACCAACCTAAACGAATTGGCAAATATTGCTTCAAATATGTTAATTCTTCCACTGCATTATAACTTGCATCTTGTTTTATTTTATCCAAGATATTTCTAATTTCCGCATCATATTCTTCCTTTGTCAATTCTCCCATAAATTTATCGCTTCCTAATCACATAAACATATAGTCTCATTTTTATAATTTAGTTCCTTCATGTTACACAAAATTGCCTGTTCTGAGTTTTTTCCTGGAATAACAACAATCCCCTCAAACCCTTTCAAGTCCTTTGGCGCAACAACTGGCTTTCCAAGCAAAGTTTTCCCTTGATAAAAAATATTTTTGTCAACAAAAAAAACTATATCCATTTCCTTTAATGCTGTATAAGCAAGCAGCCCTCTAGTAAATGCGGATATTCCCCAAATAATACATTTCTTACCTTTTAATAACTCTATTTTTCTTAGCAAATTTCCTGCTTTTTCCGAAGGTTTCCGTAAAGAAGCACATATCTTCTTTTCATCCGTATTGTCAAATACCACCTCTTTTTCCAGCTTCTCATCATAATAAAATGCCCCTCTGAGAACTGGGAAAATCCCACTGCTATCCGTTGATTCACATGCCACCAATCTCCATTTTTTCATTAGGTTCATTAGCGAAATAATAGAAAAATTATTAATATGCTCTATATTTACACTCTGAAAATATCCTGGAAAAAAAGCTGTTTTATCATATAAAGAACAATCCGGCACTTCAATAACCAAAATTCCATCCTTCGCCAGCCATCTTCTTACATTATCTATGGCTGTAGAAGGAGATTCCAAATGTTCCATTACCATTTTTAATATAATTACATCAAATTTCCCATTAAATTTATTTTTATCTTGAGAATAGATACTTCCACATTCCACTGAATAACCTCTTCTTCTAAGTTTTTGCATTAACGCTTCATCTGTATCCATCCCAACTACATTTTCGTATCCTCGCTCTCTTAAAATTCCAATAACCCAGCCAAATCCGCAACCTACGTCTAAAATATTTGCATCTTTCTCTAACCTTAAATGGTATTCAACAAAGTCAGCCATATTACTATTGAGGATTTGCTCATCCGCTGTCATAGATTGTATTTCTCCACCCCCTGTATATTTTCCATAATAATCTTCTAACTGCTCCATAGCAATTCCTTCGTGAAATACTGCACCACATCGATTGCATCCTGAAATTATCTGATGATCAAACAACCCCTCTATCCCATCAACGTTCACAAGATGTATCTCATCTATTTTATGTTTATCTTTTCCCCCGCAAATCGGACAATTTCGTTCATCCATAAACATCTCCCTCCTAATTTGTAACCGCATACCTTTTATCAAAGCCCTGTTCTGCTGCCTGAACGGATTTTTCCACCTCTGCTGCACAATGGGCACAGGTATTAAAGTAATCCTTTTGTTGCAATTCTCGAATAGCCAACCCCAGACTTTTATCATCGGCGTACTCTGTTATATTTACGTAATCTCCCGCATAGTCAGCAATTCCAAGATCATGGATTGTCATACCCAGGCTACATGGGTACACCTTATGTTCATAGACAAATAAGTATGGAAAGTCACAGTTTTTCCGTTTCTGAATACATTCTTTTTCATCATATCCTTTATAATCCAACGTTGTTGCTTCGGTCCAAGTTGGTTCTGTATTCTGAACCTGAATGCATATGCCATTTTCTTTTAAATAATCTGCATTACTCCAAAATTTCTTTTTTTGCATTTCGTCAAACACATGGGTATAATTTGAAAATGCCACCCTTACCCTCGGATTTGCCAAATTTTTTAATACCTTATCCTTAATATTTGCCACACCATTAGAATTAACCAAAACGGCACCCAGATTTTCCTGCTTTAAAAGTTCCCCTATTATTCTATCCAATTCCAGATGCAAAAAAGGTTCACCACCAAATACTATCCCCACTGCCACAGAATCAATTGCTCCCATAACTCTTTGAATATCATATTTTACAGTTTCGTAATCAGAATTTTTCTTTTTCTCGGCAGCATATGAGTTCATATAACGGTTACAATATTTACATTTCAAATTACAAAAGTTATTAATAATAAAGTGTACACGTTCCACAGCAAATAATTCCTCTACACTAACTGTTTTCCTTTCTGCCTGCTTTCTTATCATTATATTATTCATCATGTCACAATTACATAGTGTACAAAACTTATTTCCTGCACAGACAGATGCATCAAACGGTTTATCAACTGATAATGGACATATAAAGCCCTGATAGAGATATATTCCCTTCAAAACATTTTCCCATCCCATTCCTCTAAGTTCCCTTAGTAAAGCAGGACCTGTCGGAACTGTTGCAATACTAAAAACAATTAATGTCTCCTTTTTATTTCCGCTCTCACTATAAGGTTCTACTACTGGTATCCCATCAATTTCCTGTATCTGTTCATATCTCTTATCCCAAAAACATGCGATTGGAATTTTATGTCTTTTTAACAATTTCGCTATTTCCATTCCTAAATTCCCAGCTCCCCAAAGAATGATTCTGGAAAAGGACTGCAAATAATCCTTCATTTTCAAAAAATCACAATTTTCCCCTTTCGCCGTCTTTTCATAAAATAACTCCAGATCCAACATACTATTGACCATACCCTTTCTATGACCTATAAATTTTTATGTCACAAATTATTCAAGTTTACTCGTTCATCCTGAAAAATAGGATCTTTTAGAATCTCGGCAAGTTCTGGCTTTATTTTGCCAGCATTATCATATAAAGACATTCGTTCAAACTCCTTACTATCATATAATCCCCAATCTACCAATCGCCAGAATTCTATGTGATCTACCCCAAACCCAAAACACATCTTGACAAAATCAACCATTTCCCGATAATTTGCCCTTTGCACTACAAAACTAATAGCAAAATCCTTAATTTTATTCTTCTTCCTCATCTCTGCGGCAAGCTGCATATTTCTTTGTAACACTTCAAAACTTCCTCCACAGCGGACTTTCTCATACGTCTCTTTCGTTGCTGCATCTATGGATACATATAATTCAACAGTTTCGTATCCGTTGATTATTTGTTCCATATTGTCTTCATTTAACAATAAACCATTTGTCTGAAACCGAATATATTTTCTTTTTTCCTTTGATGGATTCTTCCAAAGTTTCCTATATGTGTCACAGTAGAATGGATCCCCATTTCCTGAAATAGACACCATTTCAATTTGTGGAATTACATCTTTTAATTTTTTTGCACATATCTCAGCCATCTCCTGTTTCAACTTATTACTATTGTTGAAGCGAAATTCCTTACGACAGGATGGACACTTCAAATTACATGAGTCATCAAAAGATATCATTGCTTTCTTGGGATATTCTAAAACCACTTTTTCAATGCGCTCTACTTTACCTGACAATGCTCTACTAAAATGTGCACATAATTCTTCCTCACAAAAACAAAAATTGCGTTTTATAACGGACAAACGAATAATCCTCGCTTTGACAGAAGTCCATATTTCTTTAAACTCACTTTCTTTCAAATTCCCTATCTCTATATCCCTTAGCAAATATGGACAGCATAAATATGTAACTCCGCCCACTTCAATATATGCCTCTTCAAATGGTTTGGAACAAAATGCATAATTCTTTGCTGGTGCTTCCATTACCATTTTCATCATTTCCGCCGGAGTATCTGTTATCTGATTATATGTAACAAAATCCTTATTCCTTTTTAATCCTTTTCCTTCCAAAAAGTCCACAATTTCTGATGAAAGATTCACCGCTACAACAATAAAATAATCTCCCCAGTTTTCTATATCCTTCGGGTTATATATTGTAATCTGCTCAGTATTCGTTTTTCCGGCATGTTCCACACATCCAACATAATTACTGTCAATATATGCAACTATCTCCTTTTGTGGAAATTTCCATTGGAACTGATGACTCACCTTTCCGGTACCCCAAAC
Source organism: Lachnospiraceae bacterium (assembly GCA_011958945.1). Taxonomy (GTDB): domain Bacteria; phylum Bacillota; class Clostridia; order Lachnospirales; family Lachnospiraceae; genus Kineothrix. The sequence goes on along the minus strand of BLLT01000026.1, from coordinate 13,188 downwards.
CACTAATTTATCTGGTATCTGGTTCTCTGTTTTATAATAAGTGCCATTTAGTTCTCCAAACAGTTCCTCTGCCAACACATAATCGAGACCCTGCTTTAACCCTAGTTTATTAAGCCTTTGGCAAGCTGAAGGAATATCTTCTTTACATACAATTATCCGATAATCGCTATCTTCTAATACATATTCCAGCGGAAAAACATTATCCTCTTTCATTTCCATATCATCAATGTAATAATCTACTAAAAGTTCCCTAAAAACATATTGAAAATCCTTTTGATATGTTCCAATTCCATAAATAATATTTTTCATCAACTTATCCTCATATTACTTAAATCAACAATAGGCTCCTTAAATATCGGGTTCATTAACACATCCATAAGCTCAGGCTTCATATTATCATTTTCATCATACATTGATATTTCTGCATACTCTTCATCAGTATACATATTCCAATTTGCAATTTTACAAAAATACACCACATCAGCATGGATATTCTTCCCCAATACCACAAACTGTGCCATCTCAAAATAATTCTTTTTCTGAACAACAAATCGAATCATAAGATGGGAAATTTTTCCACTTTGTCTTAATTTACCAATAAAATCAAGATTTTTACTTAATATATCAAAATTTCCGCCAACCCTAATACTTTCGTAAGTCTCTTTCGTTGCAGCGTCAATTGATATATCCAGACTTATACTTTCATATAATCCATCTATTTTTTTCCAATTAAATTCATTAAATAAAAGCCCATTTGTAATCAAGCTAATATTTTTACGTTGTAATTCATTTTCGTCTTGTCTCATCCAAAGTTTCCGATAAAACTCACTAAATAGCGGATCTCCATTTCCTGATACTGTTAATTTATCCACTTTTTGTGCAACTTCCCGAAGTCTTTCCGTGCATACGTCAAGTATTCTGTTCTCCCATTCTTTCGGTCTGAATTTAAATCCTTTCCTACAAGAAGTACATGCCAAATTGCAGGAGTCTTCAAACGCCAATACCAGTTCCTTAGGAATTGATAAAGCCTGAATTCGAAAATCTGACAAATAGTCTTCTTCTTTATACTCTACTTTATTTTCTTCATGCAATACCATACATTGCGTTTTATCACAGAAGCAAAAAGTTTTATTTATTAATGATAATCTCATGATTTTTGCAATAGATGAGTTCCAGCATTCTTCCCATGTATTCTCTATTAAATTACCACATGGTATATTATATACCATATGTGGGCAACATAAATGTACCTCACCACCCATTCCTACAAATGCAAAACGAAACATCTGCATACACATTGAATAATTTTGTGTTTTCGCTGTACAGACTTTACGCATCAATTCCGATGGTGCTCCATTAATTTGCTTAAATCTTATATAATTTTTTTTCTCCTGTAATCCCTTCTTTTCTTCTAAAAAATTTATGATATCATCACACAAATTTACTGCAACAACAACGAAATATTTTCCCCAGTCCTCAACCTCCTGTGGATTTTTGATTTCTATTCCATCCAAATATGTACCATTCTTTCCAGGGTCACTATCTATATAATATGCAATTCTTAAATATGGATACTTCGACTTCAATATTTTTGCAACCTTTCCTGTTCCCCAAACTGCTATCCATTCTGGTAATTCCAGGGCATCCATATAAAAGCTTCCATTTAACTCCTTATACAACTCCTCTGCTAAAATATAATTTTCACCAGCTTTTAATCCTAATGATTTTAATTTTTCTACCTTCTTTTCCTTTTCCTCCCCGCATATAATCACCCTATAATCCGACTCCGTTCTTAGCCTTTCCAAGGTGTAAACTCTTTTCTCAATGTCCTCCACATCTGACAAATAGTACTCTATCTCTAGTTTTCTAAAAACATACTCTATTTCCCTCTGATGTTTTCCTACACCATATATTATATTTTTCATTTATACCTGTTCTCCCGCTTCAATTTCCTCTGCTTCTTCGCTTCCACAATAACGGCATGCATCGAAATATTCCCGTTTAAGACAAACTAATAAACGTTCTTTCAAATTATCCTTTTTCTTCACATCTACAGCTGCATTGCCTGCCGAAAACAAATGCAAGCTCTCAATATTTTCCGCTATGGAACAAGGATAAAAAACTCCATCTCGAATAGAAGCACACATTTTAATGCTATCACAGCTTTGTTTCCTTCGTACCATAAACTCTTCTTCATAGCCATATTCTTTTAATTCCTGTGGCTTTACCCATAATGGATGAGATAAAGAAAAACTAATTCCTGATTCTTTTACAAGCCTAATATTATATTCCAACAATTCTTTCTGCTTTGCAGATAGATATGTATCATAAATCGAAAAGGATACTTTGACCCTGTCATTTTTTAACTTATACAGCAATTCTTCAGTCAATTTGATAATACCGTTAGTGGTAATATTAATTACCCCAAAATTATCTTTCGTAAGGCAATATTCCACAATCTTTAAAAGTTCTGGATGCAAAAAAGGTTCTCCGCCTATTATAGAAATCATACCAACAAAATCTATTGCCCCCAGGAAATGATCTATATCCCTCTCAATATCAGCAAGAGCAAAATTCTTTTTATCCTCTATCTTATATTCACTTAAACGCTGTCCGCAATAACGACAATTTAAAGAACACCTTGTTGAAATAATGAATGTTATCAACTGAAATGTCAAAGTACCCGGAGCATCCATCCTTCTATTTAATAAATTTGTATATCGCTCGCAATTACAAAGACTACATTCCTTTCTTCCTGTACATTCGCGAATATTAAAATAATCCTCATTCAAAGGACAAACTATCCCTTCATAAAGTGACATTCCTGATAGGTAAAAATGCCATCCTCTTTTTTCCAGTTCACGCTCTGTCCAGTGACTCCCTAAAGAGCCATTTACAATGCAAGGAATTACCAATGTATTCTCTCGGTCAAACATACCTGTAAACGGTTTCTGTACCGGTATGCCTAGGCAACTTGGCTTATCCGCAAATTTTTCGTCCCAGTAAACTTCTATTACTATTTTTTCTAAAAGCAACTTTTGGCCAACTGCCTGACCTAAATTTCCAGCCCCCCAAATCACCACTTTTTCGAAACTACTTATGTATTCCAGCACTTCTGAGGGCTCTATTGCTTTTCCCATATGCGATTTATGATAAAACTCTTCCAAATCAAACATTTCGCTTCTCCTTATTTTTCTTCGGCAAAGCATACCTTTCGCTAAACCCCTGTTCTCCCGCCGCATTTATGATACCTCCACCTTCACTGTCGCAATGTCCACAGGACCGAAAGAATTTTCTTGCCATCATCTCTTTTATTTGTCTCCGCAGTTCATCCCTCGAATTGGCTTTTTGTATATCTACATAATCATCCTCATAATCTGCTATCCCTAAATCATAGAGCGTTAGGGCAATTGTACAGGGAAAAATTTTATGGTTATAAACAAATAAATAAGGGAAATCACATGCATTACGGTTAATAATCATCTGTTCCTCTGATACGTGATTATCGCAAAGTGTAGTTGGCATAAACCATGTAGGAACTTCATTTTGAGCTTTTGCGCTAATTCCTTTTCCCTCCATATACTTTAGATTTTTGTAAAAACTTCTTTGCTGTGCCGGTGTTACTGCATTAATATAATTAGAAAAGGCAACACGCACTCTCCCATCTTCCAGTCCTCGTAATTGTTCTTCCTTTACTGGAGCAATACCATTGGTATTTATAAGAAGGGAGCCAAAATTTTCTTTCTCCAAAATTTTTTCCGTAATACCACTTAGTTGCGGATGAAGAAAAGGTTCCCCACCAAACAATATGATAACGCCGACAGCATCCAAAGCATCCATAAGTTTATCTATATCTTCTCTTATAATTTCTACATCTAAATTCGTTTTCTTTTCATTAGGATAACTATTCATAAAACGATTACAATGAGTACATTTCAAATTGCAAAAATTATTGATAATAAAATGTACTCTGTCTAAAACAAATGGTTCCTCATGTTCCGGCACATTGCTCTTTACTATGTTCATCAATCGTTCGCAGGCACAAACAGAACATATATCCCATTTATTGCATATTGATGCATCTAAAGGCTTCCCATTTGTAAACGGACAAATAATCCCCTGTAATATTGCGTCTCCCTTAATAATATTTTTCCAACCTTTCCGTTCCATTTCGTGAAGCAAAAATGGACCAACTGGTACATTCCCAATGCCAAAAATTACTAGTGTTGTTTCTTTATCAAATCCTCCCGTATATGTTTCTATAACTGGCTTTCCATTACATTCTTTTAACTGATGAAATTTTATATCCCAAAACAATGTAATTTCTATACCTAATTCTCTCAATTTTTCTTCAATCGCTTTACCTAGGTTTCCTGCCCCCCAAATAATGACATTTGAAAAGCCTTTCAAATATATACAAAATTCATTGATATTAACAGCGTTTCCACCATATGCATCCCTATAAAATTCTTCCAACAAAAACATAAATTTTTCTCCTATAGCCAGTCTTTTTACATTCACTCCCAATACGGCCTTACCGTCCGGTCTTCTTCACCAAACACTTCTGTCCATGAAACCGGAACTGGCTTACCATATATTTTATCTGCCACATACTTTTTCACCCATGGCAAATCTGCCGCTAACATACAAGTGTCCATGTGTTCCCCAAAATGCTTAATGTTCATACCAGTCTGAATAATATCTTTGAATGGCATATCAAAAATATTTCCAATAGAACAATGAAAATAAGGGCATGGCTGTACATCTCCATACTGTGTCACCGATACAAAACCCTTGACCCCAATGCATCCCATATCCAGCCCATACCCCGGAGTCAGATGGGTACAAAGCTGATATTTTTTCTCCAGCTCCCGCTCATAAGCCAAGTCTTTTGCATCAACCATACTATCATACTGCCCTGCATATGCCCCAACCGGTTTCGCAAAGCTGACAAATACATTCAATCCCCGTTTGTTAAAATAAGTCAGAAAATCAATGAATTCCTGGGAATACAATCTCTGTTTCGTCACCACAGTCTGTATATAAAGCGGCAACCCTATTCTCTGGCACTCATCAATTCCCTCCATTGCCCGTTTCCATGCACCAGGCTTACGACGGAATTCATCGTGTTCTTCCGCATTCAAACTGTCAATGCTCAGCTGAATCCTGTCAATCCCAATCTTCTTCATATGTTCTGCTTTCTCAGCCAATAAATACCCATTGGAATCACTGTTAATATAAAACTTCTCCGGGTCTATAGCTGCTACCAATTCATCCAAATCTGGAAAGGTTGTGGGTTCACCGCCGCTGATTACAAAACGGGCAAGACCCATTTCATCTGCCTGTCTTGCAAGGTCAGCCACATCTTTAGGCGTAAGGCTTTTCTTACCTCTGGCATTTTTCTGATATGCCTCAATAGAGCAATGCTCACACCTCATATTGCACATATATTTATATTGCAGCTGGATAATTGCAATACTTTCCCCCCGATTGTATTTTTCGGTGAACTTCGATACTTTTTCAAAAACGTATGGTTTTTTTTCTTTTAAATAATTCCGGTTTTTCTCTTCGTTTTTCCCTAATTCCATCCCGATCTCTCCTGTCACTCTATTTTCAAGTCTCTCAGCATCTCCCCCGTCAAATAAATCGTTGTCTTCCTGGGGTTTACAAACTCCTGCTCATCCTTATAATACGAATCATCCGCATAGTGTGTGGTAGATATTTCTTCAAATACACAGCCTGTTTCCGAACTGAAACTGTGGATAGTGCCGCGCTCTACCACTACAGTCTCCCCTTGCACCACATGCCTTTTTTCACCATCGCATACTAAATCCAGCGTTCCATAGAGTATCGTGAACGTCTCTTCTTTCTTTTTATGCATATGTTCCGGATGCGACTGCCCAGGAAGCATAATCAATATTTTCTTACAGTATTCCCGGTTGATACAATCAATCATCGTTACTCCGGTCTTCTCAAATTCTTCCAGCCCATAATGGTGGGAAACCAAACAGCTACTGTCAATGGGTATTACCACATTGCTCAATTTAATTATCTTCATCACATGATGTACGATTTCCCATATATGGTCCGTATCATCGCGTATGACCACCTGGTTCAGATATAAGGGCTGATTCTTTTTTATCTCCGTATCTCCTATAGTAATAGACGTATATTTGGACATCTTACTCGCCAATACCTGATTAGGCTGACAAGGAAATGCGAAGAATATGTCATTATTATCAATCTTTTCCCCCGGATTCAAATCCCTGCTGGCAAATACCCCCCGCTGCAATGCCGCCAAATCGGCCTTTTCTTTTTCCGAAGGATCATAACGTTTCCCGGATACGCCGCACATACGATATGTCTTCCAAGCAGCGGACAACCAGTTATCCACCTGCTTTGGCGAGGCCGAATACCCATTTAATGTTATCGTATCGGTAGCAACTCCCACATGCTTCTCAAAAATGGAAGCCCCCTGGGCAATTGCAATTTTAATCGGCTCCAAATCATCAGGTGCCTCATGGGTGGAAAACCCGATATGTAAATTCGGATATCTATTTTTATACAATGCAATTTGGTTCATTTCCATATGCTCATCCAGCGTAGGATATTCCGCAATACAATGCATCAGCGCCAAGTCAATTTTCCTATGCCCAAAAAAAGATACAATCCGGTCAATATCCGCCAGGGAACTGCCGGCTGCAGACGCTATCACAGGCTTATCCGCCTTGGCAATTTCTTCTAACAATGACCAGTCGGTAAAAGAGCAGCTGGCTATTTTAATCACATCATATTCCTGCTCAACAATGCGATTCACCGACACTTCATCAAACGGGGTACACATAGTATACATTCCCTGTGCTTCCACTTCTTTCTTCAGTTCCAGAAATTCCTCCATGGATAGTCTGGTATCTTGAAAGCGTTTTACATTTTTAATATCCATACGCCCTTTATAATCCGGATGAATAAAGCTATCCAAATCTCGGTACTGGAATTTAACTGCAAAATCAAAGTCTTTCTCATATTTTTCCGTAACTTTTTTTAGTTCCCGGATAATCTCCTTACCGTGCTCCACACTTCCCTGATGGTTATTCGCCATTTCAAAGGTAAATAGCGGTTTTTCAAATAATGCCATAATCATTTCCTTTCTTTTCTTCCATCCCGCAGCAGTATCCTTTTGCTGGTCTTTCTGTTTTCGACATTATACCATATATATAATAAGATATATATACTTTATTTAATTTCTTCTTTCGTCCCCAGCAATTCCCTCTCAATCTCTTGCATTTCCTCTTCACTTAAATAAGGATAAGGATTTTCAAGATATGCTGATACCCTCTTACCTGTCTCTTTATCTACACTGGAAATGCATTTCGGTATTTCGTCAAACCATAAAGAGCCAATAATATCACAGAGTACTGCCCCCTCTGCTGCCATCGCTTTTTTTACTGCATCCTGAATGTCCTCTTTCTTCTCAATCTTCAAATAAGGAATATCATATGCATATGCTATTTTCTCCAGATTAGGCATGAACAGCCCACTCTTTTCGTTGCTTCCTACATAAAAGCCGTCGAAATTACGCTCCTGCATCGTTGTGATTGCCGCATACCCGATATTATTAAAAATAAACATCTTTGCATCAACCCCATTGGAAACTATCGTTTCCAGTTCCTGTATATTCAATTGCAGGCTTCCATCCCCTTCAATCATAATCACCCTCTGTTTCCCACTGGCATAATACGCCCCTACTGCGGAAGGAAGGGCAAATCCCATGGATCCCATTCCCATAGACGAGATTGTTTTCTGGCCTTTTTTATGAGAAAATGCGATATGCCCCGCCGTGTTGCATCGGCTGGTGGAGGATATTACAATGACATCCTCTTCTCTTGCATATTTGGATATTTCTTCCGTCACCTCATACAAATTCACTTTGTGTTCCTTATCCTGTTTTTCTTTCAAAATCGGAAAACTTTCTTTTATCTTTCTGCAATTTTCCACCCAAGGCGAATAATCTGGAAGCCTCCCTTCGCCGCATTGTTCCAGTAAAGCACAAACATACTGCTTCGCATCCCCCACAACAGGATATATCTCCGTCATTTTCAGCTTCTTAATCTCATTTTCATCAATATCCACAATTACTTTCTTCGCCCGGTATGCAAAATGCCCTTCGTTGAAAGCCGTTATCATATTATCCAGCCGGCTCCCCAATACAATCAGGCAATCGCAGGCCTGAAGTATTAAATTGGAATACCTTGGCGCCTGCAGGCCAGGACTCCCAAAAAACATATCATCACCGCTGTCCATAAAGTCCAGCGCTCTCCAGGTTGCCAGCACAGGAATCCCGGCAGCTTCCACCAGCTTCCTCACCGCCTCCTGCGCCCCGGCAGATACCATCCCTTGCCCTACCAGAATCAACGGCCTTTTTGACTCCATCAATATTTTCAAAGTATCATCTGCCGCTTCTTTATAATTCTCTTTATTCTCCGACTCTTCCGGTTGATAATGGTGTAAATTATTTTCATTTATTTCCGCTGACTGCACATCAAGGGGAATATCTATCCATACCGGGCCTTTCCTTCCATGCGTTGCCAAATATACACTTTTTTCCAATTCGTATGCAATGTCCTCCGGCTGCATGACAGTTACCGCATACTTCGTGACAGGCGCTGCCATCGACACAATATCATTTTCCTGTGCCCCGAATTGGCGAACTCCCCGTAAGCTGGCAAAATCTTCTCTTTTCACCTGGCCGCTCAGAAAAATAACCGGTGTTGAATCCACGTAAGCTGCTGCCGCTCCCGTCAACGCATTCGTTCCTCCCGGACCCGTTGTAACCAGGCAGATGCTTAATGTTTCATTATACATGGAACAGGCCTGTGCCGCAATAGCTGCCGCCTGCTCATGATGGCAGCATACATAATTTAACCCGCTCCTTCCCAGAGAGTCCACCAAATGCATAATTCCTCCCCCGGTTAGGGTAAATACATACTCCACCCCTTGCTTTATAAAATATGACAATACGTAATCCGATAATTTTATCATATAAATAACCATATCCTTTCATATATTTGCAAGCTTATATAAAAAGCAAAAAAGATTCGCAACAAAGCCTTACCTTTATCATGAATCTTCCCCTATTTCCTGCTTTATTTTATACATCCCTGTATACCTAAATTATCATCCATGATAAACAAATTGTCTGTATTATATCTATATTTTAGATACATTTAATAAATAAGATATATATACTATTGTATATATCGTCACTTTATCATCATTTATTTAGAGACTGAAAATTATCTTTTTCCCTGCCGGAAGCATCTTGTAAACCCGGTTTCCCTGATTCCATCCAGCCAATCGTAAATCATGTCTTTTTTATACATGGGATTCCCTTCATTATCCACCGCCTTTTCCAATGCAATCGCCATCAACGCATATTCATTTTCCAGGCTGGTTCCGAAAACTGACTGGTCATCCGTGTTTATTGTTACATCCAATTGCGGGCACGCCTCCAACTGGTCGATATCATTGGTCAACCCTTTATTATGCCAATAGATAATGGGATGTTTATCATATGCCCGAAATGTACTGATTAAATAGTTTGAGGACGGATTCGTTTCTATGGCTATTCCTTTTTCCACAATCTCTTTTTGCATACGATGCTGTATCTTTTCTACCACTCTAATAATATCCTGCGTTACTTTTTTCTCCACTACCACTGCGCCTGCCCGTTTAACAGCTTCATCATAATGATATCTGTGGTATATCTCTCTGCAGATTTCCTGGCTACGAATTTTATCCAGTTCTCCGTATTTCAGGTTCTTATTATAACGATTCCAACGAGATAGTTCATTCTGTTCTTCGATTTTTCCTTCCTGATAATACAGTATGGGATTATCGCCCCGAAGCTTCCACGCATCATAATACAAAGCAATATCCAGGTTCTCTTTTTCCCGGTTCCTGCCGCTTCTATAAACCTCCTGATACAGATGCACATACTCCCTCTGCAGCTTCATCAATATCGCTTCCGTATCTGTGATTTCGTATTTCCTGATTTTCTGATGTATCCATACAATATTATCCAATATATCCTGTTTCGTGCAGAGCACTCTGTTGTCTTTAAAGCCGTACCATTCTCTGGGCAAGACTCCCAGTGCCAAAGCATGGCCTAACCTGTCCCCATGAGTCATGTTCAGAAAATAAATTGCTTCATCAATAGCCCGCATCCCATCCACAATATCAAGGAAGTCTTCGCCTACATGGTACGTAGTCCGCAGCCTTGGCCTCCTCTTCTCCGGTTCTATCCCTTCCATAAAATTCTGTTCATTCTTTAAGAAGCGAAACGCCTGCGCAAAAATCTCCGGGCGGCATCCTATTTCTGGAGAGCATGCATCAATCCCATAGACTCTTTCCGCCTGTTCCACATACTTCTCCCTCATTCCATAGATGCCAATTGCCTGCTCCCTGACTTTTTCCCTTAGTTTTACATGCCTGCATTCAAATGAGTTGGGAATCCCTTTCTTTTCCGGCTCTTTTACAAAATGGAACACATAAAAGTAATCATCTTTGCTTATTGGGCTGCCATCTGAGAATTTGTTATTCACCCCATTTTTATTATCTAAAATCTGTTTATCCAGTTTTTCAATATATTTGCTGTTTTGCCTTGCTGTCTTCCTTGGCGTAATCCGTAATTCCAGTGTACGGAGCGGTTGCCCTTTAAACGAATTCACCACCGCATACTTACTATAAACCTTATCCCATCCCGTTCCTTCTATAAACTCCTCTTTCCTGTTCTGGTATTGCAGGAAATTATCAAATCCAACCCTGTCATTTACCTGAATTAATTCGGAACGGATTCTCCCTTTTATTACAAGGTATGCATAAAATAAATTTCCACGGCACTCTGCTTCATAATCCCTGGCATATAGCTTTTGAAACATGGTATACAAAAACCACCGTTCCCCATAAAGGCTGTCCTCTCCACTGCCGCTTTCTGTTTGCATATAATCAAGCTTTTTACCCTCATATGGAGTTCTTCCCTCTATACGCAAGGTATCAATTACATTTTGCAGTTTTCCCTGTTTCATCTCTAACGATGTGTTATCCCGGAGCAGCTTCTCCACATTACATAGGGCAGCCCATTTCGTCATTTCTTCCTGATGCTTCCCCTGTATAAACAAACGAATAAAATCCGGGGTAATTCTGACCATTTTCCCCCTCTTGAAGCATACTTCCATCAGCTGCTTTTCACTGATTGTCCCCTGCCCCAACTCTTGTATAGCCAGTTCTTCGAATCTTATTCCACGGAGCAGACAGTCACATATCCATTTCCATTGTCTTTTATTCTTCAATTGACCTGAATCCAGACAATAATTCCAGATAATATCATCTGCCCACACTTTATCTTTATAGCTGCATAGTTTGCCCACCTCTACCCTATTTGGCTCCGTTCCATCCTGCGCCCACTCTATCACATCCTTAATCTGCTCAAATGGCACATAAAGGTCATTTTGTATAAAAAACGGAATATTCCTTATCCATGTATAAAGATAAGCCCTAATCAATGCAGCCTGCAGACACAGTATAGCCAAAGGCTCCTCCGCCGCATCCCCATGATATACTGCCATTCCGGTCTGCCTGTTATTATCATAATATTGCAGCCGCTTTACAAATTCTTTTTTATTTACCTGGTTCATCATATTAATCCATGACATATAAAAATACGGTGCTGAGCCTTTTAAATGAAAATGATTATCCGCCAGCCCCCGGCTCAGCATATTGTTTAATTCTACATTGTCACTTCCAATCACATCTTTCCAATCAAACTTTCCTCTGGAAATCCTCCTGAATTTCCAATCCCTGTACGCCAGAAATGAATTGGTGAACAGTTCTTCGCCCAACACATGGGAAACTTCTCTCCATTTTAAGAGATACCGGTATCTGCATACCGGTATCTCTTCTATTTCTTTTAATGTCAATTCATCAAACTTCTTTAATATCCTCCAAATATTAATCCCTTTACCCTGTCTTTGGGCATATCCGTCCTGCATAATTTCTTCAGCGGATAATTCATCCTGAATATAAGAATATAAATTCTCGGCTTCATTACTGGTATACTTCGTATTGTAGTTCAGTACTAATTCCTTGAACGTCTTTTCATCAAAACAATTATGTTTTACCCTTCCCGAAAGAATATCTTTTGACGAAACATCTTGAAACAGCAACACTACCACATTACTTAAACTATCCATATTTCCCCCTTTACGATGGCGATGTAGCGCTCTCTTCCGCCTCACTGGCATAGCGTTCATTTGCAAAGCTTTCCAATACATTTGATAAAGACCGGTATATCTGTTCCGATAATTCCCCATACCCTTCTTCACCACGTAAAGCACTGACTATAGGGCACTTTTCAAAGGCTTCCTTATAAGGCAATGTCATGAGACAGTCTTTGGGTTTTATTTTGAGCACTTCCTTCCATTTTACTAAATTATCTACTCTCCTTAATTCGCTCTCTACAATCTCAAGCATCCCCTTAACTTCTGCCTCTATATTGGACACTACTTTCATCTCATTTTCTTTATAAAAGCTTTCGAATATACGTTCCATAAACATCGTACTGGCATAAGGGATGATATCTCTTCTTCCAAATGTTTTTTTCCATTCAGCAAGCTTTCCCTTCCATTCACCAATAGCTGCATCCACTATCTCAGTTATTTTTTTATCCGAGCTTTGTTCCAAACATTGTTTTTTCAGTTCTTCATTAAACAAATTTAATTTTTCTTCATAATTCCAAATAAAAGAGATAAGGTTACCTATTCGGAATTTCCATGACTTATCGGAACTCAATCTTATGTGTAATCCACTGCCTACTTGCCATGGAGTTTCTTTTTCTTCCTGATTATCCTTCACCCCATCATAACAGTCAAAAAATATTCTTATTATTAAATATGTCTCTACTAATCTTTGATATTTTTCTTTTTTAGTATCCTCATTGCCATCTTTAATTTCAGAATCAATAACGCTCCCAACTTCTATTGATGAACTATCTCCATCTACTTCCATTGTTACCGGTTTGGTATCTCCTTCTCTGTAACACCAATACCACCGTTCCCAATCCCCCCATAAGTCTTCCTTTAAATAGTCCTTGAAATAATCTCTATGTTTACTTTCTTCTGCTTGCTTTAAATC
>BLLT01000025.1 GCA_011958945.1 Lachnospiraceae bacterium | reverse complement strand
AAACCTGACGGGGAACGGATGGGTGGAAGGGGAAGAAAGCCATTCAGGGGAAAGGCGGGTCCTCTACTATACCTCCATCCTGCCGGCAGGGGAAAACAGCGTGACGCCGGACTTTACGGATACACTGACGATAGACGAGTCGGTGGGGCGCTTCCTGGCAAAGTCAAAGAAGACGGAGACAGTGGAGGGCAGCCCCGAGAGGGGGGCGTACAGCATCCGGACAGACTATGAGTATGACGGGCTGCGGTTTGTGATAGAGGCGGAGGTGGATGCGGTACAGACCCACAATGGGGCGGATGCGATGAAAAGCGCCTGGGGGGATGTGGCAGCGCCGCTGGCAGGAGGCCTTGGGGCAGATTAAGATTAAGGCAGAATTAGAAAAGGCATATAAAAAGAAGATGGAAAAAACATATAAAAAGGTATAAAAAGCAGATAAAGAAGGCATAAAAGCTGAAAAGCGGCAAGTGAAAAAGGGAAGATGGAAAAGGGGAAAATGAAAAAGGCAGACGAAAAGGGGCAGGTGAAAAAGGCGGATGAAAAAGGAGCAGATGAAAAGAAAGGCGTGCGGCATACTGTTGGCAGCCCTTACCCTGGCGGGGATGAATATTTCGGAAGCCCGGGCGGAGGATTATGAGGGGGCGGAAGGCTGGGAAGTGTCATTTACCGGGAGCGGGATGGAAAGCAGCTTTAAAAGCTCGGAACTGTCCGATGCGGCCTCGGCGCTGCAGCCCGGGGATGGGATTACCTTCCGGATTGTACTGAAAAATGAATACAGCGGGGGCACTGACTGGTATATGGCAAATGAGGTGCTCTCCAGCCTGGAGGATAGCCAAGGTGTAGCCCAGGGGGGCGCGTACACCTATACTTTGACCTACCGCAATGGGGCGGGGGAGGAGGCCACGCTCTATAGCAGTGAAAATGTAGGGGGGGATGGGAAAGGCGGGCTTCCTGAACAGGGGCTGCATGAGGCGACGGACAGCCTGGAGGACTTTTTTTACCTGGACACCCTTGATGCAGGCGGAGAGGGCCTGATTACCCTGAAGGTATGCCTGGACGGGGAGACACAGGGGAATGCCTACCAGGATACCATGGCAAAGCTGCAAATGAACTTTGCGGTGGAGAAAGCGGTGGGAAGAGAAAATAACGAAAATGGGGATGCCCCGCCGGGCAGCACGGGGGACACCCCGGGGGGAGAAGGTGCACCCCCGGAAGAGACGGGGGATAATGTGCCGGGAAACAGGGGAAGGGACGGACAATCTGCGGGGGATGTGTATGTGAGCAGCAGCGCACGGACCGGGGATGAAACAAATTTATTCTTCTGGTGCCTTGCCGCCTTATGCAGCGGCCTGGGGCTTCTTGTGTGCGCAGCCGCCAGCAGGAAGAGAGGGGGGAAGGAAAGTGAATAGGAAGTATAGGCAGCTATGGGTTTTGCTTTTCCTTTGTACCCTGTGCATGACAGGTATTGCAGGCGCAGGCATACAGGCATCGGCAAAGGAGTACAGCTATGAAATAGTCTTTTATGCAGGGAACAGGGGGCGGTTTACCGGAACGGCCGGTGTAAGCGTCATCTCTTCCGGCGGGGCGGCAGAGGTTTTTCTGGAAGGGGGCGGAAACGCAATCCGGGTGCGGGGGCTGGGCCGGGGGGACCAGGTGATTTTCGAAGCGGACCGGAATGTGGAGCTTACAGAAGGGGGTCGTTACTATGTAAAAGGGATCCGGCTCAGCGGGCGTGACAACAATACCGTGTCATCGCCGGCCATCACGCTCACGGGGCAGAACCAGAGGGATATGGACTACGTGGTGGCATACGGAATCCGGGGGGAGATGACGTCCTACTATGTCAGGTATGAGGATGCCGCCGGCAGGGAGCTGGCGCCGGAGAGGGCCTATTACGGCAATGTGGGGGATAAGCCGGTGGTTGCATTCCTCTATGTGGAGGGGTATGTGCCCCAGGCCTATAATTTGACGAAAACCCTGTCCAAGAACGAGGCGGAGAATATATTCACCTTCGTCTACAGCCCGGCTGCCGCGGGGAACGGGAACGGCGGAACAGGGGGAGGACAAGGCGGAGGCCAGAATGTGCCTGGCGCAGTGGGAGATGGCAATCCTGGGCCTGGAACTGCAGGAACCAATGCTCCGGGAGAAGAGACCGGAACAGAGGGAACTGACGCCCCGGGAGGGGAAAATGTAACGGCGGGAACTGACGCCCCAGAAGGCGGGAACGGAACAGGCATCCAGGAAGGAGCCGGGGGTGCGGATACTGCTTTAGGGGCAGCCGGCGAGGAAGCAGGGGCACAGGGGGATGCTCCGGAGAGCCCGCTGGAACTTCTGGATCTGGAGGACGAAGAGGTACCGTTGGCTATGCAGGAACTTGGCCAGGAGGGCGAAGATAGAGGAGAAGTAACTGAAGGAACGGGAAATGCAGAAAAACTTTTCTATGCAGAAATCGCCATGGCATGTATAGCAGGGGCGGCCTTGATTTTCCTTGGGATATGGTGGTGGAAGAGACGTAGGAAGAACGAGTCCGAAAAGGGTAATGGTTAAGCTATCATAGCATGAAAAAGTAATAGAGTGTAAACCCTATGGTATTTAAAGGGTTACACTCTATTATTTTCTTGCAATTTATGATAGAATAATACCTAAATGAATTTTAAATATGATTTTCCCGTTTATATTACGGGAAAGATAGTAAATATTGTGCCTGCGCAATGAATAAAAGACTTCTGTTTATATATGACATAAATATAAGTCTGCAGGCTGTGGAAAGGGCATGGTTATTAAGATGGAATTGCTAAGTGTGATAGTTCCCAGCTATAACGAGGAGGAAAATATCTTTGATTTTTATGAGGAATTGATGAAAAATGCCCCTTTTTTCCAAAGCAGGGAACTGGATGTGGAAGTGATATATATCGATGACGGTTCAAAGGATAAGACGGCAGAGAAAGTAAAGGAACTGGCAGCCAGGGATGCCCGTGTGCATTTGGTTTCCTTTTCCAGGAATTTTGGGAAAGAAGCGGCGATTTATGCGGGGCTTAAGAAAGCAAAAGGGGATTATTCGGTATTGATGGATTGCGATTTGCAAGACCCGCCTGCCCTGCTGCCGGACATGTTCAGGTATATAGACGAGGGCTTTGACTCCGTGGCCACGAGGAGGGTATCCAGAAAGGGGGAGCCGCCTATCCGTTCCCTCTTTGCCAGGATGTTTTACCGGATAATGAATAAGATTTCAAAAACGGAAATTGTGGACGGCGCAAGGGATTACCGGCTGATGAAACGGCAGGTTGTGGACGCGATTCTTGCCATGGCGGAGTATAACCGGTTTACGAAAGGGATTTTTGGCTGGGTTGGCTATGAGACGAAGTGGCTGGAGTATGAAAACGTGGAAAGGAAAAAGGGGGAGACAAAATGGTCTTTTTGGAAGCTGTTTTTGTATTCCCTCGACGGGATTACTGCTTTTTCCACGGTACCATTGGCAGTTGCCTCTTTTATGGGCGTACTGTTCTGCGGCCTTGCATTTTTAATGATTGTGTTTACGATTGTACGGAAACTGATATTCGGCGACCCTACTTCGGGCTGGCCTTCTTTGGTATGTATTATTCTGCTTTGCAGCGGCGTACAATTGTTTTGCCTTGGAATAGTGGGGCAGTATTTGTCCAAGACTTATATGGAAGTGAAAAAAAGGCCGATTTATCTGGTGAAGGAAGAACTGTAGGGAAGCGGCCGCCCAGACAGAGCGGAAATGACGGCTTATCAGGCGAAGCACTGCCGCAAAACGTTAAGGGATAAGGAGTATAGCTAGAGAGATGGATAGTCTTGTCAGCATAGTGGTGCCGGTATTCAATGCCGGGAAATATATAGATGATACCGTGAAAACGGTATGCAGCCAAACCTATCGGAACTGGGAATTGTTGCTTGTGGATGATTGCTCCGGGGATAACTGCAGGGAGAAGATGGAAGAGTGGTGTAAAAAGGATTCCAGGATACGGTTGATTGCCAAGGAAAAGAACGAGGGGGCGGCATGTGCCCGCAATACAGGGATTGATTTGGCGGCGGGCAGATATATCGCTTTTCTGGACGCCGATGATTTTTGGAAGCCAAAGAAATTGGAAAAGCAGCTGGAATTTATGGAAAAGAAAAAAGCGGCTTTTTCTTTTACCGGTTATGAATTCGGCGATGAAGAAGGGCAGGGAACGGGGAAAAGGGTTGATGTGCCGGCGGAACTGGTATACAAAAAGGCGTTGTCGCGGACGGTTATTTTTACCTCCACGGTCATGTTTGATTTGGAAAAAATAAAGAAGGATACAATAAAAATGCCGGTGGTAGCCAGCGAGGATACCGCTACATGGTGGAAAGTGCTGCGCAGCGGATATACGGCCTATGGGCTGGACGAGGTACTCACCGTCTACCGGAGGCCGGCAGGTTCCCTGTCGGCAAATAAGCTGGTGGCTATTAAGAGGATATGGAATCTATACAGGAATGTGGAAAAATTGCCTTTGGCCTGCAGTATGTGGAATTTTGTATGGTGGGCATTTCGGGCGACGTTAAGGCGGATCTAACGGGCAATTTTTCCGGGCGTTAGTTGCCGAAAGTGTAAAAGTATTTCTAAGGTGTCAAAAACAACCGCTTAAATGGCATGATTGGAAGGAGCTAGAGATAAAGTGAAACAAACGGAAGCAAAAAAGAGAACGATTGTATTGATGTTGGCTATGCTTGGGCTTTGTATGCAGGCGGCGGTATATGTATATGCCTGGCTGGAAATGTATTACCCTTATCTGGCTATGCTGGGGCAGGTCAATTTTTATAAATGGGGTCATTTCCTGATGATAGCGGTATATTTTGTTCTTCTTTTCTTCTTTGAAAATACTTATGGGGGATTGAAAATAGGATATTTGAAGCCGCTGGAGGTATTTTTTTCGCAAGTTTTTTCTTTGCTGGCGGTAAATATGATTTCTTATGTGCAGATTTCACTGATGAGGAACTGGATTGCCCCGGCGGCGCCTATTTTGGGGGTGATGGCAGCCCAGCTGGCGCTTTCCGGCATATGGACCTTTTTTTGCGATATTTTTTACCGGAAATTTTTCCCGCCCAGGGAAATGCTGCTTATTTATGGGGAACGTTCCATTGATGATATTTTAAGCAAGTTTGCTACAAGAAAAGATAAATATAAGATAACCCGGTGCATGAATGTGAGCGAAGGGCTGGAGGCTATCGAAAAAGAAGTGCAGGGAAAATACGATGCGATTGTGCTATGGGATATTTCCACCGTGGACAGGAATAAACTGTTGAAATTCTGTTACGGCAAATCCATACGTGTATATATGATGCCCAAAATCCCGGACGTGCTGATCCAGGGTGCCGCAAAGCTGCATTTGTTCGATACGCCGATATTGCTCACCAGGGAATATTCCCTCCGCATTGAGCAGCGGGCGGTAAAACGGTTAATCGATGTGGTATGTGCACTTCTGTTAATTGTGGTTGCTTCGCCTTTTATGCTGGTGACGGCGGCGATCATTAAGCTATATGATGGAGGTCCGGTATTGTATAAGCAGATACGCTGTACGAGGGATCAGAAGGAATTCTATATTATGAAATTCCGGAGTATGCGGGTGGATGCGGAGAAGGATGGCGTAGCAAGGCTGGCGGCGAAAAACGATTCACGGATAACGCCTATCGGCAAATTTATAAGGGCTATGAGAATTGATGAACTGCCGCAGCTGTTTAATATTTTAAAAGGGGAAATGTCTTTCATAGGCCCCCGCCCTGAGAGGCCGGAGATCATCGCCCAGTATGTGGAGGAAATGCCGGAATTTGTGTTTCGTATGAAGGTGAAAGCCGGGTTGGCCGGCTATGCCCAGGTGTATGGGAAATATAATACCACACCGTATGACAAGCTGAAACTGGATTTGACATATATAGAGAATTATACTGTATGGCTGGATATTAAGCTGATGCTTTTGACTCTGAAAATATTGTTTAAGCCGGAGAGCACGGAGGGGATAGAAAGCAGCCAGGTGACAGCGATGAAGAATGGGGAAGAAGAGAACGGAAGGGAATGTGGGGAACAGGCGGAATAGGGGAGGGAGACCGAGTTGGATGGAAAAGAAGGGCGGAATGGGTTAAATATGGAGAATGAGAGATATTGGCGGGAAGGGATAGACTGGAAAAGGGTTTTTCTGCTGTGGGGAAAGAGGCTGTGGATATTTGCAGCGGCGGCATTGGCGGGGGCCGTGCTGGGCGGAGGAATTTATTTTGTGGTTTGTGTGCTGCCTGCGGCGAACAGGGAGTATGAATCGGTATCCAAGCTGTATTTGAATTTTAATTGTGAGCCGGAGGATTTTAACGAGCTTTCTTATAATGGTTATACCTGGAATGATTTGATGGCAACGGATCCGATTTTGGATAGTACGATGGAGAATCTGCCGGCGGGAATAGGACGGGAGACGGTAATCGGGGCTACGAAGGCGGAGATTTTGTCCGATATCCGGCTGCTCACGGTTACGATTACGGCAGACAGGCCGGAACTGGCGGCACAGATAATGGAGGCCACGCAGGCTTCGCTGGTGCATCTTGGGGAGACGGATGAACTGTTCGAAAGTATTGAGATTTACAGTACTACGGAGCCTAAGCAGATTGTATGGGATAACCGCAGTGTGCGTGCGGCAGTGACAGGGGCGGTGATTGCTTTTGCGGCGGCTCTTTTTGCGGCGGCTTTTTATTATGTGTTGGACGATTCGGTGTATGTGGCGGAAGATGTGAGAAGGCGCTATGGGATTCCGGGAATGGGGATTCTGACAGAGGATTTGCGGGGAGAAGGCTTTGAGAGGGAGTTTCTCACAAACTTTCGGTATATTTGTGAGGGGATGGAAAAGGTTGCAGTGGTTAGCGCTGATGGCATAGAGGATGCGGAATTGGCCGCAAAGAGGATTGAACAGCTGGTGAAGAAGGCGGGATATTTGGAGGAAGACGGAAATGCGATGGCGGCAGCTGCGGGGCGGCAAAGCTGTGTAGCGATAGATGGGGAGAAAGATGAAAAGGTATACCGCAAACTCCGGGAGGCCGATGGGGTGATTCTGGCAGTGCGCTTTGGAGGAAAGAATGGAAAAAGGATGGAAAGGCTGTTGGGGAATTTGAGGAATCAGGAGTGTAAGGTGACCGGCGCAGTTATAGTGGGCGGGGATGCCAACTTTTTGCGGATGTATTATGCGGGAAGGCGGAGGAAGTAGAAAAAGCCGGATGCGTTGGAGCGGGATTGTTGACTATGCAAAATATGTTTTTTGTGATACACTTACCTTATTGATGACTCTAGTACTGCACTGGCGCAAAAGGCAGATGCTGAATTCATCGTTATTTCCGCAATGCAGTACCAGGATGGTTACACCGGGAATGCGGAGCAGAAAGAAACGGAATAAAAGCAGAATAGAAGCGGAAAGGGTGGAAGCAGGAATGAAGATACAGATGTTGGTATCTGCGGTCAATCAGGATGTGCGGACGCTGGCAGAGCGGATGAATATAAGGACGGATGCTGTGATTATAAACCAATGCGGCCAATATGGCTATGAAGAGTACGAGCACAATTCCTGTTCCATTCATTGCTACAGCTTTAAGGAGCGGGGGGTAGGGCTTTCCCGCAACAGCGCACTGATGCGTGCTCAGGCTGAGATTTCTGTTTTTGCGGATGAAGACATTGCATATGAGGATGGTTATGAAAAAAAGATAGAGGAAGCCTTTGATAAAAATAAAGAAGCGGATATGATACTTTTTAATGTGAAAGTGGCCCCTTCGAGAAGGACTTATTGGAATGAAGGGGAGAAAAGGATACATTGGTATAATTATGGCAGGTATCCGGCTTATAGTATTGCGGCCAGAACGGATTCGCTTCATCGGGCGAATGTGAGTTTTTCCTTGCTTTTTGGCGGCGGGGCGAAGTACAGTAACGGGGAGGACAGCCTTTTTTTGCGGGACTGCCTGAAAAAGGGATTGAAAATTTTCGCGTCCACAGAAGTGATAGGGGAAGAAAAAGAGAGGGAATCCACCTGGTTTCACGGTTACAACGACAAATTTTTCAGGGATAGAGGAGTGCTGTATCATTTTTTGTATGGAAAGATGGCAGTGCCTTTTTCGCTTCGTTTCCTTATGGCACACCGGGATGAGATGTGTGGGGAGATAGGATGGAAAAAGGCCTATGGGCTGATGAAAGAGGGCATTGAGGAAGGCAAAGGAAAAACCGGGCAGAAATGAGGTTTATAAGAGGCCAGATGCCTGGAATGAGGAGAAGAGGCAGGGGGATAAGGCAGTTAATGCAAATGGAATGACTGCCAAAATGCTGGAAAAGAGGGGCAAGAAGAGATGCTTTTTTATTTGATGATAGCCGCCGGAACTGTGGCATTGGCATTGCTTGTGAGGACGATGCCGCTGCAGGCAGGAAGTGAATACGGAAAGGCTGGGATAAGCAGGCAGCAGGCTTGTAACGGGCTGTGCCTGCTTTCTATTTTCGTTATTCTTTTTGCAGTGTCCGCATGCCGTTTGAATGTGGGGAATGATTATGCGAAGTATGTGGAGTTCATGCATTTGATCGCATGCGATGCTTACGATTATGTTCCCACCGAGGTAGGATTTAACGTGCTGGTTACGGTTTTGTACGAGTTGGCAGGGGCGGAGAATTTCCTGCTGGTTTTTGCCGTATTTGCGTTTTTTACCCTATGGCTGTTTTTGAAAGCAATGTATGAGCAAAGCGACAGCTTTGGGTGGAGTTTTTTCCTTTTTATGGCTTTTGGATTTTATTTTTCTACTTTCAATACTGTGAGGTATTATCTGGCTCTTGCCATGGCGCTGTATTCCATAAAATATGTGCTGAAGAAGGAATGGGGGAAATTTGTCCTGCTTGTGCTGCTGGGCTCCGCTTTTCATAAGTCTATGCTGGTGGTGATTCCGCTGTATTTTCTGGCTGCACTGGCCTGGAAGAAATGGCAGATGGCGTTGATGGCATTGTTTTGCACTACTTTTTTCTTTCTGCAGGATTTTTATTTGAAAGTGGTAGTATTTTTATATCCTTCCTATGAAGACACGGAATATTTGGAAGGGGGAATCAGCTGGTTCAATATTTTAAGATGCCTGGGAGTGCTGGTATTTGCTTTGCTGTATTATAAACAGGCGGTGGAAGGCAGCAGGAGGAATAGATTTTACTTTTATTGTAATCTGGGGGCATTAGTATTGTATACTTGCTGCTCCTTTTTGCCAATTATTACGAGGATTGGATATTATCTAAATGTGACACAGATTTTGTTTATTCCGGCGGTGCTGGCGAAAATAGAGGACAAGCGGCAGAAGCGGTTTTGGAGTATCATGATTGGGTTGGCAGCAGCGGGATATTTCGGGCTTTATTTGCTGAGGGCAGGAAATGACGGGATACGGGTGCTGCCGTATCAAACATTTATGTTCCATGATATGGTACCGATTTTATCGGATGTGAATTGATGTATGAATTTGAGGCGGGGAAATGGGTTTGGGGCAGTTTGGTTATGAAAGGCTTGCAGATATGGGTACAGGTATGAGGAGAACGGGATGAAAAATTGGGTAACATTCAGCATTATAGTAGTCTGCCTGAATGCAGGGGATAGATTAAAAAAGACAGTAGGAAGTATTTTGGCGCAGTCCTGCGGGGATTATGAGATTATTGTGAAGGACGGGCTGTCCGCGGACGGATGTCTGGACGGGCTGCCTGAGGATGCGAAGGGGCGCATACGGGTATTTAGGGAAGGGGATACGGGTATTTATGACGGGATGAATCAGGCACTGCGGCACGTCCGGGGAGAGTTTGTATATTTTTTGAATTGCGGGGATTTTTTCTATGATAAAGATGTTTTGAGACGGGTGAAGGAACAGATAGAAAAGGCGGAGGGAAGGGAAAACCGCGAAAGGGAAAGTTTAGAAGGGGAGATACCGGGAAGGGAAGTTCCGAAAAGAAAAATCCCGGAAAGAAAAATGTTAGAAGGAGAAACTCCGGGAAGATGCCGCTATATTTTCTATGGGGATATCATGGAGCATTTGACGGGGGAACGGGTGGCTTCGAATCCGTCTATGGATGCCTTTGGCTGTTACAGGAATGTTCCTTGCCATCAGGCCTGCTTTTACCAGGCGGAACTGATGGAGGAGAAGGGGTTCGAGGTGAAGTATAGGGTTCGGGCAGACTATGAGCATTTTCTCTGGTGCTTTTTTAAAGGAAAGGCAAAAACGGTTTACATGCCCTTTGTGATAGCCGATTATGAAGGGGGAGGCTTTTCGGAGACGAAGGAAAACCGGAAGGTTTCGGCAACAGAGCATAGGGAGATTGTGGAAAAATATATGTCTAAGGGGCAGGTATGGAAATATCGGCTGATACTTTTTTTTACTTTGTCCAGAGTGCGCACGTGGCTGGCGGGAAATCCGGCAACAGCCCATATTTATCAAAGTATGAAAAGAAGGGTGTATGGGAAATAAATGAGGATATTATGGTTATGCAATATTATGCTTCCGGTTATTGGAGAAGCGTTGGGCCTGCCTTATAGCAACAGGGAAGGCTGGCTGAGCGGGATATATGGGAGAATTTGTGAAGAAAGCAGGGGCAGTGCAGGAGCCGGCGGAAAAGGCAGGGATGCCAAGGGGGGTGGAGTAGAAGGTAAGGATGCCGAAATAAGGGAAAAGAAAAAGATGCGAAGCAGCGGGGAAATAGAGTTGGGAATTTGTTTTCCAATGGAGGAAACCCAGTTAGAAAATAGCGGTGCGTTGGGGAAGGATGGAAAAATTAGGCTGGAAGATTCCGGCGCACTCTGCTATGCCTTTGCGGAAAACCTGGCAGCGCCGGAGATGTACGATGAAAGGCTGGAGGTGCGCTTTCGGGAGATTATTGCTGATTTTAGGCCTGATATGGTGCATATTTTCGGAACGGAGTTCCCCCATACCCTGGCTATGGTGCGTTCTTTTGGAAAGCCGGAACGGACGTTAATCGGGATTCAGGGGCTTTGCTTCGCCTGTGCAAAAGCATACATGGCGGATTTGCCAAAGGAGGTTATTTCCAGGAAAACCTTCCGGGACTGGCTTAAGAAGGATGGCATTTTACAGCAGCAGGAGAAATTCAGGATACGCGGCGAGAGGGAAAAGGAAGCATTAAAAGGGGTTTTGCATATTACGGGAAGGACGGATTTTGACCGGGAAGAGACGGAAAAAATAAATAGGGAGGCCAGGTATCACTTTATGAATGAGACGATGCGGGCTCCCTTTTACAGCGGCAGCTGGAACAGGGAAAGCTGCGGCCCGTTCCGTATTTTTTTAAGCCAGGGGGATTATCCTTTAAAAGGGTTTCACTATGTCTTGAAAGCGATGCCGGAAATATTGGCCCATTATCCAGAAGCCTGTGTATATGTGGCGGGCAATAGTGTGATAGAAAATCGGACGATAAAAGATAAAATAAAGATTTCTTCTTATGGAAAATATCTGCTGGAATTGATAGAGTCATTGGGCCTGGAAGGGCATGTAAATATATTAGGGCGGCTTTCGGCAGAGGAAATGAAGCAGGAACTTTTAAAAAGCAGCCTGTTTATATGTGCCTCATCATTGGAGAATTCGCCTAATTCCATGGGGGAAGCCATGCTCCTTGGCGTGCCTGTAGTAGCGGCCCGTACGGGGGGGATTCCCAGTATGCTGGAGGATGGGAAAGAGGGGCTGTTATATGAAGCCGGAAATGTGAAACAGCTGGCAGAATGTGTGTTTAAAATCTGGGAAGAGACGGAAGAGACGATGAGGAGGGCACAGGCGGCGAAAGCGCGGGCGATGGATGCCCATAACGGGGATAAGAATTATAAAAGGCTGCTGGAAATATATAGGGAGATTTGCCAATGACGATTATTTTTGTATCCAATTATATTAACCATCATCAGATTCCGTTTTCGGAGGCGTGTTATCGGGAATTGGGGGAAGGCTACCGATTTATCCAGACGGAGCCTATGGAAGAGGAACGGGTGGCGATGGGCTGGGGGACGGAGGGCTGCAGGCTTCCCTATGTGCGCCATCTGTACGAAGAGGAAGAGGAATGCCGCAGGCTGATTCTGGAAAGTGATATTGCGGTATTCGGTTGGATTAGCCGGGAAGATTTGCTGGATGTGACGGATATGGTAGAAAAGCGCCTGAAAGCGGGGAAACTTTCCCTTCGTTTGAGCGAAAGGCTGTATCGGGAAGGGCAGTGGAAGGCGGTTTCCCCCAGAGGGCTTATAAAAAAATACAAAGATCATACGAAATTCCGTAAAGAACCGGTTTGCTTATTGTGTGCCGGGGCTTATGTGGCATCGGATTTTCATTTGGTAAGGGCATATCCGGGTAAAATGCTGCGCTTCGGTTACTTTCCGGAGACGAAGCATTATGAGGAAGCGGAACTGGAAGCTATGAAAGAAAAGGATGGGAAGGTGCATATCGTCTGGGCAGGGCGTTTTATGCCTTTGAAGCATCCGGAATTTGCGGTGAGAATAGGGGAAGAATTGTTTATGGAGGGGAAAGCATTCCATATCCATATGGCGGGCAGCGGGGAGTTGGAAGAGGAATTGAAACGTCAGGTGGAAGAAAAGGGGCTGGAGGAATGTTTTACCTTTTATGGATATACGAAGCCGGAGAAAGTGCGGGGGATTATGGAGAAATGCCATATCCATCTTTTTACGAGCAATCACCTGGAAGGCTGGGGGGCCGTGGTGAATGAGGCGATGAACAGCGGATGTGCGGTGGTGGCCAGTGCGCAGGCCGGAGCCGTTCCCTTTTTGATAAGCCATGGGGAAAATGGGATGATTTATCAAGGGGGATCTTATGAAAGCTTTTCGGCGATGGTAAAGGAACTGGTCTCCCATAGGGAACTGGCGGACAGACTGGGAAGGGAGGCCTATCGCACGATTACAGGCCTATGGAATGCGGAGCATGCGGCGGCAGAATTGATTCGGTTTTGTGGGGATTGGATGAAGGACGGGCGAATCGTTCCCGCAAAAGAAGGTCCTTTGAGCGCGGCTGAGGTGATATCGCCGGGGTGGAAATAAAGTTGACAGATTGAGGAAAGGATTAAGTAACAGCGCAGAAATTTAAACCGTTACAAGGGATATATTATATGGAACAAGGGTTAATCAGCGTAATTGTACCGATTTATAATATTATGGATTGTCTTCCCAGATGTGTACAGTCCATTTGCGGCCAAACCTATCGGAATCTGGAAATCTTATTGGTGGATGACGGTTCCGATGACGGTACGGAGAGGCTGGTGGATGAACTGGGGGCACAGGATGAAAGAATCAGGGTGTTCCATAAGGCAAACGGCGGTTCCTCCTCTGCCAGGAATCTGGGGATTGGCAAGGCAAGGGGGGAATACCTGGCTTTCGTGGACAGCGATGATTATATAGAGCCGCAGATGTATGAGAAACTAATGGAATACATTTTGGAGAAAAATGTTCTCATGGCGCAGACTTCCAGGGATGAAATCGATGAAGACGGGAATCGCCTGCCCAATGTGTGCGAACCGCCCAGGGAGGCATATGTTTGCGATCCGCAGCAGTTCATAAGGGAACTGCTGCTCCATCGGGGAGACTGTTCTTATTGTACGAAATTGACCCACAGGACACTGTTTGAGAATCATAGGTTTCCGGAAGGGGTACTGAATGAAGATTTCCACCTTTTAATCCAAATGTTGGGGGAAATGCGGCAAGGGAATAAAGGAAGCGGAACGTGCGGAATAAGTGGGATACCGGGGGTGGCTATTTTGCCGCAGCAATATTACCATGTATTTTACCGGACAGGAAGCAATACGAGGAAGAAATCCAGGAAAGAATTTTCCCGGGTATTTATAGATATCGTGGAAAATGCGGATATGATGGAGAAAATTGTGGAGGAAAGCTATCCCGAACTGAGAAGGGAAGCGGTCCGTTTCGGTTTGTATCAAAGGCTGGATTATATGCTTCATATTCCGGTGGAAAATATGGCGGGGGATAATACTTTTTATCAATCGGTAAAAAAATATTTAAGGAAACATTGGAAGGATACGGTGGGAAACCCCTTTTTAACAAAGAAAAATAAAATTTATCTGCTGTTGCTCACCGCAGCGCCGAGGACGGTACGGCAGGTGCATGGATGGAAAATGAAGATGAGGTCTTAAGTTTTAACAGAAGTTATAGCTGAAAATTTGTGCAGGGAGATATGATGCATAGTAATTGGCGGGGCAGATAAGCATATGGAACAGGAAAAATATATGGAACAAAAAGCAGTGATGGAACAAGGAAAACGCGCAGCACAGAATAAAAATATAAGGAATAACGATTCCAAAAACAGGCCGGGCAGGATTTGGTATGGGGCTCTGTTTCTTTTACTCATCCTGCAAATCCTGCTGCTGCTTTATTATGGAAACAGGAAGGCCGGGTTTCATGAAGACGAATATTATTCCTATTATTCCACCAATCGTACCGCCGGGCTGTTTGAGCCGGACAGGGAGTGGGTGGACAGGGATACCTTCCGGAATGAATTCGTTGTTCTGCAGGGGGAAGGCTTCCGCTATGGCTTGGTGTCCACGGTGCAGTCCTGGGATGTACATCCCCCGTTTTTTTACTTTCTGCTTCATACCGCATGCTCCCTTTTTCCGGGAGTGTTCAGCAAATGGCTGGGGATTGGTGTGAATATTGTTGCATTTGCGATTAATTTCGTGTTGTTATGCCGGCTCAGCTATATGGTGAGCGGGAAAAATAAATGGCTTACCTTTGCGGTTGCTGCTGTTTATGGGTTTAATGGGGTGATTATTTCCGGTGTAATGTTTATCAGGATGTACGAATGGCTGACGGTCTTCGTGCTTTCCTGCGCCTGTATTCATGTCCGGGCTGTCATAAAAAAGGACATGGGAATCCGGTCTTTCCTTCTCCCGCTTATGGCGGTGAACTATTTGGGATTTCTGACCCAGTATTATTATATTATTTTCCTTTTTTTTGCGGCAGCGTTTTTTTGTCTATGGAGACTGTGGACGGACAGGAAGCTGTGGAATTGCATCAAGTACGGAATGGCCTGCGGTATTTCCCTGCTGCTTGCGGTGTTTAGTTATCCGGCCAGCCTTTCTCATATTTTCAGGGGATACAGGGGAACAGGGGCGGCTTCGGAGTTCCTGGATGCAGCCAATACGGGGGATAGACTGCGCTTTTTTGGAGGCCTGGTGAATGAATATTTATTTGATGGATTCTTGGGATTATGGATATTGCTGATCGTTTTTTTGGCGTGCCTGTTGGCAGTGGGAAAATATAGGGATGGCAAAAGAGGTGACCGGGCAGACGCCGGGATGAACAGAGAGATGGCCAGGGCGGATGCCGGGAAGAACGGGGAGATGGCCAGGGCGGATGCCGGAGGAGAAAAGACAGCATATGGTCTGCTGTTGTTTGCTGTGTGCGGATATTTTTTTACAGTGTCTAAGACGGCCCTTTTGCTGTATGAGACATCGAATCGGTACCAGCTGCCCATTTATGGGATTTTGCTGCTGTTGGTGATGGCGGCTGTTTATGGGCTTTGGATGGAAAACGCATCTTTTTTCATGAAAATGAAACCCTCTTGGGTCAAATGGGCCTGGGGGATTGGCCTGGCGGTGATTACGCTCATATTCTTAGCGGACGATATCCATGGGCTGGTGTCGGGAAAGGTGATTTTCCTTTATGAAGAAGATGGGGAGCATATGGAATATGCAAAAGCCAATGCCCATATGCCGGTAATCGTATTGTATAATGATGCCACGCCCTATCACGTCTGGTGGTGCAGCCAGGAACTGATGCAGTATGAAAGGATTTATTTTGCCAGCGAAGGCAATTTGGAGAAGATAACGGATGAAGTGCTTAACAGCAGCGAAATGGCGATTGTGTATGCGGCAGATTATGATACCAAGGGGGACAGCTTGGAAATGATATTGGAAAGCTGTCCTGATTTGGAGGAATATCGGTTGGTTTTAAGTAAAGGGTTGTGGAGTGTATATGAATTGGAATGATGCCAGGGGAAAGGTGCAGGTTTTGCTGCGTTTTCCCCGGCGGTTTTGGCTGTATAGCTGGCCGATAGTAAGTAGAAAGAAGGTTTGGCCGGCAGAATGAGTCATGCCAGCGGCAGAGAAAGTTTTGCCTTTCTAACAAGCGCATCTAATGTGGAAGAAAAAGAAATTCCGTTATTGTTCAGCTTGTTCGGGCACATGCTTATATTTCTGGGATTGGATGCGAAGGCTTCCTCGTTTTTTTCCAATCTGTCCGTATCCCACCCAAGTTCCGTGAACATGGCATGAACGGTTTCGTAGGTGTTTTTGTTATTGGGGGAACCGAAATTATAAATGCCTCCCTCCAATTCCCATGCTTTCCCGAAGTTTTGGATGACTTCGTTTACATCCGTGATTCCGCGTATGTCGTGCACGGGATAGCTTAAAGTGGAGGAAGCGTGCAGGCCGGAAATGAGGGTGCGGAAGAAGTCGCCATGTTCTTTTTCGTGCAATGCCGCTGTATCGTACATCCATGATAACCGCAGTATGACGCATGAAGGATTGGCTTCCAGGCATTCTTCTTCCGCCTGTTTTTTCTCCTGCCCGTAAATATTAGCCGGATGTATCGCTTCATCCTCTTTATGGGCTTCTTTTATGCCGCTCCCGAAGTAGACCTGGTCGGAACTGCATAACAGGCATTTGGAGCGAAGCCTGGCGGATGCGGCGGCGATGTTCCGGCTTCCGTCCACATTGATTTTCCATGACATTTCCGGTTCTTTTTCACATATTCCCACATCAGAAATAGCTGCGCTGTGTATAACGAGGTCGGGTTTGACGGCATCGAATAAAGTACACACGCTTTTGGCATCGGTTATATCCAGTTCGGAGTGGGAGGGGGCATAGATTTCATATTTCCCGTTATAAAATCTTACGGCCCTTCCCCCAAGGAAACCGGAAGCTCCTGTAATTAATAATTTTTTCATAGTTTACCCCGTTTCCGGCAGCAGGTTGTTTGGATTGTTGTTTATGGCTGCCGGCTTTTGCTGTAAGTATAGCATACCGGGGCTGTCGGATGCAATTGATGAGTAAATTAAATGAAATTGATTTCCTGAAATTATAGCCGGATATATAGTTTTTTTTATGCGGTTATGGTATACTGGGCGGTGAGATTATAAAAATTGGGAAATAATATAAGAAAATACATGAAGTAATTAATAACCGGTGCGCTGGGGCGAGGCTTAAAGGACCGGAACAGGAGGAAATTTATGTTAAACAATAAAACGATTTTAATTACCGGGGGAACCGGGTCTTTTGGAAAGTGTTTTACAAAATATGTGCTGGATCATTATGAGCCGAAGAAAATAATTATTTATTCCAGGGATGAATTCAAGCAGTTTTTAATGGCCAATGAATTGAAAGAATATGAGAGCAGGCTTCGGTTTTTTATCGGGGATGTGCGGGATAAGGAGAGGTTAAAAAGGGCATTGGAAGGTGTGGACTATGTGATTCATGCGGCTGCCTTAAAACAGGTGCCGGCCTGCGAGTACAATCCTAACGAAGCGATTAAAACGAATATCCATGGAGCCCAGAATGTGATAGATGCGGCATTGGATTCCAATGTGAAGAAGGTGGTGGCGCTGTCCACGGATAAAGCGGTAAACCCGGTGAACCTTTATGGCGGCACGAAGCTGGTATCGGACAAGCTTTTTGTGGCAGCCAATGCGTATACGGGAACGAAAGACATTAATTTCTCTATTGTGAGATATGGGAATGTGGCAGGAAGCCGGGGCTCTGTCATTCCGTTTTTCCATAATATTATCAAAAACGGGGGAAAAGAACTGCCAATTACGGATTACCGGATGACAAGGTTCTGGATCAGCCTGACCCAGGGAGTGGAACTGGTTATCAAGGCATTGGAAGAAGCCACGGGAGGGGAGACCTTTATCAGCAAGATACCTTCCTTTAAGATTACGGATTTGGCGCAGGCTATGCTTCCTGGCTGTGAAATGCCGGAGGTGGGCATCAGGCCTGGGGAGAAACTTCACGAAATCATGGTTACGGTGGAGGATTCCTATACGACCTACGAATACGATAAACATTTTATTGTTTATCCGCAGATGGTATGGAACAATAAGCAGCAGCCGGATTTGAGCGGGAAGAAAGTGGAAGAAGGGTTTTCCTATAGTTCGGACAATAATAGCCAGTGGCTGTCGGTGGAAGAGATTAAGGAATTGCTGAAAACAGTGGAACTGGAGAAATAGGCTGGGGAAGATATGGATATTCATGAGGAAAAAGTAATACCGGCGGCCTGCGGGGGAACGCCGGTAAGGGATAAGAAGATTTTTTACGGGCATCAATATATTGACGAGGCGGATATTCAGGCAGTAGTGGATGTGATGCGGAGCGACTATCTGACCTGCGGGCCTAAAATTGGAGAACTGGAAAAAAAATTATGTGAAGTGACCGGAGCGAAATATGCGGTGGTATGCAGCAACGGAACGGCGGCGCTGCATATAGCCTGCATGGCAGCAGGGGTAGGGCCGGGCGATGAAGTGATTACTACGCCTATCACTTTTGCGGCTTCTGCCAACTGCGCCCTGTATTGTGGGGCGAGGCCGGTGTTTGCGGATATCCGGGAGGATACTTATAATATTGACCCACAATCGGTATCCGGGAAGGTGAGCGAAAAGACGAAAGCAGTGGTGGCAGTGGACTTTACCGGGCAGTCGGTGGAATTGGATGAACTGCTGGCGGTTTGCCGGGAGAAAAATCTGGTGTTGATTGAGGATGGAGCCCATGTCATTGGCACGAAATATAAAGGGAAGGGCAATGGCTCCATTTCGGATATGACTACATTGAGCTTCCATCCGGTGAAGACGGTGACCGGAGGGGAGGGGGGCGCTGTATTGACCAACAGCGAGGAATATTATAAAAAGCTGCTGTTGTACAGAGCCCATGGAATAACGAGAGACCCGGAGATGATGGAAGGTGAACCGGAGGGAGACTGGTATTATGAGCAGATTGCTTTAGGGTACAACTACCGGATGACCGATATGCAGGCGGCGCTGATTATGAGCCAGCTGGATAAACTGCCTATGTTTTCCAAAAGAAGGAAAGAGATTGTCGCCAGATATGACGAAGCTTTTGCCGGGATTCCGCAGCTGCGGGTGCAGAAGGAAATACCGGAATCGGATACAACGAGACATTTATATATTCTGCGTCTGGTGCCTGAAAGGCTGAAAATCGGGAGAAAAGAATTTTTTGACGCTTTGGCGGCGGAAAATGTGTGCTGCAACGTGCATTATATCCCCACCTATTATTTCCCATATTACAGAAAACTGGGCTATGAAAAAGGCATTTGCCCGAAGGCGGAAAAGCTGTATGAGGAGATTATCAGCCTGCCGCTTTATTATGCCATGACAAATCAGGATGTGGAGGATGTAATCGAGGCTGTGACGAAGATTGCGGAGTATTATGGCAAGTAAATTTTGCGGTCTTTTGCATTTGCTTCTGCGGCTGCTTGGCTCGCTGTCCGCGGAAAAAAATCGGTAGTATAAATTGTGCAGGAATGGAAAATGGAAAAAGAGATGAAATTAAGTATCATTGTGCCGGTTTATAACATGGCATCGGACCACAAATTGGAATATTGCCTGGATTCTTTGGTGAATCAGACGGTGGAAGATTATGAAATAATTGCGGTGGATGACTGTTCCACCGACAATTCCATGGAAATATTGAAAGAATATGAAAGGCGTTTCCCTGAGAAATTCCGCGCAGTCCATTCGGAAGTGAACAGGCATCAGGGGGGCGCGAAAAACATTGGACTGAGGATGGCCAAGGGGGAATGGATTGGCTTTATTGACAGCGATGACTGGATTCGGCCGGATATGTATGAGCGGCTGATAGAAAGGGCTAAAAGCACAGGGGCGGATTTGGCCGGCTGCGATTATTGCCTGACGGATGTTCATTCCATGGAAGTAGGGCAGATTGTCCACAATAATAAAAAGAGCCAGAGCGGTATATTGAATAAAGAAAAACGGGCCAGCCTGATATTGGATGGGGGGAGTCTGGTGGTAAAGATTTTCCGCCGTTCCATGATTATGGAAAAGGAACTTTGGTTTCCCGAAGACATTTTTTATGAGGATAATGCTTTGGGCAATTCCTACCTAGTATTGGCAAAGCATTTCGAATATATCGAAGAACCCATGTATTATTATTATCAGCATGATACTTCCACGGTACATACGATTTCGCCCAAACGCTGCGAGGACCGAATGGAAGCGGGACGCCTGATGCTTGCGGAAGCGAAGCGGCATGGCTATTTTGAAGAATTGCGCCCGGAACTGGAATATAGTTTTACGCTTCTTTTTTACATCAATACATTGTTCACCTATATGGCCGGGGTGGGCAAGACGAAATATGGGTTTGTGAAGGCGATGGGAAAGGAAATGAAAGAGACATTCCCGGAGTTTGAAAAAAACTCTTATTATCAGGAAAGAACCCATGCAGAGGAAAAGAAGCTGATTAGGATGCAGCAGAGATCCACTTTGTTTTTCATGCTGTACTACAAATTGCTGTGGGCATATAGACGATGGAGGAAAAGGCACGGGTAGCGGCGGAATTTCCGTCAGGCATATGGATGGGAAACCGGAAGAAAAGATTACGGCGTGAAAGAAAAACGCACATGGAAAAGCGGTACGGACAAGGAAGTGAATCGGAAATTGCATATGATGGAAATTGGCAGTATTTATGAAATTAATCCGGCAACGGTTGCTGTGGCAGAAGAATCCCAAACGCCACTTTTTTCGTTAAAGGAAACAGAAAAATATGGAAAAAAGAACGTGTCCTTCACCGCATCGGGAAGGGCTGCCATTGCCCTGGCTTTGAAAAGCTATGCCCAAAACAGGGCCGGGGGAAATAAGACAGAGGCAGGGAAAAAGTGTCTTTTGCCGGCATATATGTGCGATACGGTTTTTTTCCCCTTTCAATGGGAAGGGTGGGAGATACAGTTTTATCATATCAATAAAAATCTGGAGGCGGATACAGGGCAGCTGTGCCGTCTGATGGAACAGCAAAGACCGGATCTGCTTTTTATCCATCCTTATTATGGCGTGGACACATGGAAGCCGATGCGGTCTTTGCTTAAAGAATGGCGGGCGCAGGGGATTTGCATTATGGAGGACGTGACCCAGTCTTACTATCTGCAAAGTGCAGGCAGGGAGGCGGATTATGTGGTGGGAAGCCTGAGAAAATGGTATTCCGTTCCGGATGGAGGCTTTGTGGCTTCCAATGAGCTTTTAGCGTTGGACTGTCTTGTACAGGAAAAGGAGTTTACGAAAAATCGCCTGGAACTCCTTACAGAAAAATGGGAATATTTGTATGGCAGCAAAAGCCAGGAAGAAAAGAAGGCCATGAAAGAGGAATTCCTGAAAAAGAACCGGGAAATGGAAGCGTGGCTGGATGATCATAGGGAAATCGGCGCCCTATCCAGGGAGGCGGCAGGCATTTTAAAGTCAGAGGATGAGCAAAAGTGCAAGAATAGGCGGAACGAAAATTATCGCTATTTATGGGAATGGATGGAAGGGAAAACACGATTTTGGCCGATGCTGCCCCGAAGTTTTGGGGAAGACGGGAAAATGGCTGCGCCGCTGTACTTTCCGGTGTATGCAAAGGACAGAGACAGGATGCAGAAATTTCTAACGGAACATGGTATTTATGCCCCGGTGCTTTGGCCCGTAGGGAAGGAAAATGCAGGGCATCTGACGGGGGATGAAAAATATATCTACAGCCACATGCTGGCTTTGCCCATGGACCAGCGGTACGGAGCGGAAGAGATGAAGCGTTTGGGGAAAGTGCTGGAGGAGTATGAAGAACAGGAAAGAAATCTTTCATGATATGAAATCAGTGACTTCTTCTATAGACATTCAAAATGGGAGGGCAGATGCGAAACCGGTATACTGGCCATTTGCCATTGCAAAACTGTGATGAGCATGGCATGGAGGTTTACAGGATGCGGAAGGGACTTGACGAATAGGATGGAGCAGGTAATAGGAATTCGGGTGGATGCAAACAGCACGGTTGCCATGGGGCATATTATGAGATGTATTACCATCGCAAAGCAAATGAAATATCTAAGACAGAAGACCATTTTTTTTACAGCGGACAGCTATGCCCACGATTTGCTGGAAGCGGCGGGGATGGAATATGTCTGCCTGAACACTGCCTGGAACCGGATGGAGGATGAGACGCAGCAACTGCGGGAAGAACTGGAAAAAACGGGCTGCAGGAAACTGCTGGTGGATTCCTATCAGGTGACAAGGGCATATTTTGACAAATTGCGGGATATCTGTAAGATAATATATATAGATGATTGTTTTGAGGATGTTTATCCGGTGGACATGGTAATCAATTATAATGCTTATCATGTGCGTTTTCCTTATAAAGAAACCTATGAAGGAAGGGCTAAGCTGCTATTGGGTACAGCGTATGTGCCTTTAAGGGAGGAATTCCAGAGGGCTTATTTGCAGAAAACGGGCATGGAGCCCAAGGCGGAAGTAAGTCTATGCCCTTTTGATTTCGAAACAAAAAAAGTTCTGCATATTTTGAAGCAAAGAAGAGATGAGCAAAAAGGAAGAGTAAATGTACTTTTAAGTTCCGGCGGAGGCGACACCTACGATGCGCTGTCCGGTATTCTCCAAAGCGCTGCAGAGGAACCGGCCTTAAGCTGGGCGGTTT
Organism: Lachnospiraceae bacterium; assembly: GCA_011958945.1. GTDB lineage: Bacteria > Bacillota > Clostridia > Lachnospirales > Lachnospiraceae > Kineothrix. The sequence continues at coordinate 7,181 of BLLT01000025.1, read as the reverse complement.
TCCATGTGGTGGTAGGAAAATTCAATCAGAACAGAGAAAAGCTGCAGGCTCTGGCGGAGAAGAACCCGGCCATAAGGCTTTATCATAATGTGAGCAATATGGCGGAACTGATGGAAGAGTGCGATTTGGCGGTTTCGGCGGCAGGAACGGTGCTGTTCGAACTATGTGCCATGCAGATTCCCGCCGTATTTTTTGTCTGTGCGGACAACCAGCTCTATGACAGCGAATTTTTTGCCGATGAAGAGAGAATGCTGTTTGCAGGGGATATACGGCAGGACAGGGAAGAATGCCTAAAACGGATTAACAGAAACCTGAAGATTCTTTTACAGGATAAGGCGTTACGCAAACGGATGAAAGAAGCGCTGTGCCAGGTAACGGACGGGCAGGGGGCATTACGTATTGCGGAGGAGATTTGGAAACTATAATAAAAACAGCAAGAACCCGGACAACGCCCCAGAGGATTTACGGACGCGTAAGCGGGCGGAAATGCTCTGCGGGAAGAAAGGGTGTTGGGAGGGGTCTTGCGGAACTGGAATAGGAGATTAAGATGAGTGTAGTTGCGGTAATAACAGCCAGAGGGGGAAGTAAGAGGATACCGGGGAAGAATAAGAAAGAATTTTTGGGGAAGCCGATTATTTGCTATTCTATAGAGGCAGCGCTGTCCTCGGGCCTGTTTGATGAGGTAATGGTGTCTACGGATGACGAAGAGATTGCGGAGATTGCCAGGAAGGCTGGCGCCAGTGTACCGTTCATGCGCAGTGAGGCTGCGGCCAATGACTTTGCCACCACGGATGATGTGTTGATGGAAGTGCTGGAGGAGTATGAAAAGAGGGGGAAGGAATTCCAGTATATGGCATGCCTCTACCCTACCGCCCCGTTTATCACAGCCAAAAAACTGAAAGAAGCCTTTCGGCTGTTGGTGGAAAATCACGCGTCCGGGGTAATGCCGGTGGTCAAATTCTCATTTCCGCCCCAGCGCGGTATGGCGGTGAGAAATGGCAGGCTGGAGTATTGTTATCCCGAGAATGCTATGAAGAGGTCTCAGGATTTAGAGACGATGTACCATGACTGCGGGCAGTTTTACTTTTATGATGTGAAAAAATACCGTGCATGCAGAGGGGATTTGGAGGACGGATATGTACCGCTTCCGATGCCGGAGACGGAAGTGCAGGATATAGACAGCTTGATGGATTGGAAATTGGCGGAAATTAAGTATCGGATGATGGGCGGATGAGAAAGCCTAAGCTATGAGAATATTCAGCAAGTTTATCGGTTTCGCAATGGTCTATGCAAGGTAACAATAAGAAAGGAAAAGGGAAATGGATAAAAGGATACGGATTGGGAAGCGTTATGTAGGGGAAGGGGAGAAAACTTTTGTGGTGGCGGAGGTTTCGGCCAATCATTTACAGGATTATGGCAGGGCGGAAGCAATTATAAAAGCGGCGGCGCAGGCCGGGGCGGATGCGGTAAAGCTGCAGACTTATACGCCGGATACCATTACTCTGGACTGCGATAACGATTATTTCCAGATTACCCAGGGAACGATCTGGGACGGCACAACGCTCCATAAGCTGTATGAAGAAGCCTATACCCCTTGGGAGTGGCAGCCGAGGCTGATGGAGTATGCCAATGGGCTGGGGCTGGAATGCTTTTCCTCTCCTTTTGACGCTACAGCGGTAGATTTTATGAAAGAAATGGACATGCCGGCTTATAAGGTGGCGTCTTTTGAAATTAATGATATCCCTCTCATACGGAAAATTGCGGGGTTAGGGAAGCCGGTAATCCTGGCGACAGGAATCGCCTATCTGGAAGACATGGAAAGGGCCTTGCAGGTATGTAAGGAGGAAGGAAATGAACAGGTTGTGCTTTTAAAATGTACCTCTGCCTATCCGTCCCCTTATGAGGAGATGAACTTGAAAGTGATTCCCAACATGGCCCAAGTTTTTGATTGTATCACAGGGCTTTCGGATCATAGCATGGGAACGGCGGCAGCGGTAGCAAGCGTGGCCCTTGGGGCGAAAATGGTGGAAAAGCACCTTACGTTATCCAGAGCGGATGGAGGGCCGGATGGGGCATTTTCAATGGAGCCGGACGAGTTTAAGAAAATGGTGGATGAAATTCGGATTGTGGAAAAGGCTTTGGGCAAAGTTACCTATGAACTGTCGGAGAAGCAAAAAAGGAGCAGGGAAGACGGACGTTCCCTGTTTGTTGTGAAGAATATGAAGGAAGGGGAAATATTTACGGAAGAAAATGTGCGTTCCATCCGCCCGGCCTTTGGCCTGCATACTATGTATCTCGATGAGATTATGGGGAAAAGGGCCAGGACGGACATTTCTAAGGGAACACCTCTGGACTGGAAGCTGATACTATAAAGGGAAAGGCAGATAGAAAGAGAACAGAAAGAGAACAGAAAGAGAACAGGAAAATGAGGCGATGCACTCCTGGGGATGCGGGGCGGAGGCTGTGCCGGTTTGATATGGGAAAAAGTGGAATGGAAAAAGGAAAATCAATGATGATTCTGGGAGCCAGCGCATTGCAGGTTCCGGCAATTAAAAAAGCAAAGGAACTGGGATATAAGATTATTCTGGTGGACTATGATGAAAATGCGGCAGGCTTTCCGCTGGCGGATGTGAAGCTGGTGGTGAGCACCCTGGATATGGAGGAGGTGTACCGCCAGGCGCTTATTTACCGGCCGGATGTGGTAATTACTTCCACCAGCGACGGCCCGGTGAGAACGGCTGCGTATGTGAACGAAAAGCTTGGGAAAAGGCCGGATTTATCTTATGAGGATTCTCTGTGTGCTACCATTAAAAGCCATATGAGAAATCGATTAAAGGAACATCGGGTGCCCATTCCGGCTTATTATGCGGCGGAGGATTTTGAAGGTTTCCGGACAGCGGTGGAGGCTCTGGAGAGGCATTGTATCGTGAAGCCGTCGGATAATGCGGGAAGCCGGGGGGTGGTGCTGCTGGATGGCAGAAAATTGCAGCAGTTTGCAGAAAAGCAGTTTGAGAACGGGGAACAGCGGCTTGCAGGCAGTCAGTCAAAGCAGGGGGCTGTGGAAGAACAGCCGGATGAAGAGGAACTGCGCGAAGTTTATGAATACAGCAAAGGGAATTCCCGCAATGGGGTGGTGATGGTGGAGGAAATTATGACCGGGCCGGAAGTGAGCGTGGAGGCCATAACGGTGGAAGGGGTAACCACTATCATAACGATTACGGATAAATATATTACCAGGCCGCCTTATTTTGTAGAAATAGCCCATAGCGAGCCGAGCCGCCTTGATGCAGAAGTGCAGGAGCAGATTAAAGGAGTAGCTTTACAGGCCATAGGCGCTATCGGATTGCAGAATGGCCCATCCCACACGGAGATAAAAGTGACAGAGGAGGGGCCGAAAGTTGTGGAAATTGCAGCCCGCCTGGGCGGCGATTTTATCACATCCCGCCTGGTTCCCCTCTCCACGGGGGTGGATCTGGTAGGGGCTTCCGTGGTGCTGGCCACCGGGGAAAAGCCGGATTTGGAGAAAAAGTGGCAAAGAGGAGCTGCGATTCATTTCATTCAGGGTGGGGAAGGCATTATCCGCCATCTGGAAGCCGGTGAGGAAGTGCGCAGCCTGGACGGGGTGGAGGAAATTGTTTTGTACAAAAGTCCGGGAGATAGGACAAACGGAACAAAGTCCAGCAATGACAGGCTGGGCCATATTATTACTGCAGGGGCCACCCCGGAAGAAGCGATGGAAATCGGGAAAAAGGCGCTGGCCCTTATCCGTGTGGATATTCAAGCCTGCCTTTAAGTTTACTGGCAGCCTGGCCGGCCTGGTGCACAACGAATGATTAATATTCGATGGATTGGATTTTGTTTCTGCGAGGAAGGAGTATATATAGCCGTATGAAGCATAGAATTTATGTCTGCCACACATATTATCATGTGTATGTAGCTTGCCTGAAGGAATTGAATCTGCCAAAGGAGGAACGGAAGAATGCGGATCTGGTGTTAAGCACCATGTCCAACGATTTCGGCGATTTGAGAAGCCGGGCACTTAAATGCGGGCTTTTTGAAAATGTGTATATGTTCGAGGAAAAAGAGGATATTCATTTCCCGCAGGTGATGAAATACCATAAGGACAGGGGGAATATTTTGCTGAATATGCTGGCCAGAATCAAATACACGAAACTGCTTGGAAAAATGCAGCAGGATTATGTGCCGGTGGATTTTAAAGAGTATAAGGATATCTATGTGTTTTGCGATTCGGACCCCATTGGCTATTATTTAAGCTATAAAAAGATCTATTACCATGCATTGGAGGACGGCCTGGACTGCATCAGCACATACGATACGGCCAGATACGATAACAGGGGGCATTTTGGGCTGAAGGCTTTTCTTGCGGCGAAGAATCTTATTTTTATCCAGAATGGCTGGGCAAAATATTGCCTGGATATGGAAGTCAACGATATTTCCGTACTTCCTTATCCTTGCCCTAAGTATATTGAGAAGCCAAGAAAAGAACTGGTGGATGGGCTGGATGAAGAGGGGAAAGAAATTCTGGTGCACCTGTTCATCGCGGATATGGATGAAATAAAGGAAAAGTTAAATGCCGGAAATGGGAAAAACAAAATCCTGCTGTTGACGGAGCCCCTTTGTGCCCTGGATGTGAGGGAACGGATTTTTAAGGATTGTATTGAAAAATTCGGAAGCATAGACGGGGAAGAGTCGGTAGTCCTGATCAAACCCCACCCCAGGGATATTTTGGACTATCATAAGGTTTTTCCTGATGATATTGTGCTGGATGGAAAATTTCCTATGGAAGTATTGAATTATATTAAAGGGCTGCGGTTTCGCCGGGTTATTTCTGTTTTTACAGTGGTTCATGGAATTAAGTTTGCAGAGGAAATCGTGTATTTGGGGGAAGGCTTTATGGACCAGTATGAACCGCCGCAGATGCACAGGCAGAATGAGCAAATATAAGCGGCAAGGGTGCGTGGGGAGAATGGGTAAAGCCGAAATGGCCTGGGGTATGGGGTGAATGAGCAAGTATAAACAGTTTACAGAAAGGTATGGTTGTCGGGATGAAGAAATTGTTGGAAAAATGGATGGGGTTTATCACGCCAAAGGTTCTGGCAGGAGTGTTTACGGCGGGGTATGTCCTTACGCTGATTCCGCTGCTATTGATTGCCCGTTATAATTTTCCGAGTGCGGATGATTATTCTTTTGGTGATACATGCAGGTATGCGTGGAGAACAACGCATTCTATCTGGCAAGTACTGAAAGAGGCATTTTTGCTGTCATGGGAAAGTTATTTTAATTGGATGGGAAGCTTTACATCGGAAGTTGTTTCGGCGCTTCATCCAGCCGTGTTCAAAGAGGAGTTTTACTCGGTGACTACATGGATTATGTTGGGGATGCTTACCTTTTCCACGGTTTATCTGTTAAAGGGGATTTTTGTAAAAGTATTTAAAGCGGATAAATATATGGCACGCATTGCCATTATGGCGGTATTGTTTGTTTCGATCCAATGCCTGAGCCGCCAGGGAAGGGTGGAGGCATTCTATTGGTATTGTGGTTCGGTGCGGTATGTATTTTTGCATAGTATGTCGCTGTTTTTCTATGGGATAATGGTTCGGGCAGCCTGTAGTGAAGGGAAAGGGCGCATTCGGTATTTGACAGGGGCATCGGTGCTGGGCTTCCTGATTGGGGGAGGAAACCAGATGACTTCGCTAAATGTGGCAATTGTGCTGGGTGTCGCCCTTGTCTGCACGATTTGTACAAAAAACAGAAAAAAGTATAAAGCATTCTGGATTCCCATGGGTTGTTTTTATTTGGGATTCATAGTGAGTGCGGCTGCTCCGGGCAATTGGGTGCGGACTTCCGGAACAGCAGGGATGGGGGCAGTGAAATCGGTGTTGATTTCCTTTTATTACTGCCTGGACTATGTGTTGGGGGAATGGACGGGATGGCCGGTGCTTCTGCTCATTGTGATATTGATTCCCCTTTTCTGGCATATGGCGGAAAAGACAGAATATGGTTTCAGGTATCCGGTCATTGTGGTGCTTTTTGGATACTGCCTGGTTTCCGCAATGATTACACCTCCTCTGTTTGCAGTAGGCAATATTGAAGCGGGGAGGCTGCAGGCGCTTATCTTCTTTATGTACATCCTGGTCCTGACACTTTGTGTGGGTTATGTGACAGGATGGGTGAGAAGGCAATGGGATAAAAGCAGGGGAACGCCAGCTGCCCGTGAAGCAGGATTTTCCGCGAACACACGCTTTTGCCTGATGGGATGTGTGTTCTTTTTCCTTCTGGCTTCCGGGCTGTCCATCATACCGGAACCGCATTTTTATTCCTTTACATCGGCAATAACGGATTTAAAGAACGGAAGTGCCAGGGCATATGGGGAAGCGCTTGAGCAAAGGGTTCAGATATATAATAGCGATGTCCAGGGGATACTGGAGGTAGAGCCCCTTCCGGCAGAGCCGGCCCTGCTTTATTTTTCGGATATTACCCCCGATGTGGAAGATTGGCAGAATAAGGCGCTGGCCAGATTTTACGGGAAGGATGGGGTTATAGTAAAAAGGGTGGAATAGCCCGGACGGAAAAAGCGGAAGGGATTCTTGGAGTGGAGTCCCTTCCGGTACAGCCGGCTTTCTTTGTACTTTTCAGATATTACGCCCGATGCGGAAGTTTCCGGTTAAGGCGTGGTCTTTATTTTTTTCTGGAAGCTGTTCGCCGCTTGCCAGTTTGCGGATGATGTCATCAAGAAGGCCAATGTCCTGATGACGTTTTACCGCCAGCTTGTAATCTTTTTTGAATTGCCCTGTCCAAATGATGTCCAGATGGTTCATTCTTTTAATGCCCTAAGTGCTTCCTCTACATCAGAGTAACGCTTTACGGATGGATCGCGGGCAATGCGTTCTGCTTCCAGCATTGCAGCAATCGTCTCTTTGTTGGGCTGTTCCATGCGAACATCAAAAGGAAAACCACCGGCACGGAGAGACTGGCGAAGAAACACGTTGATGGCAGTAGTGAGGTTGACACCTAACTCACCATACAGAATTTCACACTGTTTTTTAATATCGCTGTCCATACGGACACTAAAATTTGTTGTATTAGCCACATTTACCCCCATTTCTGCGCAGCTTCTTGCGCTAAAATTTATTCCCGCGAGCAACGAGCCAAGTGGCATG
>BLLT01000024.1 GCA_011958945.1 Lachnospiraceae bacterium | reverse complement strand
GGGTAACAGTTCAGCCCAGGACTTTGCACTTGCTGCAAAGTCCGTACAAGCACGTCAATTTAGCCAAAACAGAATCTGCCCCTCGCCGAAGGCGATTTGGAATGGGCAGATTCCGTAACAGGGAAGCCGAAGGCTGAACTGTTACCTGCCCGCTGCGCCGCCATGTCCTATCCCTTGAAATATACGGTTAAGTATTGTATGATATAAAGGCCAATAACCCACACAGCCAAAGGTTGGGTTAGGCAGCATGTCACCTGGCTCATTGCCCGCGGGAATGCCGGGTCACAAAGACCGTACAGAAATGGGGAAAAAAATGAAAACCTATCAAATATCCGATTTAAAAAGTTTCATGAACAAATTGCTCCTTTCCGATACTTTCGACTGCTTTCTTTTAGAGGAAGGTATCATCGTAACCGCCAATACCTTCCAGATTGACGGCCATATCCGGAAGGAATTCTATACAAAAGAAGAGCAGGAGGATGAAACCCTCTGCCCTTATGATTTTTCTTTATGGAAAGATATGCGCCCCTTATGCTTCCAGCTCATCAAAGGAAAGCGCACGCCCTTAAGCTTCAAATTCGTCCTTCTCCTGTTCCCCGGACATATGGGGAAAATACTGGAAAAAGGGGGCTTTTCCGATAACGGAAGTCTAGTCCGCGCTTTTACTCTGACCATAAAATATGACGGAACCCATGCCACCTTGATTACCGGCCTGTCCACCAATACCTTTATGATGGATAAGACCCCGGAGCAGCTCTGGGATGAAGCCTTCCGCAAATTTATGGACAACCGCCAGGTCTCCTGGGAAGAAATATAGGCAATTCCTTTTATTTTTTCATCTTCGGGTTAAAGGCCAGGCTGGCCAAATACCCAAAGACCAAAGCTGCGGTGGTTCCCACCGCCCCGGCTTTGAACCCGCCCTGGAAAATCCCGATGAAGCCGTTGCTATCCACCGCTTCCTTAACCCCTTTCATCAGTATATTGCCAAAGCCAAGCAACGGCACCGATGACCCGGCTCCGGCGAATTCCTGAAAAGGCTCATAGAGGCCAAAGGCACTGATTACCGCCCCAAGGCAGACTAACAATACCATAATCCGCCCCGGCATCATCTTGGTTTTTTCCATCAATATCTGCACAAGGGCGCATATCAGCCCTCCCACCCAAAACGCATTTACATAATCCATAATACATCCTCATCTTTCTCTGTTTTCTTTGATTCATGGATTTTTTCATTCAAATCTATTATGCGTTTTTTGTTGGAGATTATTCCTATAATGTCCGCAAAATGTCAGTTTGCTTTCTTTTACCAGAGCAATTATATTTTTATATATCCAAGCAGAATGCACGCTATGGCTGGTAAACTTACGGCACCGCTCAATCCGTCATCTTTCCCCACATATCCATCCCTTTAATCATGCTCACCTTCACCCGGTAAACCACTTCCTCTTTAGGCTGTATCATTTGCAGGTACCGTCTTCCCTCATTTTCTTCCTGCCATCGGGATGGCAGTTTCCCGGCTTCAATCCCGGCACATAATCCCTCAGTCCCATCATCCTCGACTGAGCCGCCCTTTCATCCCTGGCTTCCACCTAGGCAGAAGGAATATAAACCAGCGATTTTTCCGCTTTTCTTCTTCCATTTCAGGAACAAACTCTTTCCCAAGCATATATTCTGATAATAACCTCTCACCCTATCTGTCCGTTGCCTCGTAAATCCACTTTGTAGCAATCACCCTAACTCCTGTGCCCGCCACATCCTCTGCTACCACCCTTCCAATTTCCACAGGAGCCGTCAGCACCACATCCTTTAATGCCCTGACACACTCAAAAATCTTATCCTTCGGTATGTCCGTCTCCGTCTTTACCGACACGCATGGCAGATGTCCGCCCTGTACCTTCACCGATGATGTTACTATCCTTCTAGGGTCTGTCAGTTCTTTCCTTGCATAATCCGCCCCCCGCGGACAGGTATTCCCGGTAACCTCCATAGTTCCCTCTTGGGAAATCTCCACTTTCAGGTTACACCCCAAAGGGCACCCGATACATACTAATTCCTTTGCTTTCATCTCACCGCCCCCTATTCCTGTTCCCCGGATGCCTTTTCGGCCCCCTTCTTTTCCACTTCTGCACCGCTGCCCGATACCTTGCCCTCTTCCGGCTCAATCCGGATGGTGATACTCTCTAAATCTCCGGCTTCCTGCAATTTTGACTTAAGAAGCGTAATCTGCTCCATCTCGCCCGGAGCCATCACCTTTTTCTTCGCCCGGCTGATACACCTGTCATTATAATATACACCGAGATAACTGTCCTTATAGACATCCCCCACCCGGAAGCGGACTATCTGTTTTTCCGCCATCCTCTCCGTATCCACCATGCAGGGGACTGTATAGCGCACCCCGTTCTCTCCTTTCAGCGGAATCTCCCTTCCGGCTTTCGGCAGCTGCCCCTTTACATAGGCTGCCGCATTTTCCCCGGCCATTTTCGCCTCGCCGGACACATAGTCCACCAAATCATGCACGTGGAGCACATTCCCACAGGCAAATACCCCTTCCACATTCGTTTCCAGGCTCTCGTTGACTACCGGGCCGGAAGTCACCGGATTCAGCGCTACTCCCATCTGGGAGGACAGTTCATTTTCCGGTATCAGCCCGCAGGATAGCAGCAGCGTATCGCATTCGTAATATTCTTCCGTTCCCGGAATCGGCCGGCGGTTCTCATCCACCCTGGCCAGGGTAACCCCTTCCACTCGCTTCTTGCCTTTGATATCAACTACCGTGTGGCTTAATTTCAACGGAATATTATAATCATCCAGGCACTGCACAATATTACGTTTCAGTCCGCCCGAGTATGGCATCAGTTCGGCCACCACCTGAACCTGTGCCCCTTCCAGTGTCATACGCCTGGCCATAATCAGGCCGATATCGCCGGAGCCTAAGATGACCACTTTCCTGCCGGGCATCCTGCCCTCCATATTTACATACCGCTGGGCAGTTCCCGCAGAATATATGCCCGCCGGACGGAAACCCGGAATGTTGAGCGCCCCCCTGGAGCGTTCCCTGCATCCCATGGCCAGGATAACCGCTTTCGCCTCAATCCGGAACATCCCCCGCTCCTTATTCATCACCGTAATCACTTTATCCTCCCCAATATCCACCACAATAGTGTGCAGCATATAAGGGATTTGGAGTTCTTCCACCTTCCGGATATACCTTTGGGCATACTCCGGCCCCGTCAGTTCTTCCTTAAAGGTGTGCAGGCCGAACCCGTTATGAATGCATTGGTTCAAAATGCCGCCCAGTTCATTGTCACGTTCAATAATCAGAATGTCCTCCACACCTGCTTTTCTGGCTGCCACCGCTGCCGCCAGTCCCGCCGGGCCGCCGCCGATGATTGCAATCTCTGTCTTCATCCTACATGCCCTCCTTATTATATCCTGTCAAATAGTTGGAACCTTCGCCGGACTTTGTAATCTCCGAAATGTCTTTGCCCAGTTCCCTGGCAAGTATTTCCACCGTCTTCGGCGCACAAAACCCTGACTGGCAGCGCCCCATTCCCGCCCTTGTCCGGCGCTTGATGCCGTCCAGTGTGGTCGCCCCCAAAGGCCTGTGGATGGCATCCATAATCTCGCCCTCCGTTACCACTTCGCATCGGCACACTACATTGGCATATGCGGGATTCTTCTTAATCAACTCCTGCCGTTCCTCGAAGGATGCCTCCGCCACATTGGGAATCCCCTTTCTCACTGCCACAAAGTCCTCCTTCTTTCCCATGGGATAAATCCCCTGCACCAGCTGTGCCACATACTCCCCGATTGCCGGTGAACTGGAAAGCCCCGGGGATTCAATTCCCGCCACATCGATAAAGCCCGGCGCCCCTTCCACTTCCTTTATAATAAATTCATGCCCCGTCCAGTGCGCCCTCAGCCCTGTAAATGACGTAATGATTTGACGGACAGGCATCTGCGGCACGCTGAGTGCAGCCCGCTTTAATAAATCCTCCAGCCCCTCCTGTGTCGTCTGGGTATTTTCCTTATCCTCAATGTCCACAGCCGTAGGCCCGGTCAGCAAATTCCCATGGACGGTAGGCGTAATCAGCACGCCTTTGCCATAAATCGTAGGAAGCTGGAAAATCGTACTCGTCACATAGTCCCCCACCTTTTTATCCATCAGGCAATATTCCCCTTTCCTGGGGATAATCCGAATCTTCTCATCGCTGACCATGTTATGGAACTTATCCGCATATACCCCGGCCGCATTAATCACCAGCTTACTTTCCACCAATCCCTTTGAAGTCTCCAGCAGATAGCCCCCTTCTTTGTGCACAATATTGAGAACCTCTGTGTCAAACCGGAATTTCACCCCATTTTCACAGGCATTCTCCGCCATGGCAATAGTCAGGCCAAAAGGGCATACGATTCCTCCTGTGGGCGCATACAGCGCCGCTGCCACATCCTTTGTCACATTCGGTTCCAGTTCCCTTATTTCCTCTTTGGAAAGAATCCGAATCCCCGGCACACCGTTCTTCTTCCCCTTCTCCAGCAGATTCTCCAACTTATCCATGTCCTGCGCATCGAAGCAAAGCACCAAAGACCCATTGCGTTTAAAGGGAAAATCCAAATCCCTCGATAGCTGCTCCATCATGGCATTGCCCCTTACATTCATCTTGGCCATCATCGATCCAGGCTCACTGTCAAAACCCGCATGGACAATGCCGCTGTTCGCCTTGGATGTGCCTTCGCACACATCGCTGTTCCTGTCAAGAACCAACGTATCGTACTGATATCTGGACAGTTCCCTTGCGATGGCACTTCCTGTAACCCCTGCACCAATAATTACAATATCAAACATTTTTTACTCCGTTTCTGCGCGGCTTTTGTGGCCCGGCATTTCCGGGGCTTTACGCATGTCAAGTTTGTGGATGCCGCACAGACACAAATTTGACCTTCCTTCCACTCATACTCTAAATCGATCAGAGAATGGCTTTTCCCTCACTCGTGTGCCGGACGTCCGTCAGCTTGCTGACACATTTCATTTTGACACCCGAATCCTATAAGGCAAAAAAGAGTACAAAAAACAACCTGGCTAGATGCCACTGTTTCTGTACTCCATTTCTCCAAATCAGTATTTAATTAGATATAGCATAGCACAGTCTCACCGTATGTGCAATATACTGATTTTACATTTTGTTTTTATTATTTTATCGTAACAGTTCAGTCTTCGGATTCCCTGCCGCTGAATCTGCCCACTGCAAATTATATAAACCAAAGTTCCTGCTTTGTCGTGGATATTGCCATCGCCCCGGCTTTTAAGGCCTGCATCACATCTTCCTTATCATCGATCATGCCTCCCGCAATCACCGGTATCCGCTGTGCCCTCACGATACGGGCGATAATCTTAGGCATAATTCCCGGAAGTATCTCGATACAATCCGGCTTCGTCACCGCGCTCTGTTTGCGGATGTTCTCCAGGGAACGGGAGTCCAGCACGAAAAAACGGTATACCGCATACAGCCCCAGTTCTTTTGCCCGGTTGACCTGGGCTGTCTTGGTGGATATGATTCCGTCAGCCCTGGTCATGTTTCTGATATAGTCCACCGCAATCTCCCTGCCATCAAAGCCCGACACCAGATCCAGATGTACCATGGCAACCCTCCCCTGTTCCTTTACCCGGTCTATAATCGAGGCTATATTACAAATATCCCCAAACAAGATGAAAATAATACGGCTGTCCGATTCAAAGCTCTTCTCCAGGCTCTTCACATCCTTGACCGTAGCAATCACCGGACAGTCTTCCACAATTTCCCTGAAACTATTACCCATAATGACGCCCTCTCCCTTCTTTGCCCTCCTGATGCCGTCCGCCGGCTTATGCAAAGCCCATCTGCACCCTTTCCCCTTTTATCCAAATACAATCTGCCAAAGCAGGCTTTTATATATTTCAAAATACATCCAGCCGAATGTCTTTGGCAAAGGAATACGAAATAACCTCTCCCTGTTTTGTTGACATATATCCCTTTTCCCTATGGGAATAGTTGGAAATTTCCACCGAGCCGAAATCGGCAAATTTCTCATATACCCGTTCGAGCACTGCCAGTTCCTGCCCGGAAAGAACCCCCTTAGGGATTTCACTGTCAGCTATCACCTGATGCCTTTCGTAGCCATTATCAAATTCCACCTCGATATGGGCGATATTATCCGCGGACATCATCCCAAACAAAAGGTCATAGTTCTTGGGTACCGGCCCGTATGGAAGATGCACATATCTGGCACCGGACATTGAAATACCATTCTCCTGATAAAAAACCAAATCCGAATAATTCAGCAGTTTCAGCAGCTTCACCTTCAGCAGCCCGGCACTTTTCTTTGCAAAAAACAAGACCATTGCACAGAATTTTTCATAATCAAAAGTCTTGAATCCATTTTCGATAGATGGCATTTCGCCAAAAAACAGGTTTACAATCTTATTGCTCCCGCGATATTGGGAATCCTGCTCCAGCTTATCTACCGTTTTCAGCAGTTTCGCTTTCTGATTGTCATCCAGCATCACTTCATTTTCTGTCAGATAAATTCTCATATTCTCCGGATTCTTCAGGAACAGGAGCAGGCTGTTATGAGCCTTATCCTGTATCGAACCGTTCTCATACCTGTGAACCGTTTTATCCCCCCAGTTAAGGAGCTTAGAAAAACTCCTCTGGCTAAAGCCATACTGCTCCCTTATTTTCTTGATTTCATCCGGAAACAAAAGCTTATGTCTCCTGCGGTATTCATTATACGCCTTTACCAATGTGGCATTATCCAGTTCTTCACAAAAGAATTCCTCTCCGCATTCTGCGCATACCAGAATCTGCGCATCCACCTCTATCCTTTCCCCGCATACTTCATAAATTTCTTTTTTATCGGTTACCCTCGTATCGGCACATCTTCCGCATGCTTCACAATATTTCATCATTGACGCCACCTCCTTATTCCTAAGCAAAATAATCCTCATGAAATCCAATGCATTTAAGAACCTCTTCGCCATTCTCCTGCACAATTTTCACTTTTACATAGAACTGTATGCCATCAATATTTTTCTTAAATTCCCATATATCACCCGGCCTGGCTGCATCATAGTCCTCTTTGGGGCCTCTATAATAATCGCCAATAGCCAGCCCCAAAATCTCATCTTTCGCATCGGAAACTGTAAGGCTATACTGTGCTAATGCCTGCATATTCTTTCTTCTGGGAACAAAATCATATTTCCCCGCCGATACAAGTATTTTTACCCTTTCGAGAAAAGCTGTCAATTGAGGAAACGGCAGCCTTCCCCAAGCTGACCCCATTTCGGAAACGGCCTTCTGTCCGGAAATTGGTCTCAATTCGGAAACTGTTTTTGGTTCAGGAATTGATTTCGATTCTTTTGTATTTGCCTGATTGCCCACTAAAATACCTCCATATATTTACATTATAACTGCCAGTTCCTAAATGTCAACAAAAATGCGGTCATATGACCGCATTTTCGTAACATTTCAGACTGCAACTGCGCAGTTAGCAGCCAATGAATTGGAACAGCATTCAGTTTCCAGCCTCTTCTTCTGCCAGCACCGCCTCCACCAATAAACGCCGCTCTGGCTTGTCGCTATAGCAGGTAGAAAGCACGAGAATCCTATCCCCTTCCGATATTTCCGCCCCCTCCCGGAAATTTCCCTGGCATCTTCTCACATCTGCCAGATGTCTCCAGACCTCTGCATTTTTTGTAAAATCATATTCATAAGTTAAAAGGGCATCGGAAAAGTCTATGGCAGCAAAAATTTCATAGGTCAGTATTTTCTCCGGCGTATAAATCATTATTTTGTCGTTTTGCAGGAAGAATTCCTCATCCTCAAATTCATGAAGGTCGCTGAACATCCCTCCGTTTTTTAAATTATGCCCATACAAAACAGTGAGCGAATCCGTAAAGTCACGCTGATTGACCGGCTGAGAATAAATAACTCCGGGAAAACCTTCCGATAAATCCACCTGATGGTCCAGGTAGTAATTATCATAAGGGTCCTTGGCATCTCTCTTTTGCAGGACAGGATAATCTATCCCGGTTCCCGGAACGGTAATCCAGGCATAAATATCCTCATTCTGTACTTGCAATCGGTCAAAGTCCACCCCTGCCCTGCCGGGCATATCACCGTTTCCCGCACCGTCAGCCATGAACCCGGAAGAACCCGGTATATCCGCAGTATCTTCTGTACTTCCGGTATCCTCCGCGTTCTCCGTATCCCCTGTTGTTCTTGTGCCCCCTGCCTTTCCCATATCTCCTGCGCTTTCAGCCCAAAGGGCGGCCATTACAACCGCCCCTACAAAAGCAAGGGTAAAAAGGGCTGACAGGATTTGCCTTTTTCCAAACCTCATCTCTCTTTATTCTCCTGTCTTCGGACTCTTTCGTTTGCCAGCGTCATTATCTTTCTCTATAGCAGCATCGGGACTCCCGCTATCTCCCGCTTTCATCACGGCAGCAGATGTTTCCTGCCCACTGCTGTTATGGCTCTTATGGCCGTTATCGTCATTATCGCCAGGTACACTATCGTTATCAAGACTATTATTTTGGTCGTCATCTTCAATATCCGATGATGCTTTTTCGATGACCACCACATAATCAGAAGCATGGGAGAAAGACAGGCTGATATTTCCGTCTTCCCCAATCTCCCCGGCATCTCTATATACCAGTTTTCCGGCACTGTCATAGTAGTACAGTTTCCCCACACTGCCGCTATGCTCACTGCCCAGGTTCACGGTAAGATCCGCCCGGAATCCGAATTCCCCGTCATGGATAAGGGAAATCTGGGTGGCGGGCTTCCCTTCCGCCAGTGAATCCACAATAGTTGGCGGAATAACATCTGTATCCACTATCACTTCCAGGTCAATGTCCCTTAGGTTTGTCGCATTTACATCATTCCCTCCAATGGACCAGCTATAAGCCCCCATGTCAAGGACGATATTCACCTCTTTCCCTTGGATAGCTTCCAGCACCTCCTTAGGCACTATTGTAGCCTTTCGCATATCTACATGGATGGTTTCTCCGCTTCCCCCTTGTTCTATATCCGCTATGATTTTCTCAATTTCTTTTTCCGAAAGAGTCCCATCCGACGGTTCTTGTTCCACTCCGTCTTTCGGCTTTGCATCTGCCACAAGGAATTCCTTATCTTCGGTGATCGTTACAATTTCCCCTTTGCCGTGGCCTTCCCAAAGGATATCAATATATTTTTCATTTTCCACAGGCAGTGTAAAATCAGACCCTTTATCAACAATTACATATTCCGTCTCCTCATTAGGGTATTTCAGGATAACCACACAATTATCGTACTGTGCCTGGATATTGACTTTTTTATATCTTGCGATATCTATGCCCCATCCCTTTTTCCATCCGGATAAAGTAAGGCCTTCCATATGCTTTAGTTCTTTTAATGATTCTTCAATTTCTTCCAGGGCAGCAGCATAGGAAAGGTTTTCACCATCCAAAAGCATTAATTTTGTGTCGGAAACAAACTTCCCATCTTCTCCCCTATAAGTATAGGATACATCTGCCGTAGTCTTCCCCTTGTATACAGCCGTTATATTCAAGCTTCCCATCTCATGGGTTATTGTTTCGTTTCCATCAATATTGGGCAAAGCCCATTTTTCAAATTCCATCCCTTCAGGCGCTTTTGGCCCTTCCAAATTTGCCAGGGCATCCTTAAGAACAGTTCCTTTTTTATACGACTTTGGAATCACTTTGGAAACCTCATTCCCATTTTCATCCAAATACTTCATATTCCACGCTATCACACAGTCATTGTATTCCGCCTCTACGCCCACATAACCAGTCTCCGCTACCTGTGCTGTCTCGTCATAAGAAGCGTCCAGCTTAAATCCGGCAAAGAATTCTTCACTCCCATCTTCCGGCAGCTGAAGGGAGTCCAGCATATCTTTATAAGTCGCGTCCGGATCCACAAATTGCGGCGTTATAATCGTTTTTACCCCTTCCTCTTTTGTAATATAGGTAAGGACCACATTGACACAGACCTTATCATAATAGGCATAAAGATAGTAGTGAAGACCCTTGTTGTTCCCGAAATAGAACTCTTTATCTCCATCAAATTCCGGCCCGCCCCAGCCCTCTGTGCATGTTACATTTACGTTTTTCTCTGCCGGCAATGACGGCCATACGCCAAGTTCCTTTAAGGAAGCCCTTCTTCCAACATTTTTTACCGGCTCGTAATCCATCAGATAGCCATACTGATAACTGCCATCTTCTTGAAGCACTAATCCGTAAATCGTAAAATAAACATCTTTTACATCTTCTCTGTAAGTATCGTCACTTTTTACCCTGTAATACCATGGACAAGACTCCCCCCAATCCGCCTTGAAATCCGATAAATAAGCATAATGTCCCTTTGTATCCGACACAGTCAAATCGGTGAGCATCCATTCGCATGGATAGGTGTTATAGTTAATGGGAACAGAACCAATATACTCTTTTGTATCTGAATGATAATCCAGATATATTCTGGCGGAATCAGAAACATTGGATGCCTGGGGGTAGAAAGAAGCAGATGCCATAGAAGATGGATTCTTCTCATCTACTTTCACTTTCATAGTCACTGTATCCCCCGGCTGTACCCATTGCCCATTTTTATCAATTGTAATGCTCTCAATGACAGGATCTTCATTGTCCTCCACATATCCCTCCGGGTCCACTGTAAAATACCAGGGGCGGGTTGTCTCCCAGTCCTCTTGGAAATCGGACAAAAATGCACCGTTATCATTTTCGTCACAGGCATACAAATAGACCAACTCCCATTTCGTCGGATAAGTGTCTTCTGTAATGGTCAATGTTCCCGAATACTCCATGGTCTTCCTATTTAGCCGTGGATAAAGATATATTGAAGGTGTTCCCGATTCTTTCGATTCGAATCGAATGGAAAGCCGGTCGGAAGGGTTTTCTTCCTCGACTTTTACTTTTACAGTAACCGTATCCCCGGCTTTTACCATTTGTCCGTTTTTATCAATACTAATGCTTTTAATCACTGGCTTTTCGGTATCATAATCATCATTGACTACCGTAAACTTTAAATTTTTATCCGGCTCTATCTTACTTGGATAAAAACTGTCGCTAACATTCTCCTGTACATATATATAAATATAATCCAACTCCCATTCCGATGGATAAGTACTTTCGGTAATCCTATAGGTGCCTGTCAATATTTTGGTTTCTGCATCATAAGTCATTTGTATAGGAGTTGAATACCGGGAATCACCTTTATCGGTCGCTAGATACATCCTCACATAATGTATTACCTCTTCTATCCCCTGGCTATCCAGCCGAGCCGTATATGTGACCGTGTCGCCTACCCTCAGCTTTCCATCCGCATCGGTGGCATTTGTCTGCATCTGAAAATCCGAAACGGTTAACGTTCTGCTGTTATCAATTGTAAATGCATAAAGAGGTTCTCCCTCCGGCTGGGTATCTATAAATATATAATTATTTGCATAATCCTCCAGCCGAATCTTGGAAATATAGTATTCCCCCTCATATCCCGTAAATTTGCTGCAGGGAAAGGTGGCTGTATATATGTTTCCCTCACTATGTGTAAGTGTCAAATTTTTTGTAGGATAGCCGCTTGTTTTTGAGATTTCTATGTCAATAGATTTAATGCCGCTTTCCGAGTCATAGGCCGACATCTTCAGATGAAGACTATCATTTTTCGTCAATGTTTCCCCGTTTTCTTCCAATTCAAAACTTTCCATGACCGGCTGGTTAATGTCATAAGAAGCCGGCATTATCGAATAATCATCCATTTCTGCTGCAGGAGGAATATTAGCAGAAACACTGACTGGCTGTTTTTGGTCTGCATCTTCTGTTTCCGGCACTTCCTTGGATATCAGCGCCTCTTTCTGCATCTCTTGTCCTGTTTCCGGCGCTCCTGTCTGCGCCTCATTTTCTACTTTCTTTTGCGTCTCACTTTTCATTTCATAGTCAATTCCCTCTGCTGCCGTACCCTGCATTGGAAATACCGTTGCTGCTATTATGGACGCCGTAAGCAAAATTCCTAAAAATCTTTTTCTGGATTTCATCCATGATACCTCCTTTGTAAAATACATCATTTGAAATTGAGCCGGAGAAAAATCTTTCTCCGCCATCGTGCGATTCATGCTTTATCGTTCGGACATTCCTTTTACATGAATATGCGCAAAAAAAGAAACAGATGCGTGTAAAACCGCACATGTCTCCAGTATTGTCTATGATTCCCCCCTTCCATTTATAATTGTATTACCAGTATACCGGCATAATAATTATACTTTCTTTTTACAGAAATTGGAAGTGATTATAATTATTTTTTTGTTGTTTCAGTATTGTTTTTTGAAAATACTAGTTGTTTTTTATTCGTTCACTTTTTGTATTTTGGGGGAACATCTTTTCTGAAAGAATCTTGTGTTAAGACGCCGTTTCATCTTGACCGTTGAACTTCATATCGGATTCGGCATACGCCGGAAGAAAGCCAACCAGCAGAGGGCAAGGTGTCGAACCCACTATTTCCTGAAAGAACTTTTTATCCTCTTCCAGCTTAATATATTCTTTACTAAAAATGCGGATCAATGGAAACTCTAAGGTGACCCTTCCTTTGGTGGGGCTATGTATGGCTGTCCCCTCTGTGGAAAGCTCAAATTTGTTCCTTTCCGCTGCCATAGCCGCTTCTGCCCTACCTGCGGAAATCCCTACGCAATGCAGCGTACTACTTCCATGTCCTTTAAGCTGCTCAATGTCCCCCACCGTCATTGTGTCTTTACCATTGATGAACAGCTCCGGGGGTTTTTCCTCAATGACCGTTCCCTCCTTGGCTGTCTCTTCCATGCCGTACACAGCGTTGTCTCCCGTATGTTTTTTAAACAGAATAAGTCCATGAACTTTACTCCCGGTTTCATCATGGTACTCCACACCTTTGGCAGGGATTTGAAATGGAACCCCCATATCCACTGCCTGATTTCCGAAGGCGGCTACAGCGGTAACGGCTACTGGCGCAATATCAATCACTTCAACTATACCTACCTCCGCAATGCTTTCCGCACCGCACTGCTGGGTGAAATGGAATCCAGGACCGGCCCTTCTTTCAAAAAGGTTAAGTCCCGTTGTTACCGGGGACACAAACACGGTTTCTATGTCTATGCCAAGCCAGCTAAATGCGGCCCCGGAACCGCCATAAAATACATTGGGCGCTATCTGGGACGTCCTGTTACTGCCACCTCCCGGATTGACAAATATGCTGGCGACTTTGTCACCTTCCATTACAACCGCCACGAAGATGATGCCTATGTCGAAGAAACGCTTCCTGTTATGGAGTTCATAGGACGTCTCATCCGGCATATCCCGGAAAAACATTTCAAAATGATCCGCTACGGCGGCATTTATGCAAGGCACCGGGAAATTGATAAAAAACTCCACAGGGCCATTTCCCGTGAAAAGCACCACATTTTCAGAAGCTTTAACCAGTGGCGCACTGCCATCCCCTCTGCTTTTGGCTATGACCCATTAAAATGCGAATGCGGCCGGGCCATGCTGTTTTTAGAACTTTATTTTAACCATGAGCGTGTTTCTCTGGAAGAACTGTACGAGAAAGCCATGTCCCGTTCTCGTGGAAGAAGGTCGTCCGCATGACTTCCTTAAATCCCATTCCTGTGCTATACTCCTTTCAAGGAGGCTGTACTTATGAACCCAAACACAGAGAAACTACGCAAAAAATATATGGATAACCCACCCGAAGGCATGTCATCCGAGGACATTCGCTGCATGAGCGGGGATGACCTTCTGGATATGGATTATTTCTTAAATGAAGATGACTTATTTGATGATGAGGCTGGAGTGGAAGGTTTTTATATCTTCTAAACCGTGTCGTCTTATCGTTGTCCCCTGACAGGAGTTTATCTAACATATGTTCGGTAAACTCCTGTTCTTTTTTGTGTTTCCAAAACTCGGAATTTCCTATAAAGTAAAAAAATACAGCCTGCCAAAAACAGGACTGTATCTATATATTTTTAACTCTATTCTTCTTCCGGGAGCAGTTCAAAACAATATCCCACACTCCGCACACACCGGATGTTGAAAGATGAGCAGGGCGAGGCAGCGAACAGCTTTTCCTTTAAGTGGCTGATATGGTAGCCAATGGTGTTATTCTCAATATCCTGTACATAATCGCCCCATACATTCTCATAGATCTGTGCATAAGTCATCACCCTGCCCTGGTTGGCGGCAAGAAAACACAGGATATCAAATTCCTTGGCTGTCAGGCTGTTCTCCCTCCGGTCACGAAATATTTTCCTGCGGTCAGGGTAAATTTCAAGGCCCGGAAGACATAATGCCGATTCCATCCTTACCTCATATCTCTTAAAGTCCGGGTGCTTTTTTACCACCTCCATCATTTCATTAAAAATATTTATTTCGCTGTCATTAAATTCCAGTATAAGTAGCGTCCTATATTATCACCTCTTTTGTTTCCAACCAGCCTCTATAACCTATCCCTAAATAGTACAAGACCCTTAAAAGTGTACAATTCAGGCAAAATACACCCCGAAGACTTCTTAAGCCTGAACAGCCCTTGACTCTCTGACTATCCTTCTTATCTTCAGCACCATGGATGGCGATACCGACAGTTCATCTATCCCCATCCGCAAAAATTCTTCTGTCAACTCCAGATCTGCCCCCAATTCCCCACATATACCAATCCACTTCCCACATTTATGGGCATTGTCAGCAGCTATTTGGATCATCCTCAAAATAGCTTTATGGTGCGGCTTATAAAAATCATCCAGTTTTTCATTCTGCCTGTCTATGGCAAGCGTATACTGCGTCAGGTCATTTGTTCCAACACTGAAAAAGTCTACCATCTCCGCCAGTTCATCGCTGATCATCACTGCCGCAGGCGTTTCTATCATGATCCCCTGCTCTGGCACCCTGTAAGGAACCTGTGCCGCTTCCAGTTCTTCCTGTACTTCTTTTACGATACCATAAATCTCAGATACTTCTTCAGTTGAAGTGATCATCGGGTACATGATTGAGATATTGCCATGGACTGCGGCACGCAATAACGCACGAAGCTGAGTTTTGAATATATCCTGCTGTTTCAGGCAAATCCGGATCGCCCGATACCCCATTGCAGGATTATCTTCTTTGCCAAGGTTGAAATAATCCGCCTGCTTATCAGCACCTATATCCAAAGTACGGATGACCACTTTTTTCCCAGCCATCATCTGGGCAGCCTGCTTATATGCCTGGTACTGCTCCTCCTCTGTGGGAAAGTCCGTCCTTCCAAGATATAAGAATTCACTGCGGAACAGCCCGATACCCCCAGCGTCATTCTCCAGTACATAACCTATATCACTAACATTTCCAATATTAGCGTATATATCAATCCGCTTTCCATCCAGCGTTATGTTCTCTTTCCCTTTCAAAGCATGCAGCAGCCTCAATTTTTCTTCCTCTTCTTTTATCCTGATGATTGTCTTCTGGCAGATTTCTTCTGAAGGTTCAAAAATAACTTCCCCATTAAATCCATCCACTACCGCCTGCATCCCTGTATGTATCTCATTTAAATCCACCGGCACTCCGATCAGTGCCGGTATATTCATCATGCGCGCCAAAATCGCTGTATGGGAATTGACTGACCCATGCACTGTTACAAAGGCAAGAATTTTTTCCTTATCCATCTGAACAGTCTCGCTGGGGCTTAAATCGTCCGCCACAATGATGGAAGGCTCCATTGCCCCTAAGTCCGTTTCTTCTGCCCCAGCCAGATTCCGCCCCAGACGGTTAGAAATATCCTTGATATCTGCCGCCCTTGCTTTCATATAATCGTCATCCATTCCTGAAAACATCTCAGAAAAGTTATCCCCTGTCACTGCTACAGCATACTCAGCGTTAACCTTTTCCGTACTTATCATGTTGTGTATCGCATCCAGATAATCCTCATCTTCCAGCATCATCTGATGCACTTCAAAAATAGCGGCATTGGCTTCCCCAACTTCTTTCAGTGCCTTATCATAAAGCTTCTACAACTGCGCTTTTGCCAGCTCTATTGCATCCCCGACCCGCTTAATTTCCACCTCTGCATCCTCAATCCGCACCCGCTTAACCACCATATCCTTTTTAGCAAGTACAGCCACTGTTCCCAAAACAATCCCTTTATAAAACGATTTGCCCATAAGTCTTTGCATCTTACTTTTCCTCCGCATATTTTATAATTTCTGGTACAAATACAGCCAGACGCATAGGTCTGGCTGTATTTACTGTACAAGCTAAACCCTGTACAATATAGATATCCATGCCGCCTGCATCAACAGGCAACGCATATTTATCCTATAGATTTGTCTCAAAGAAGGCTTTCAGTCCTTCATATGCCGCTTCTTCGTTGCCACCCTCAATCATGACTTCGACAGTATTACCACACTTCACAGCCAGCCCCATAACAGCCATCAACTTGGTTGCCTCAACAGACTTTCCGTCCTTTGACAAAATTATTTTGCTATCATATTTTTTAGCCTCTTTTACCAATAACCCCGCCGGTCTTGCATGGATTCCCAATTCATCATTGATTACATAAGTAAAACTTTTCATGTTCTCTCCTTTTTACCATCTTATCCTTGCATTACTTATCCTCTTGCCTACAAATGCTTATCGTATTTTCCATATATATGGTTGACATCCTTAAAAACCATAAACGCTTCCAGATTCTTTTCCGAAATCTCATGTTCCAAGGATCTTGCTTCATGCTTAGACAATGCAGAATATATCACATTCACCCCTTCATGAGAATAGCTGCCTTCGCCTTTCATGACAGTAGCAGAACGGTTATATTTTCTGATTATCTCTTCGATTTCTTTTTTTGCCTTTGTTATAACCATTACTTCTACATTCACGTTCTGCAAATGAACCCGGTCAGTAACATAAGAAGAAACCGCTACATAAACAAGGGAATAAATGACTATTTTCAGATCGTACAGCAATGCACATCCCAAATATACAGCTACATTTATCATAAGGGCTAATTTCCCCACACTAAAGGAGTTCTTCTTTTTCATCATGTACAGCCCCAGCACATCCTGCCCTCCTCCAGAGCCGCCTTCTCTCAGGGTAAGACCAACTCCATATCCGCAGATTACGCCTCCTATCAATGCCGATGCCAAAGGCTCATCCCCAAGGATCTGGATTTCCGTTGGTATAAATGTTAAAAAAATGGTCTGCATAGTGACACAGATGATGGTAATAACAAAAAATTTTTTTCCTAGTTCCTTCCATGCGATAAAGAAGATAGGCACGTTAATCATATAAAAGACAATGCCCGCTATATCTATCCCTTTTATAGGAAGCCCCAGCAAATCAACCAGCAAAGTCCGCACTAACTGACCAATTCCCAGAAATCCTCCGCTATATAAATTAGCTGAAACAATAAATAAATTCATTCCTCCCGCAAAAAATAATGTTCCAAGCACTGCCAGAAACAATTTCCTGCATTCTTCCACTTTACCATTCACTTTTTCAACCATGCTCCTTTCACAGAACATTCCTGTCTCAACCAGGCATATCAATCCTCAATGGGCTTTTATCATAATTTGCACTCTTTGCCGCAACTTTTTCTTTCATTAAAAGCTGCAGTGGGTGTTTCTCCCAGCGATGAAGCCGCTGTGTCACCTCAAAAGATAGCATCTGAAAAAACGGAAGGAAACAAAGCGGCGTCAAATCTTCCCGCAGTTCAAAGGGAACACAAAAAACTCCTTCCCTCACATATTCCTTCCTATTCGTGACAAGTATCGCCCTATCCGTAACAATCCTCGTGTAGTAAAAAATTTCATTCACCCGATCCGATGCACAGCCGCCATCAATAAAGAAAACCGTATAATTAGGGGTCAACTGTAAGTTCGGCCCATGTATATATTCTTCCAGTTCATACCAAATTCCTGGCACCTGAACCGTCTCCCCAATTTTCAGCGCCCCCTCCATAGCAGTGCCAATATTGGCTCCACATGCACATACATAAGCGTTCTGCATAGCTGTCAAAACAGCAATATTCTTTTCAAAGAAAGCCGGGAAAGCTTCTCTCACTTGCTTATGGACAGCCGGAACCTTTTTCAACTCTTTTTGAATACTTTCATATTCCTGCTCCGTCAAAATATGCTTTTTCCATGCAGCCTCCAACGAAAAAATCATCAGGAACAATGCCAGTGCATTCACGCCTTTTGTTACATATCCTACGGTTTCCAATCCCACGCCAAAATCTATCAGTAAATCTGCATCCTCTCTGATATCACTTTCCAAATCACCTGTCAGTGCAATTGCTTTACGCCCCAGAGAACGCATAACCCGCAAAGCTTCCATCGTATTCTTACTGTACCCTGACTGTGATATGGCAATAACCATATCACAGTCAGGTACATCATGCTCGGCATGAACAAACTGAAAGGGGGTAATCAACTTGACCTGACATCCCAAGCACTTCTGAATGAAAAGCCTAGCACATGCTGCCCCATTATGTGATGACCCGGAAGCAACAATCCAGATATTCTTATAGCCACCACTTAAATACTCACCGACTAACTTTGCTGTCAACTCTTTGCCGTTCTCTATGTTTTCATGCATCATTGTGGTAGCCTCTGACACATAGTCCAACATTGTTTTTTTATCCATATCAATCCAGCCCTTCTATGCCCCCAAAATTCCTGTCAAGCTTCCGATAATTCCAATTACAAGGATCAAAAGCAAAGCCACTGTAGTCTTCATCTTTTTCTTGGTTACAAGCCAATAGATAAAACCGGTAAACAACAGTGGAATGATTCCTGGAATGATCCCGTTCAGAATATCTCCGATGACAATCGCACTGTCTCCCTCCCCATAGCTTAATGGTATATTTACCGTAACCATGGTAGCAATCATAGCTCCTATAGACATCAACCCGACAATTGAGGCTCCATATGTAACTTTATCCATCAAACCGCCCTGTTGCATTTTTGACAGAAAGCCAGCGCCAAGCTTATAGCCTCCCATCATACAAATATAACGCAGGATAATATGTGGGATATTGAAAATCAACAGAAATAAAATCGGTCCAAGTATGTTCCCCTGCAATGCCAACGAAGTACCTATTCCAGTGGCGATGATCCTAAGCGTTCCCCACAACAGAGAATCCCCAATCCCTGCCAGCGGCCCCATTAATCCCACTTTTACATTATTAATGGATGATGTATCAAAATCTTCCTGCGTAGAATTCTGTTCTTCCATTGCGCTGCTGATGCCAAGGATCAGTGTTGACACATGGGGCGTTGTGTTAAAAAACTCCAGATGTCTCTGTAAAGCTTCTGCCTTTTCTTCCGGCTTATCTTTATAAAGCTTTTCAAGAATGGGAACCATTGCAAACCCGTATCCTAAGTTTGCCTGCCTTTCATAATTCCAAGTCCACTCCATTGTAAATGAACGCCAGAACACTTTCATCAAATCTCTTTTGTTTAAAACTTTTGTCTCAGAAGTCATCATCTTCATCACCTCCTGCTAATGCTGTTGACACCTGTGCCGGCTGAATCCCTACGATAATCAAAGCAGTCACTACCCCCAATAATGCAATTCCGGTAACTGGAATATTCAGATATACTGCCAGAAGGAATCCAAGGAACAAAAATACTACATTTTTCTTGTTGACGATCATGCTCGCCAGTATTGCAAAACCAAGAGCGGGCATTAACCCGGTTGCAATGGTAAGTCCATTCTGAACAAATGGCGGAATCGCATTCAGCACTGTTGACATAACCGTATTTCCAAGATAATATGCTGTTGCCACAAACACGCCAAGCGGAAGATTGAAATACAAAAATCCACCCAGCATGTGCATCCTTGATACACCCTTCCCATTTCCTTCTTTTGCATATTGGTCTGCCTTATGCACAAAATATGGCAGGATAAAAATTTTGCAGGCATTTTTTAATATCAATGCTAGTGATGCAACCGGTATACCGATTGTCAAAGCCACTTCCGGCGAATTTCCTGATGCCAGTGTCAGCGCAGCCCCCAAAACGCCTCCCGAAATCATTTCCGGCGGGATAGCTCCTCCTACAGAAAATGCCCCAATAAAAGCAAGTTCCATCATTGCGCCGATAATAATGCCTGACTTTACGTCTCCCATAACTAATCCTGTCAATGTACACATAACAATGGGGCGATCCAAAAGACCGGTACCTGCCAAAAAAGTTGCATTCCCGATCATCGCTACCAATCCCAGCAAAATAGCCTGTAACATAAGTTTCCCTCCTCCATTAAATCACATCTTTTGCCATAATCTTTGTATCACTTGGAACCTGCCTAATTTCTACTTCCAAACCAGATTCTATCAATTCTTTTAGCTTACTTTTTTCGTCCTCCGTAACAAAAACTGCCTTAGAGATCTGTGTTGTATTTTCTCTTGATTTAACCCCGCCCAACGTGATGCTTTTGATCATTCCTGTTTCCTTTGCCAGAAAATATACATCAGCCACAGATTCAACAACAATAAACAGATGATATTTGTCCGTAACTCCGGATTTAAGTGCCTTTACCGAATCTTCAAGATTCTTTATCACAAGTTTCGTATTTTGAGGTTTTGCAAGCTTAATGCCTGCTTTCCGCACCTCATCCCCGGGTACACTGTCATTAGCAATCAAAATGCAGTCACTTCCAAGAATCTGATTCCATGCCATTGCTACCTGCCCATGCAACAAACGATGATCTACTCTAACATTAACAATCATTACCTTCTCCTTTCTAAAACTCTTCGTCTTCTCCTTGTTGGTTTTCGAGTTCAATATCACTGCAAAAATGCACGATGTCTGGAATTATTTCTTTTATTTCACTTTCCACGTCCACAGCATTATCCGCAGATGCCATAGCCGATGCCGCTGTAATAACCAGCGGAAGGCTCATGCCGCTGATCAGCCTCAAATTAGGCCTATCCAGATATTTCATAAATTCATTGTTAATGCTTCCCCCAAATAAATCTGTACAGACAATCCAATTTTCCTCCGGTTTCATTTTATCCATGAAACTCTTAACTCTGGGTGCCACATCATCCTCACCGTCAACATAGGCGCAAAGGACTTCTACACATTCCTGCTTCCCCATGATCAGTTCCAGTGAGGAAAGCATTCCAGAAGCAAGATTTCCATGGGATGCCAGTAACATTTTAACCATTTTTTCTCCTTTCTTCCTTGATTATTTTTTTTTATGTTCCTATAATGTAACTATATTTTAGGAGGTACCTATGGAGCAGAATCATTCCGCCAAGTATATATACGACATTATCCGAAGCAGTATCGAAAACGGAATATACGTTTATGGGCAGCCAATTCCGCCGGAACGCACACTGGCTGACCTTTATCTTGTCAGCCGCATGACAATCCGAAAGGCGACAGACCTCCTTGTCAACGAAGGACTTCTATACCGTAAGCAGGGAAAAGGGACTTTCGTGTCACTCCCCCGGCTTCATGCATCCAATGCTATTACATCCACAAAAAAATATCTTGAAGATAATGGTTTAAAGCCTTCTGCCAACGTATTTTACACAGGCATACGCACGGCGGGCTACAAATATGGCTCCATATTCCAGATAGATGAACACGCCCAGATATATCAGCTTTTCCGCCAGCGCCTTGGGGATGGCATCCCTTATACAATTGAATACACTTACCTCCCCTTAAGCTATGTGCCCAATATTGAAGCTTATGATTTCGCCCAGACTTCCCTCTATCTTTGCCTGAAAGATAACGGAATCACTTTAAGCCACAGCCACCAGACCCTGGATCTGGTACTGGTAAACCAACCCCAGTCCACATTGCTGGCTGTTCCTGACGGAACAAGCGCATTTATGCGTAAATCCACAATTTATGATATAAATGATCGTGCTGTTGAGTATACCCTATCTTACTCCGTTGCTGAAAAATACGTATTTAAAATATCCTAAAGGAGCTTACATGAACCCTTACCTACACCTTGCTGCTGATCATGCTGCTGAAGAAATTGAAAATTATATCGTAAAAAATCAGTTACAGCCTCACGACCGTCTTCCCTCCGAGCGAAAATTTTCTGAAATGTTAGGTATTAACCGCATTACTTTTCGTGAAGCCATAAAAAGACTGGAAAGCGAACATATACTTTATAGTTTAAAGGGCAGCGGAACTTATGTAGCTCCTCCAAAACTACGAACCAACACCGGGGTTAACTTTTCCTTCCATTCCTATTGTGCTGCAAATGGTTACAAAAGTTCCAGCAAGGTTTTGAATATATACCGGACTACCGGAACTCCATTTATCTGCCAGAAATTAAACATCCCTGCGAGTTCTTCTATCTATGTTTTAAAAAGAATCCGTTATATAGATTCCAATCCGGCAATGCTCGAAACTACCCACATTGCCGAATCACTTTGCCCCGGTCTCAACGAATTTGACTTTGACAAAGGGCATCCCTCATTATTTGAGCTATTATCCAGTGAATATCATATCTATCCGCAGAAAACCAGCTACTCCTTGGGTATGACTTATGCTGATACTGATACATCACTGCACCTGAACCTAAAAAAAGGGAGCCCTTTGTTTTACTTTAATGTGACAACATCTACAGGAAGTGATCAAGTCATCGAATACTGCCAAACCTTAAAACGCATGGATTACTTTGGCATTAACAGCGACTTATTTCCTTAATGTTTTCCAGATAATCAATTACTCCAAGCAAATCCCTGCTGATGCGTTCACACAGCATTTCTATCTCTCTGGATGGTTCTGTAAGATCCGGGATCATGATCACCCGGCATCCTGCCTCATAACCAGCTTTTATGCCATTGACGGAATCCTCTAATACCAGACATTCGGCAGGCATAATGCCTAACATGGCTGCCGCTTTCTGGTAAATTTCCGGATGCGGTTTTCCCAATTTCACTTCATCACCACAAATAATACTATGGAAAATATCCCCTATCCCTGCGATATGTAAAAGTTTTTCCGTCATCTGCCGGTTCGTGCTAGTTGCCAGGCAGTATTTCATTTTTCTCTTTACAAGGTACTGATGGAGTTCTTTAAAACCAGGCTTTACTCCCAAACCTTCCTTTTGAAAAATCTCCCATATGATTTCCTTATATCTGCTACGGAATTCTTCAAGAGGAAAACCATCTCCAAATTCTTCATAAATTATCTGAGCAAAAAGCCCGGCATTCACCCCTCTTGTCCTCTTCAAGAAACATTCATCAAGCACATACCCAAGAGAACTTCCTGCTGCTGCCATTGCCCGATCATATACACGTTCTGAATCCAGGATTAATCCATCCATATCAAATAAAACTGCTTCCATATTTTAATATTCAAATTGCCTGTAATAGCGGCGAATATCAAGATCATGTCCAGTATTTGCTTCAAAGTGCTTTCCAAGCCTGCCAATCAAAAGTGCAGTACTTACAATTGGCGCTATCATAGGCATAAATTTCTCATCCAGCCCCGGAATCATATAATCCATAACATCAATTACTACCAGATCATCTGTATATGTTTCCAAAAACTTCTGCGCCCTGTCATCCAACTTCCTGCATGCACCTGTTCCTTTTACGAGGAATACACAGGTATCCTTTTCTACCAGTTCCAATGTTCCATGGAAAAACTCAGCACTTGTCACTGATTTTGTTTTCAACCACTGCATTTCTTCCAATACGCACATAGAGAATAAGTATACCTCTCCCCAAAGTTCTCCGCCGCCTACCCACATCATGTAATCTCTTGCATGATACTTCTTTGCAATTTCGGCCGCAATCGGATCAAATTTGGTATGTGCCTCCACAAGGGCATCCGGCAGTTTTTTAAGCTGCTCCATAAATTCGTCATATTCGTTGAAATCGCCATTGCATTTGAGCAACCCGTAGAACAGACCGAACATTGACAGATATTCATACTCAACACCCTTGAACACTACCAAAGGCAGATAGTAATCGCTTAATTTTCCTAACGGGGATTCCTTGTCAATTACCATAGATGCAATTCTGATCCCCTGCTCTTTACACCACTTTGCCGCTGCAACAGTCTCCTTTGTGTCGCCTGATTTAGAGCCCATGATAACCAGTGATTCTTTTGTCAACTGACTATGTCCTGTCAGGACGATTTCGCCTGCATGCTGCACATAAACCGGAATCTTTGTTTTCTGTTTTGCAATCTCTGCAAAATGAAGCATCATTGCCATTGTTCCGCCAACCGCAATAAAGAATATATTGCTATACCCATCCTTAGTAATCTCTTCGGCATAAGCGGCCCCTTTTTCAATCAACGCAATCTGATTTGTCAGATTTTTCCTGTAATCAGCTTCGTCAAATTTAATCATTTGGAAATCCTCCTTTAATTTCAATAAATTGGTTTAGTGGTTTATTGTTCGAACACCTTAAATATATATGCATTTTGTACATTTGTCAACATATTTTTTCCTATACAATTGGTATTTTATCCTTCATAAACCAAATCATAGCATACCAATTTTGCATATTATTTTATATATACTATACCAATTTCCTTTTTTCTTTTATTTTATGGAAATTACCACCTATACCATTTTCTTCTTAAATTTATACCACGCATATAAAAATATTTTTAAGTGCTTTTATAACAAAACACTTCTTCCCAGCAAGTTACAACCTTATACTCTGTTTCATTAGATATAAGTTGATATTTCAATGCGCTCCGCTTTTCCTACATCTACACTGTTTACTTCCTTGCATGTTGTTCTTCCTGTCCTATTACGGCATTAAATCCCTTCACAATCTCATCATACAATTCCTGCCGGAACTGCCTTGTCACAGGGTAAGCGATATCCTGATATACGTCCTTTCCGTTATCATCCAGCCGCCCGGTCTTGTAGTCCGGCATGGAAACAAATACATTGCCCTTCTGTGAAATACCGATACGGATTCCGGTCACTTTAAATACGTCATTCAGGATGATGGATGCATTTGCCTTAAGGCAGCCCTCCTGTTCCTTCATGGGGGTTACGTTCACTTTGATGCTCATGCCGCCTGCATTGATTGTGTTAGCTGTATTATTATTTTCCTTCACATCTGCCTCTTTCTGCGCTGTTCCGTTTATGGATGTTTTGCGCTCATATTTTTATTTTTCAGCACTTTCCGCCTGAAGGTCT
Organism: Lachnospiraceae bacterium; assembly: GCA_011958945.1. Taxonomy (GTDB): domain Bacteria; phylum Bacillota; class Clostridia; order Lachnospirales; family Lachnospiraceae; genus Kineothrix. Next base: position 5,678 of record BLLT01000024.1, on the reverse strand, counting down.
TTTTCATATGTTTTTCAGGTTTTCTAAATATTTCAGGCTTTCCCTGAAACATTTTTCCGGCTCCGCCGGAGTTTATCACCCTTTACGCTTTTGCAATTAGGGTTATTTTTCTTTTTCTTTTGCCATTTCTCTTTTGTAAAATCCCGCCAGATACCCGGCTACAACATCCGCCATATCCCCCTGCTTCCTACAAAGCCCTTCCGCAGTCGCAAAAAGCATATCCTCCATCAAAAGATAAAGATAGCTGTTCATATCCTGCCTTTTCAGTTCCCTTATGGCTTCCATTGCCCTGCCGCTTATGGGTGTCTGCGTCCTGGTAAGGCTGATGCCGGATGGCTGGTATGCCATGACCGGCAGTTCCTTTTTCTGTACTTTTGTCTGATCTTCCAATGCTCTGCTCCTTTTCTGTTCCTGCCTCTATTGCTACCCTCTGCTTTTCTTTTTTCATCTCAAATACCTGTTCTATCCCCTGAAGCACCTGCCCCGCCACAGACAGAGCGGTACTGCAAAGCCCGTATACCATAAGCCTTGGGGCAGTGGCAAGCACAGGGAGCAGGGAGGAGACTGGCGGCGGCTCTGCCCGGATGCGCATTGCCGCCATGTACTGTGCGCTCTGGATCACTGCTTTTGTGATATCGTAGATATGCTCCGGGTTCTGGGAATCGTGGCAGCGGCATAAGTCGCTGATGTTTTCAATATAATTCCGGTCTTTCCCATAGATTCCACTCTCCACCGCTTCCTTCACATAGCCCTGTATGTTGCCTGACTTTGCATGGAGCAGGGAAAGTATCTCCTTTTCATTATTTTTATCCAGCCGCCATATCTCCGGCCTTCCCCTCCCGTTGGTGTCGGAAATATCAAAAACATGGTCTACATACGGCCTGTAGTGGGAGGAATCTATGATGGCAATGCCTTTACTTCCCCTTCGTACATACCGCCCCTTTTCCCGCCATCCGCTGTAGGTCTCCACCATTTTCGCATCCGGTCTCTGGGCGTAGAGCAGGCTGGCGTTCTCAAAGCCCATCTGGTAATGTACTGCTGAAAAGTTTAAAAAGCTACTCCATGACGCTTCATCCTGAATGATCTTCGGCACGATCTCCCGGTAAATATCTTTTGTATAAATGATACCTTTCATCACTTCCCTCCTTCCCCTGCCCCATAATTCTGAATCTTTCTACAGCCATGACGGCCTGCCGCACATGACGATCTTTCCCGTAGAGTACACCGGACGGAACACCACACAGCCCTTTGAGGAAGAGGCATCCACAAGATAACCGTTCCCTGCATAGACCGCCACATGGGAGATATTTTTGTACCTCCCATTTCTGGTAAAGCTATAGAAGATCAAATCTCCCGGCTGGATATCCTCATAGTCTACTTCACATCCCCTGTCAGACAAGAGCTGCCCCTGTGATGCGGCAGTGTTGGAACCATGGTAGGAAAGGGTGATTCCTGCCTCTTTATAAGCATAATAAGTGAGTGAGCTGCAATCATAATAATCCCCGCTGTCACGCTTTGCCTGGCTGTAAGGCTTCCCAAGCCTTGCAAGGGCATTTTTGACTGCCTGCGATCCCACGTCACCGCCAAGATTTAATCGTTCCGCTTCCTCCGGTGTCAGGCTCCCTGCCCCGGGGCTTCCATAGCCGCCTGTCAGCCCTTCTATGTTTTCCAGTACCTCCGGCGACATTAAGTAACGTAAAATTTCCGTCTCTTCCTCTGTAAATATCCCTGTCCTGATGATATCCTCACTGGTAAGGAGCGTGATGCGTACCTCCTTTATTTTTATCTCCACTTCCTCTGTCCTTATGGTGACGTTCCCGTAAAAATCCTCTTCCTCATAAGACTGCTCCACAACCTCCCTGCGGTAAGAGGTACTCATGGAAGTCATTTCATCAAAAGCAGCTTTTAATGCCCTCCTGTTCTTTTCCGTCATTACTGTTGCGGTATCGCCGAACCCATGCTTCACCATATAGACCATAAGGATATCCGCCATATTGTCCGGCTCCCCGTCACCCTCATAGTCCTCATAAATAAGTTCTGTTTCATCCCCGCTGCCGGGATTGGCAAGTTCCTCCTGTACCTTTTCCCTGAAATCCTCCGTATATTCTACAAGCACCTCCACCGCTCCCGGCTCCTCTGACAGCTTCGGGAGCAGGATAGAGAAAGGGGAATTAAAGAGCAGGGTGATGATGACCGTCACAATAAAAACAGGGATAAGGGCAGGGAGCAGGGATGCCCCTATGGAAAGAAGTTTCCCCACAAATGCCGCTTTTGCTTTCCCGGCCAGTAAATCCTTTGCCACTTTTAAAAGGCTGTCCTTCTGTTCTTCCTGTGAAAATTTATCCGAAGCATAGGAGAGCAGCCTAAAAGCGGCTGCCCTGTCCTTCCTTTTCTTACTATTGCTGCGGCTCTTATCTTTTTTCGCATCCTTATCTTTTCCCTTGTCTTTTTTATTCTTTTTATCCTTCCTGCCCGCTCCGTCCTTTCTACCGGGGATGTCTCCCTCACGCTGATGGATGGAACCCCCGGCATTCCTTTTCTGGATATGGCTGGTGTTGGTGTTATTTACAGGTATGTTATTATTATCCTGCGCCTGCAATAAAGCTGGTTCTCCCGTACCCTGCATTTGGGGCGGCTGTGCTTCCATCCGGTAAGCCTCTGGTATTTTCGGTGTTCCTACGCTTTTTGCTGTATCTGTCTTTACACCCGTATTTTCCCTTCCAGCTTTTGTCCGGCTGTATTTCTCTTTTCCTGGCCTGAAAAGATTCTTCCTCTTATATTTGGAAATCTGCCCATCTCTTCTGTCGGAAAAAGGCTGCGTATACCCACTTGCAGAAAGGTTTCCTGCTTTATTCTCTGAAGCAAAATTTCCTGATGATTTTTCCCTCCGGGATTCCCCGGCATATTTTTCCCTGCGTGTTTTGGATGTTGCTGCTGATCTCGGTTTCTGTGCTTTTTCCTTTTTACCTTTACGCTCTTTCAGAATAAAACCATCTGCCCTCTTAATACTGGATGGAGTATCTTCTTTCCTGTGAAGGGCTGGCTCTTTTGTCTTTATGGTATTTTCATGGTAAGCGGAAGGTCTCTGTACCTGTTGCCCCTGATTCTGATGCTGTTGCTGTTCTGGCTGACGGCTCCCTGCTGGCTGTTCCTGATTCAGAACAGATTTCCTCTGATAATTCTGCAATGATCTATTTACATGGAGATTTCCGAATACAGACAGTTCTCCACATTTACTTCCATTACTGCCGCCTGTACTGTTCCCGTACTCCTGCTGACAGGATTTTGCTGTATCATCTGCATCCCTGCCAGCATTGGATTGTCTCTGTATCTGCGTTTTTGACTGTGTTCCTGTACCTGCCCCTGAAAGGTTCTTCTGCCGGAGCACATCCTGTTTATCTTTCGGGGAGAAGTTTGCAGTATTCCCCGTATATTTCTTCCCCTGCCCGGCATAATGGATTTTCCTGCCTGCTTTCTGCCTGACTGTGAAATTATTATCTGTCCTTTTAATCCTCATAGACTCCCCTGCCCGTTCTCCCGATGCCACCCTGCCATAAATACGCTGCGGTCAGGGAATGGCGGCAGGGGCGTTCCATAAGGGCAGGCGTTCAGGATATCCCTGCCTGTCTGCACATAAGAGAGGACTTCCCTGTAATACGCTGTGTTGGCAGGTGTATATCTGTCCTTCATTTCTTCTCCTGCCTTTATCTCCACCCTTCCGGCAAAGGACAGTTCCCCTTCCGCAAGGGCTTCCAGACCACACAGGGCATTGTGGAGTTTCAGGTAATCGCAAAGGCCCTGATACCCGGCTTTCCTGTCGCCGTTTTTGATAGCATTGTCAAGGAGCGTTAAAAATGTGGCAGGTTCTTTTATTACAGGAAGTACGCCAAACGATACCTTCGCTTCCCCTTCCCTGAAGAAATCTACCCGGTATAAAAGTTCTTTTCCGGCTGGTATATTTCTTTCCGGCTGGATATCCGCCAAAGGCAAAGGCAGCGCCTTAAGCAGCACTGCCTTGTCCTCTTCCTTATATACAAATGTGATGAGCGGGATTCCTTTCTTCCCCTCCTCCCCGGCAGTCCTTACATCCATCAAAAATTCCTTTAGTGCTTTCTCAATGTCCTTCTTCATGGGCAGCCTCCTTCCCGTCCTCAAAAGGGTTAGTGAAAAATAATTTATAGATGGGGCTGTCCTTATCGACAGTGATATCCATGGGCACGATCATGTTGCCATGCTTTAATATCCCCGTTCCGCTCTGCGCTCCCCGGACGAACTTAAGCTGCTCCGGGCTGATGTTGATCACTTCCGATAGCTTTTCTAGGTCTGTAGGAGCCTGCCGCAATAGTGCCACAAACTCCGAATTGGCAAGCATGGTGATGGCTGTATAATTCTGCAGCATATTGACCACATTTTGCGTAATTTCACTACAAAGTCCACTTAATTTTCGTACCTTCTTCCATAATGAAAACAGGTATTTTGCGGAGTATTCCTTATCAAGAAGCACATGGAATTCATCTATCACAAGCCATGTAGCCCTGCCACGCTTTGCATTTTCCATGATGCGATTCCCGATATTTTCCATCATCACAAGCATGGAGATAGCGGATAATTCCTTCCCCATATCCCGGATGCCGTAAACCAGAAAGCGGTTGTCGATATCCACATTTGTTTCATGGGCGAAGATGTTCAGGGAACCGCCGATAAACAGTTCCAGTGACAGGGCAAGCTCCTTTGCCTCCATCTCCGGCTGTGACACGAGGATTTCATAATAATCATGCAGGGTTTTCTGCTTCCATAAAGTTTTTGTTTTCTCCCCTTCCTGCTTTCCCCTGTTCCTCATGCATTCCTCTTTGACCTCCTGATAGAGCAGGCGTACACACCTGTCTATAATAGATTTCTGCCGGGAATTAAGTGCCTCACCCATGCACTGCTCACAGATGCCAAGCATGAACTCCCCTTTTTCCGCAATGATGCCCTGAATGTCAGATACGTCTTCCGGCAGTGCCATAGGGTTAATGTAGTACCCGTATAAGTAGAAAGCACCACCACCTGGCCACCGAACCGCTCCGCAATGCCAAAATATTCATGCTGGGGATCGATCACAATAATGTCATCATCCGTATTTAAAAATACATTTCCCATCTCCATCTTTGCAAAGAAGGATTTCCCTGATCCGGGTACGCCGAAAATAAATCCGTTAGGCTTTTTGTCAAGAGGAACTTTTCAAGGGATGGGAAAAATCAGGCGGAAAAAGCCCCGTGGACAGTTAAAAGCCGTTTTCGGGGGCAGGTAGTATAAAGCCCTTACCCCGCACCGCACCGGGGCTTGGAACGGCCCAGGAAGCCCGTATTCATGCGGCTTTGGGGGCTGTGCCGCAAGCCTAAATGTCCACGCCCGCCGGTTACGCATTTGCCCTTATCCTGTTCTTTGGGAGAGGCCGGGGGCGCGGGGGCAGAGCCACCGCAAAACCTACCGTCAGCCGCCGCACCAGTGCAGACGGTTTTGCCGTTAAAATGAAGCAGACGAAAGCGGGGGGCAGGGTTGTCAAATCCTGTTCCCCGTTTTCGGCGGCGAAATGGCAACGGCAAAAATCCAGACAGTCAAGGGGGAAGAGTGGAGATTTTTTTGCGGAGCAAAAAAATACTACTCGGTTACTGTTCAGAGGTCAGCTTGTGATA
>BLLT01000023.1 GCA_011958945.1 Lachnospiraceae bacterium | reverse complement strand
AACTGCTGTACCGAATCCACGGTGCGCTGGTATGTTCAAATAAATTCTTCATAAATAATCTGCTCCAATCCATCAATCCTGCCACATCATCTGATGTAATATTTCTTACATTATAAACAGTTACTCGTTATCGGTCAAGCTGTCGGGTGTTCTTTTTCTTCCGCACTCCGTTTTCCAAGAAATATTTTTCGTCAATCGTCATCGGCAGACGGTTTTCTTTTCTGTATGTAAGTATGCCGCCATAGAGTCTCCGTATCTTTTTCAGAGCAGTTTCCCGAATACCCCTGATATTCCGGTCAGTCTGTCCGATACTCTCCGCATATTCTGCTGTGGAATAGTCACGCAGGAACAGATAATAGAACATATTTTTGAGATGCGGCTTTAGTTCCTTTAATATTTTCGATAAATCCGCATCTGTGACAAGCTCGTGTACTGTTTCGGGATGGTCAAATATAATATCGAGGAAATCGCCCGCAAGCATGAGCCTTCTTAGAATCATGTCATAGGAAGGGCTGTCGGAAAGGTACAATTCGTATGCGCCCCATTCCAGAGGAACAGCGGAGCGTCCTGTTTCATGGTCTCTTTCTTTCCGTTCCCTGTTTGCGTCCTGTTTATCCCACCAGTACAGTACATTTTCAAAGTCGGCTTCCGTCCTTGCGCTTTCCTCAATACGCCGGATTGCAAGGGCACGGGCTTCACGGTGGAGCATATCCCCGTCCGCTTCCGTTATGAAATTCTGCTCCCTGAATGCCGGGAGTTCAGCGTATTTTGGCATTTGCAGTCAGTCCTTTGCAAAAAAATAAAATTTTGTAGCTGTTTTTTCAAAAACACTTCCGCTTTTATAGCCGTATTTCTCCTATTAGTGAAAGGAGTAATTCTTTTTTATTAAAAATCAATTACAAAAAAGGAGGAACAGGCTATGGGGTACGGATAAAATGAAAATCCGGTTACTGAATACGGAAGTACAAGAGCCATTATAGGGGAAATGCGTATGATACGCAAGAAAGGATTGCATAATGGAAACAGTAAAATTGGATAACGGTATGGTAAAAACCAGCCCCTCTGCGGCTGGCTTTTTTTACCGCAGAATCGGCGGGACGCTTTTCAAGGTCAGGGTATATACGGGTTCGGGTTATGCCGATACGCTTGACGAAAAAATAACCCGTTTAATACGCAATGAAGTGATGACAGGAGGCGGAAACTGTGGTATTATGAATCTACCACAGATGAGCCAGCCGCCGGAAAGGAGTTCGGAATGAACAACAGGACGGCTGGTAACAACAGAATAACAGCTCTTTACGAGCGGCTCTCAAGGGACGATGATCTTGCGGGGGACAGCAACAGCATAGTCAACCAGAAGAAAATGCTGGAGGACTATGCGAAAAGCAACGGGTACACCAACACGGTGCATTTTACGGATGACGGATTTTCCGGCGGGAATTTTGACCGACCGGGATGGAAGCAGATGTTAAGCCAGATTGAAAACGGCGACATTGGCACAGTCATAGTAAAGGACATGAGCCGTGTGGGGAGGGATTACCTTCAGGTAGGATTCTACACGGAGGTATTCTTCCGGGAAAAGGGTGTCCGTTTCATTGCTGTTTCCAACGGCGTTGACAGTACGAACAACACCAGCAGCGAATTCGCCCCTTTTTTGAATATCATGAACGAATGGTATCTGCGCGACTGCAGCAGGAAGATTACCGCTGTACTCAGGGCAAAGGGAAAAGAGGGGAAACCTCTTACAAATAATCCGCCTTATGGTTATATGAAAGACGCAGAGGACAAAAACTGCTGGGTTATTGATGAAGAAGCGGCGGCAGTTGTGCGCAGGATATTTGCCATGACGGTGGAAGGCATGGGATCGTACCGGATCGCAAAAATACTGTCTGATGAAAAAGTGGAAAAACCGTCTTATTATCAGGCAGTCAGGGGAAGGGGATGTTATAAAAACCAGTGCGATTTTGAACATCCTTATGCGTGGATGGGCGTGAGCATTGTAAGGATGCTGGAAAAACCGGAATATATGGGCGATACCGTAAATTTCTGCAGCCACAAGGAATCCTACAAGGATAAAAAGGCGGTTAAAAACAGCAGCGATGAAATCCTTATTTTCCGGGATACCCATGAACCGATCATAGACCGCAGGACATGGTATATGGTGCAGGAATTAAGAAAGACGGTGCGCAGGATTGACACAAGCGGAGAGGGAAGCCCGCTGACGGGAAAGCTGTTCTGCGCTGACTGCGGCAGTAAAATGTATTACCGCAGGACAGGGGAGCGCGCCGGAAGGGACTGGCGGGGGATGCCCGACGGAACGGTCAGAAAAACGCCTGCGTCTTTTAACTGCGGCACTTATAACAGCAGCCGCAAGCAGAATGATAAAAAATGCAGTTCCCATTGTATTCAGGAGGATGCCATGAGGCAGATCCTTCTTGAAACAATCCGGTATGCCTTAAAAAGCGTCCGCATGGACGAAGCGGCATTTATACAGAATATGCGGAGCGCATCGGAAGTTAGGGATAAAAGTGAGGTAAAAAAGCTGAAAACAGACCTCTCCAAAAAAGAGAAACGCTTCGCAGACCTTGACCTGCTGATAAAAAAGGTGTATGAGGACAACGCAATGGGAAAGCTGCCGGACAGACGGTATGAGATGCTTTCTTCCGATTATGAGAAGGAACAGCAGGGGCTTGAAATTTCCATGCAGGAGATCAGGGTAAAACTCATGCAGTTCGAGGACGATACGGACAGGACAGAGGAGTTTATCTTCCTTGTCCATAAGTACACTGACATTCAGGAACTTACGCCCGCCATCATCAATGAGTTTGTGGACAAGGTGCTGATTCGTAAAGCTGAACGGATTGATGGGGAGCGTGTGCAGGAGATTGAAGTTTATTTGAATTTTATCGGGAAGGTTGAGCTGCCGGCACAGGAGATTTCTGAAAAGGAACTGGCAGAGATAAGGGAGAAGCAGAGAATCCGTGAACGGAATGCAATGTACCAGAGACGGCGCAGGGCAAAATTCATGCCAAAGACAAAAGCAATTTTAACGGAAGCGGACGGAGCGGAAAAAGAAAGGACTTTGGCAGAGGCGCGGGCACAGGCGGAGGAACGCCTGAAAGCGGATGACACAAGCCACATCGCTTCCGTTGTTGCCGGAGAAAATAAGATTATTGTAGAAAGTGGTATTTTCCCTACAAAGGAAGAAGTAAGAGCCAAATATGAAATTTAACAAAATAATGTGAAAGTGAGGATTTTGATATGACAAAACTTAGGGATTACAACATGAACGGAACAATTATTTTAGGCGTGGATGCAGGCTATGGGAACTATAAGACGGCAAGGTGCTGTTTTGCGACTTCCGTGAGCAGGAGCAGCCAGCCGCCCGTTTTTACGAGGGACTATCTGGAATATAATGGCGGCTATTACACCATAGGCGAGGGGCATAAGGACTTTGTAGCGGAAAAAAACAGGGATGATGATAATTATATCCTTACCCTTGCCGCCATCGCAAAGGAACTGAAAGCGAGGGGACTGTCAGCCGCAAAGATACACCTTGCAGTGGGGCTTCCGCTGAAATGGGTGCAGGCGCAGCGGGATTCGTTTCGTGAGTATATGATGCAGAACCGCCATGTTGATTATAAGTATGCTGGCAAGCGTTATGAGGTTGACATCGTGGATTGTACGGTCATGCCACAGTGTTATGCGGCGATAGCGGAAAATCTGCCCGATTTTATGGGTATGCACATGGTAGCGGATATCGGCAACGGAACAATGAATGTGATGATACTCAATAATGGAAAGGCGAGCGAAAGCAAGTCGTGGACGGTAAAGCTGGGGGCAAATGAATGTTATATGGCGATCCGCAATCTTATACTGGACAGGAAAGCGGAGGAACTTCCGGCAGAGATCATCGAGAATTATCTGCGTTATGGTGATACAAAAGTGGGCGGGGAATACCAGCAGTTCATGGAGGAAGCGGCAAAGAGCTATGTGGATAAGATATTTGCAGAGCTAAAGGTACATGGGTATAACCCCAATCTTATGAAACTGTATATTATGGGCGGAGGAGCAAAGGTTGTGGAACTTGTGGGAGATTATGACAGCGGTAATGTCACTTTCAACCACGATATACGGGCAAATGCCAAAGGCTATGAATACTTCTGTTATATGAAGCTGCGCAGACAGAAATCAATGGCTTCCGCCGGGTAAGGGGGCGCATCCGAATGAAGAATAAAAACCACAATATCCGTTTCAACATGGAGAAAGAGGACGAGTGCAGGGCGTGGGAGCTTCTGCACTCCCCCAAGGTGCGGCAGATGTTCAAGTCACAGAATAAATTTGTGATAGAGGCGGTCAATGATTATTACGATAGATGCGTGGCAAAAGGTAATGATCCGTATCTGGAAACGAGGGAGAAAGAGGACGCCTTTGCAGAGCGTATCGTGGAAGTGGTGGAAAGGAAAGTGATGTCCAACCTTCCGGCGCTTTTGGGGATGTATATGGCACAGATGCAGTTTTTTCCCTTATCCGTTCCTATGGGTGCATACCCAGCGATGCAAGGCGGTATGGTGTACGGTCAGGCATCAGCAAACGGTACGAATAATGGAAATGCAGTAATGGGCGGGGCGGTTTCTCACATTATTTCCAATCCGGCAGATATGGAAGCAGCGATGCAGAATGCAGGGGATGTGCAGGAAGAAGCTGTACCGGAGAATGCCACAGAGCCGCCGGACAATGATTTGATTGATTTTGATGCATTTTAATATATTTGCAGAGTGGGGCTATGGTAATCAGGTTTACTGTAGCCTTATTTTGGTGGATTTTTTCACATCAGAGCATAAATGCATCCATATTTTCATAAAAGACCGACAAAGGGTAGCCGAAAGGCTACAAAATAAGGACAAAGGGCAGCCATATAAGGCTGCATAATAAAGGGCGGGCATTTAAGCCCGCAAAATAAGGACAAGGAGCAGCCGGAAGGCTGCAAATAAAGGCGTAAATGTAGCCATCTGTTTTGAAGCTGGAATACCAGTTTTCAGGCAGGCGTTTTTTTAATGTCTGTGAAGCATCTGCTCTACGAACTGCTTTGGAGTGGTCCGGGGAGTGTCAGGAACTAATTTCCGGGGAGGGCGTAAGCCCTTCCCTAAGCCCTCGGCGTTTGAGAGCGAAATATACCCTACGCACAAACCTGACGGTTTATGCTCCAGGGATTTCGCCCTGCCGGGGGCAAATTTGCGCAGGCGCAAATTTACAGTCCGAAAAAGCCGGACTGTATTTATCCATGCCGCCCGAAGGACGGGGCGCATGGATGCTGTTGCCGCCAACGGCTACGTTTTTGAGCAGACATGCAGCAACATCTACGGGACTTCGCAGAAGTCCCCTTGTAGCTGTCAGAAAGCGATAGCCGTGAACAGCCCGGATACGGGCATGGGTTCGCAATAAGCCGCCTTATGGCGGCTGCCAACAAGGAAAGCGGCGGCATTAGGTTATCCGCTTAAGGAAAGGAGAAAGGCATTTGTGAAAAGAAATTCATTTATAGAAATGGCAAAACTGCATAACCTGTCGGGGCGCATCACGTATATTTCAAGCCGCGCCAAGCAGGAACACTTGTATGAAGTTTATGCAACGGAGCCGGACAGGGCATTCTGGCGGGAACTTGCCAAGTGTAATCAGAAGGAATTTGAAAAAAGCGGCACGAACGGGAAGTGTATCGAGGCAAGAGAGCTAATGATTGCCCTGCCGGAGAGTTTTATCCACTATGACCATGACTATCTGCTGAAAAGGATGGTGGACAAATTTAAGGAAAAGTATGGCGTGGAGTGTTTTGCTGCGCTACACCACAATAAGCGAAAAACAAATCTGCATATCCATATGATATTTGCGGAGAGGAAACGGCTGGAGCAGCCAACAGAAAAGGTTGCCACCCGGAATATGTTTTATGACGAGCAGGGGCGTCATGTGCGGACTAAGAAAGAGATTCTTGACGGAGACGGAAATATCCGTAAAGGTTGTAAGATCATCAAAAAAGGCGAAGTGTATGAACGTAAGATTTTTACCACAAAAGACGGGCGATTTAAGCAGGAATCTTTTTTGGATGTGGCAAAAGTATTTTATACGGATTTAATCAATCAGATGGTGCTTTACGATAAAGACAGGCTCAGCATATTTGATAAAAACGGCCCGTATCTTGCAACCAGAAAAGTTGGCAAAAATAATCCGAAAGCGGAGAAGATAAAAGCAGACAATGAGATCCGGATGGAATGGAACAGGGCGGTTGACCGTGCTATTGTAAGTGGTGTATCTGAGACGGAGGTTGTGGAACTTAAAAAGATGGAAATTACGAACAAGGTAAAAGAATCCGTGAAGCAGAATGGCAGTAAGTCGGAACTGTTTGGAGATATCGTCAGGGCAGCGATTGCACTGTTAGAGCGTCTGATTGTAAAAGTCATGCAGAAGGTAATGAATGCTGCGGAAAAAATCGTTGGCAAAGCTGTTGATGCCGAAAAGGAAACACTGGAAAAAACGGAAAGCGATATCCATGTAAAAGACGAGCAGTCAGACCAGCCGGAGCCGGAATGGAAGAAGATACCACTTCCTGTAAATCTGCACCGGAAAGAGGTGGCAACAGAAAGACCATCGCAGCCAAAGCCTTCCGCGCTTGCAGGTAAATATCCCCGCCTGAAAGAGATTGACAGCAGACTCAAAGACCAGAACGAGGCAATTTTTGAGCGTGAGAAAAAGCGGGATAAGCTGAAAAAGGAATTATCCGAATGCACGGGCATTTTTAAGGGTAGCAGACGAAAAGAATTACAGCAGGAACTCAACGAGATTGACATTCAAATTTCAAGTATGAAAAAGCGGCTTTCATCTATCGTGAAAGAATATAAATTTGACTCTGTGCAGGCGTTTTATAAGGAATTCGATGCAGCCAAGAGAGAATATCTGGATTATAAGGCAGCTCGTACAGAGTGGGAGAAAACCTATGGAGGCAAAGCGACGAATCCAAAGAGTATTAGAGAACAGCTCAGACAGAAAGAGCAGAGGGTAAAACAAAGAGAAGCGGGCAGGGTGCATCAGACAAGGAAGAAAGATAAAGGGGCGAGGTAGAAAAGGGCAGACAGATGATATCCCGCATCTGTCCAGTAACTTCTGTATTTATGAGAGTATGAGCTTTGTGTGGAATTATGTTTGGCATTGAGAGACTATGAAAATAGAATATAACAAAAATAGGCTTTTCTCCCATGTATAGTGTGGTATGAAAAGCCTTTTTTCTTGCCGTGAATCAGGAGAAAACTGTCAACGTAAGGTTTCGTATATGTTTTAAAAAATGCATACAAAATTTGTGCAGTTATGATATAATTCCAATATTACGTTAATTGTATTTGTTGAGTTTCATTTAAGCTATAAGATATAGACTTTTGCAAATTATGGGAGGAAATCAAATGGCAACGTTTTTTCCGAATGTATTGGATAAATTTTTATCATCTGCTTTTTTAGAGGGAGTACGCAAAAAATACCATTATGAAGAAACACAAGCATCGGAATTTCAAGTAGTAGCGGAGGAAATGCTACCGCTAATGCGAGAAGAAGCCTTTTGGGAGAGAAGAGTATCTCTTGGGAAAAATAAACATCAAAGTGAAGAGTGTAACATGATACATGAACAAGTTGTTATGTCTTTGGGTAATGGTGTAGATCGTTTACAGGAAAAATATAGTGAAAGAGGGCTGTTGTCACAAAGCTATATGATCGAGGTAATGGCAAGTGAACTTTTATTGCAGGGATATGTTGCTTATAATTATTATATCAAAGAAAATACGGACTGGCATGTTGCCAGATATCATTTTCTTGGAAGTGAGGAAAATTACCCTTTAGAGATGATGCCGGATCTGTTAAGAGAACTGACTCCGCTGATTACCTGTAATTCTGCTTTTTGTATGTTGCCCAAAAAGAGTGTTGCATTTATTGCAGAACTGACACAGGATGATAAAGTTCAGTGTAGAGGTATTTGCGTTGGATGTAATAATCTTAATTGTTCAAATAGAATGGAAGATGGTGGGTTGATTCAAAAACGGTTGTCAGTGATGACCGATTTGCCGCTGACCTACGGATATAGACGGATTTTTGGATTGATCTAATATTTTATTGATTACAAATCATTTCTTTTACAAATATTGACATTAAAACAAAATGTGTTATACTTTCTACAATTGAATAAATAGCATACAGGTGTCAAAGCAATGCGTGAAATAGGCATTGGTTTTGGTGAAAAGGGAAACAGGTGCAAATCCTGTACGAACTCGTCACCGTAATTAGGGAGTAGAAGCCGATATGTCACTGGGAAACTGGGAAGGCGGCTGATGTGATGATCTATAAGCCGGGAGACCTGCCTGAATGCTGTACGGAAACATTTGTTTCAGACCACGAGTAACTGGTTGTACGTTTTGAACTTGCAGAAAGCACGATGGACTATTGTTTACATCGGAGTATTCTGTGGGCTTATTTTGTGTATGAATCCTTTACCGTAGTTATGTTATGGTAGAGGATTTTTTTATAAAATATTGCGCGATATTTTAATAAATTTAATATTCTTGTGGAATAGCAAGAAAGGAAGAGAGGAAAAAATGAAAAAGAAATTAGTAGTTGCTTTATTAACTGGTGTTATGACTTGTTCATTGGCACTGACAGGCTGTTCAAAGGAGGCTCCGACATCAGTAGAAAATGCCGTACAGACAGATGCAGGAAGCACGGAGAGCGCAGAACCAGCGGGAGAGAATAACAGTCAAGAGCAGATAGAAGAATCAGGAGCAGAAGATTCGGCAGTTTCTGATCAGGCAGCGGCGGATGAAGTTGCAGCATTGATTGATGCAATCTATGTACAGGAGAGAACAGAAGATACCGATGCACAGTGTGCGCAGGCAAAAGCGGCATGGGATGCGCTGACGGATGCTCAGAAAGAATTGGTGGAAGGTGAAGAAGCCGATCCTGATTATTTTGGCAGGGATACAGGCGACGCTTCCAAAGATGATCCGAGAAATCAGGATGATATCGGAGAAAATGAAATTTTGGTAGTCAGTTTCGGCACATCCTTTAATGGCAGCCGTGCCGATGATATCAAAGGAATTGAGGATGCAATACAGGAAGCAAATCCTGACTGGTCTGTAAGAAGGGCTTTTACGTCACAGATTATTATTAACCATGTGCAGGCGCGTGACGGAGAGTTTATTGACAATATGGACCAGGCATTGGAACGTGCAGTGGCAAATGGAGTAAAGAATTTAGCGATACAGCCTACTCATCTGATGCATGGGGCAGAGTATGATGAGCTGATAGAATCTGTGGAGGCATACAAAGATCAGTTCGAAACAGTAAAGATTGCAGAGCCTCTTCTTGGTGAGGTCGGTGCAGATGCCACAGTGATCAATGCGGATAAAGAAGCAGTTGCAAAGGCACTCACGGAAGCCGCAGTAAAAGATGCGGGGTATGAAGATTTAAGTGCGGCGATGGGTGATGGTGTCGCATTTGTATTTATGGGACATGGAACTTCCCATACTGCGAAGGTATCCTATAGCCAGATGCAATCGCAAATGGATACGCTTGGATACGATAATGTATTTATTGGTACTGTAGAGGGGGAACCGGAGGAAACATCCTGTGAGGCAGTGATAGATGCTGTGACACAGGCGGGTTATAAAAAAGTAATACTCCGTCCACTGATGGTTGTAGCAGGCGACCACGCCAATAATGATATGGCAGGAGAAGATGAAGATTCATGGCTTAGTATGTTCAATGCTTCCGGGAATTTTGAAAGTGTGGATGTACAGATCACAGGTCTTGGTTCCATTGATGCTATTCAGAAGCTTTATGTAGAACATACGGCGGCTGTATTAGAAGATTAACAGGCGGGGTAGGAAGCATGAAGAAAAATACAATAATTGTTACTGCCCTTCTTACGGTCATGCTGTTTGGAGGTTGTGGAAATAACAATAATGCACAGGAATCTGATTCTGCGATAAATGCTGTTGCAGAAGAAAATGCACAGGAGTCATCAGAAAATGTATCGGAATCATTACCGGAAGAGTCGGCGGAAAATATATCTGAAAGTGATGAAATAGCTGAGCAGGATCAGGAAATAGCGGAGTTGGCAGATGGGATTTATATAGCAGAATTTACCACGGACAGCAGTATGTTTCGCATCAATGAAGCCTATGAAAACAAAGGAACCCTGACAGTAGAGAATGGGGAAATGACAATCCATATTACGCTCATTTCAAAGAAGATTTTAAATCTTTATCCCGGATTGGCAGACGATGCAGCGAAAGAAGGAGCAGAACTGCTTTTACCAACAGAAGATACTGTCACATACAATGATGGTATGACAGAAGAAGTCTATGGCTTTGACGTACCAGTCCCTGCATTGGAAACAGAATTTGATTTAGCGTTGATTGGAACAAAGGGGAAATGGTATGACCATAAGGTCAGTGTATCCAATCCAGTTCCGCTTGAGGATGATGAACAGGTAAAAGATGCAGTATCTTTGGAAGATGGTACATACAGCATGGAAATTACCTTTGAAGGAGGAAGCGGTAAAGCAGAGATTTTATCTCCCGTAACTGTAACTGTGGCAGATGGAAAAACGACAGCAACCGTACAGTGGAGCAGCCCTAATTATGATTATATGATAGTAGATGGAGAAAAATATCTGCCTATAAATACGGAAGGCAATTCTATATTTGAGATTCCCATTCTTATATTTGATGAACCAATGGATGTTATTGGTGATACTGTTGCAATGAGTAAACCTCATGAAATAGAATATACACTTACTTTCTATTTAGATACAGCGGTCAAAGAATAAAGCGAAAAGATTTTCTAAGACATCAAAGAAAATCTAAGTTTCGCTTCAAGGAATGGGTGGGATAAAATGAGAGGAAGAAAAAAGGCGTTTGTTTTGCTTCTTATGGGGCTGCTATGGCTGTATGGCTGTAGTAGTCCTTCTCTCGATTCTGAAGTGATGACAGATATAGAGGAAGAATCAGGTTTTGATATAGGAGAGGAACTGGTTTATGAGAGAAGCATGGAGTTACAGTATGCGGAAAATTTTAAAGTTGATTATTATGAGGGCGGTTATACCATGCTTACAATAACAATGGATGGTACACAGTTTTTGATTGTACCGCAAAATGGGGATGTACCGCTAACTTTAGATAAAGAAGTTGTGGTGCTTGAGAGACCGATTAAAGACATTTATCTGGTGGCATCTTCGGTAATGGATATTTTTAGTGAATTGAATGGATTGGATTCCATTACTTTTTCAGGGCAAAAGGAAGAAGGCTGGTTTATTGAAGCTGCCAGAGAGGAAATGAACAAGGGTAATATCCTTTATGCAGGCAAATACAGTAAGCCGGATTATGAACTGCTTGTTTCAAACCATTGTGCGCTTGCCATAGAAAACATGATGATTTCGCATTCACCTGAAGTAGTGGAAAAGCTAGAGAGTTTTGGAATCCCTGTTATGATAGACTATTCCAGTTATGAGTCACATCCTCTTGGCAGGGTAGAATGGGTGAAATTATATGGGGCACTGCTTGGAAAGGAAGAGGAAGCAGAAAGGATATTTACGGATCAGGCAGCAATTCTTGAGAGAGTAAGTGCATCTGAGAGAACAGATAAAACAGTAGCCTTCTTTTTCATTACTTCCAATGGTATGGTACAGGTACGCCAATCTTCTGATTATGTTCCGAAGATGATAGAACTTGCAGGTGGCAATTATATCTTTCAAAATTTAGGCGATCCTGAAACGAAGCGTTCTACCATGAATATACAGGTAGAAGAATTTTATGCCAGTGCGAAAGATGCGGATTTTCTGATTTATAACAGCTCTATTGATGGAGGCGTTTCCAATGTAGAGGAGTTGCTTGATAAATGTGAACTGCTTGCGGATTTCAAGGCTGTGGAGAATGGAAATGTGTGGTGTACAACAAACGATATGTACCAGCAGTCTCTGGCAATCGGATATTTCATTGAGGATATTCATGCGATGATACAGGGAGAAAATGATGATATGAACTATCTTTATCATCTGGATAACGTGAGAAGAACTTCTAATGACGTTTCGCCATAGGACGAAACGCCAAGAAGTTCTAAATCTCACGTAGAAGAATGCCAAAGTACGGCATTCTTCCTGTAGGTAGGGTGTGATTATTATGCGCAAGAATAGAAAAAATCGAAACATTACGGTTTTCTTTTTGCTTGGAGTCTGCGTTTTCATTTTTTTCATATTAAATATTTGTATTGGAAGTGTCAGGATCGCATTGCCGGATGTAGCAAGAATATTTAGCGGGCAGGAAAGTAATGAAACGGTAACAAGGATTCTGTGGGATATCAGGTTTCCGAGGGCGACAGCCGTGTTGATTCTTGGAGGTGCGCTTTCTCTTGCGGGATATCTTTTGCAAACATTCTTCAATAATCCGATTGCAGGGCCATTTGTTTTAGGAATTTCTTCTGGAGCTAAAATGGTAGTGGCGCTTGTAATGGTTTTCCTCATGGGAAGGGGAATCAGGGTGACATCGGCATCTATGATTTTTGCAGCCTTTATTGGAGCTATGTTATCTATGGGTTTTGTACTTTTGATGTCCCATAGAATCCATAATATGTCAATGCTGGTAGTCAGCGGCGTTATGATTGGTTATATCTGTTCGGCGGTCACGGAATTAGTAGTTACTTTTGCTGATGATGCGGATATTGTAAATCTTCATAACTGGTCACGAGGGAGCTTTTCTGGAATGACATGGGAAAGCGTAAAAGTTATGACCGTTGTAGTTGCCGCCACGTTTTTAGCGGTTTTTCTGATGTCAAAGCCGCTTGGCGCTTATCAGTTGGGAGATGCCTATGCGCGGAACGTGGGTGTTAATTTACAGCTTTTGCGCGTGTGTATTGTAATATTTTCAAGTATTTTATCTGCGTGTATTGTGGCATTTGCGGGACCGATTTCATTTGTTGGAATTGCGGTGCCGCAGTTGGTTAAGAAATTGCTGAATACAACAGAACCAATTTTGATGATACCTGCCTGCTTTGTTGGAGGAAGTGCTTTTTGCTTGTTTTGTGATTTGCTTGCAAAAACAATACTTGCGCCAACAGAACTGAGTATTAGTACCGTGACAGCAATTTTCGGTGCGCCGGTGGTGCTTTGGATTATAAAAGGAAGAAAAGCATGAAGAACTACTATTTTTCTACGAAAAAGATGTGTGTGGGGTATGACAACAAACTACTGATAAAGGATATGGAAATTAAACTGCGGGAAGGAGAAATCCTGTGCCTGATCGGGCCAAATGGGGCGGGGAAATCTACTGTTTTAAAAAGTATTGCAGGGCAGCTTGGGTTACTTGGCGGAACGGTATATCTTGGAGAAGATGATTTGTCTGAAATGAAGGCAGAGGAACTGGCAAAGAGAATGTCCGTAGTGTTTACCGAGAAGGTAAGGGTAGAACTGAAAAGCTGTAGAGACATGGTTGCAACAGGACGATATCCATATACTGGATGGTTTGGCATATTATCAGAAGAAGATGAGCTGATTGTAGATGAAGTGATGGAGCTTACCCATATAACAGACCTCAGTGAAAAAGACTTTGACAAGATAAGTGACGGTCAAAAACAACGGGTGATGCTGGCAAGAGCAATCTGTCAGGAGCCGGAAATTGTGGTATTGGATGAACCAACGTCTTATTTGGATATCAAATATAAGCTTGAATTTTTGTTGTTATTACAGGAAATGAGGGAAAAAAGAGGGTTGACGGTTATTATGTCCTTACATGAATTGGAACTGGCAAAGATTGTTTCTGATAAAATACTCTGCCTTAAAGGAGAGTATGTGGAACGATATGGGACGCCGGAAGAGATTTTTGAATCGGATTTTATCGAACTATTATTTGATATGAATGAAAAAGACTTTATTGGAAATGAAAGGCTCCATGCGTATATGAAGCAGATTGGAAAATATGAGAGGTAATTATGGCAAAGGTTATTATGATTCAGGGAACCATGTCCGGTGCAGGAAAGAGTTTTTTGGTAGCGGGGCTATGCAGGATAATGAAACGGGATGGATATAGGGTGGCTCCCTTTAAATCGCAGAATATGGCACTCAATTCTTTTGTTACAGAGGAAGGACTAGAAATGGGAAGGGCTCAGGTCATGCAGGCAGAAGCAGCAGGGCTTGCTCCGTTGGTTTGCATGAATCCGATTTTATTAAAGCCGACAGATCATACAGGATCACAGGTAATTGTAAATGGACTGGTTCTTGGAAACATGAGCGCGAGGGAGTATTTTTCTTATAAACAAAGGCTGATTCCGGATATAAAGAGAGCTTTCCGAAAGTTAGAGGAAATGGCAGATATCATTGTGATAGAGGGTGCAGGAAGTCCGGCAGAGGTAAACTTACGCGAAAATGATATTGTCAACATGGGACTGGCAGAGATTGTGGATGCTCCGGTATTGCTGGCAGGCGATATTGATAGGGGCGGTGTATTCGCACAGCTTTTAGGAACGCTGATGCTGCTTACTGAAGAGGAAAGGAAACGGGTAAAAGGACTGATTATTAATAAATTCAGGGGAGACCGCTCACTACTTGATTCCGGCATTGAGATACTGGAAGAAAAGAGAGGTATTCCGGTAACAGGGGTAGTACCCTATATGGATATACAATTAGAGGATGAGGACAGCCTGACAGAGCGCTTTGGGAAAAAAGAAAAGGGAAAGATAGATATAGCAGTAATCAGGTATCCCAGAATTTCTAATTTTACGGATTTTAATGTGTTTGAACAGATACCGGAGGTGTCTGTGCGCTATATTGCTTCAATAGCAGAATTAGGATGTCCAGATATGGTCTTTTTACCGGGCAGCAAGAATACAATGAGTGACCTTGACTGGATGCGTGGAAACGGATTGGAGGCAGCAGTTAAAAAGATGGCGCAAAATATACCGGTTTGTGGTATATGTGGTGGGTATCAGATGATGGGGGAGCATATTTCTGATCCGGAAGGAATGGAAAATGGCGGAACTATGAAAGGAATGGGATTATTACCTGTCACAACAAGGCTGAAACGTGAAAAAGTGCGCCGTCAGGTACATGGTACAGTGAATAAAATGGAAGGTTTTTTTTCCATACTTTCAGGACTGGAGTTTAATGGATATGAGATACATATAGGGGAAAGTGTGCGAAAAGAAGTTCTAACGCTTGCAGCAGAGGCTGCTTCGCAAAGAACTTCTATGTTTCGCACAGGAGAATGCCCAGAAAGTGGGCATTCTCCGCACAGATTTGAGATATTTGACGCAGAAGCGGCGTTTGTGACCGGAAGAAATAAAAATGTATGCGGAACATATATTCACGGGATATTTGACAGGGCTGCGATTGCAAACGCTCTCGTGACTGCATTGGCTGAAAATAAGGGATTATCCATTGAATCCTGCATTGATTATAAGGATTTTAAAGAGAAACAGTATGATAAGCTGGCAGATATCTTATCGGAGTACCTAAACATGGAGGAAATATATGGAATACTCAGGGAGGCACATATTAGATAACCGTACAGAGGAAACATTGAAGAAACTGAAATTGCAGGAACCAGACTGTAAAATATACAAAAAAGTATTGAAAAATTGGGATTCCATAGCCAAGCCCCTTGATGGAATGGGAAGATTTGAAACGATTACTGCACAGATTGGCGCGATTTTAGGTACGGATAAAATTGATATTTCAAAAAAAGCTGTCATCATCATGTGCGCGGATAATGGAATTGTAGAGGAAGGCATCAGCCAGTCCGGTCAGGAAGTCACAGCGGCAGTAGCAGAGCAGATGGGAAGGGGCGCATCATCCGTAGGTATAATGGCGGCGGTGATAGGAGCGGATACGATTCCTGTAGATATTGGAATCAATGGAAAAGAGCAGATCACAGGAGTGATTAACAAAAAAGTCCGTTTCGGAACCAGAAATTTTAGTAAGGAACCGGCTATGACGAGAGAAGAAACTGTCAGTGCAATTTTTACCGGTATAGGAATTGTGGAAGAGTGCAAAAGAAAGGGGTATCAAATTCTCGCAACCGGGGAAATGGGGATTGGAAATACAACAACGAGTAGTGCGGTTGCAGCGGCATTGTTGAGATGTGAGGCAGGTGAAGTGACAGGAAGGGGTGCCGGACTTTGCGATGAAAAATTACAGCGTAAAAAGCAGATGATCACTGAGGCGGTCAAAAAGTATAAACTTTATGAAGCGGAACCTCTTACTGTGCTTCAAACAGTAGGAGGATTGGACATTGCCGGGCTTGTTGGAGTCTGTATTGGCGGCGGCGTTTTTCATATACCGATAGTGCTTGATGGTGTGATTAGCATGGTAGCGGCATTGCTTTCAGAAAGAATTGTACAGGGAACAATACGATATCTGATTCCATCGCATAAAGGCAAAGAACCAGCAGTTGAGAAACTTATGAAGGAATTAGGGATAGAACCTGTGATAGACGGCAGAATGGCATTGGGCGAAGGAACGGGGGCAGTGATGATGCTATCGCTATTGGAAATGGCAATGTGTGTTTATCGCAAAAGAACTCTGTTTTCGGATATTAAAGTGGAACAATATGAAAGGTATTCATAAATATGATGATTTTGGTTGTTGGAGGAAGTGGAAGCGGCAAATCTTCTTATGCGGAGAAAACGGCTGTTTCTCTTGCACAGTCAGGTATGAAAAAATATTATCTTGCAACGATGCAGGTTTTTGATGACGAGGGAAGGAAAAAGGTTGATAGACATAGGAATCTAAGAAATGGGAAAGGTTTTTTCACGATTGAGCAACCCACACGGATTTCCGGCGCACTGGAAAAAATGGAAGATGGAGACAGGACTGTTTTGCTGGAATGTATCTCTAACCTGACTGCAAATGAGATGTTTTCAGAGGAACAAGCTGTGACAGAAATGCAGGTTACGGATAATGTTATACGAGATATAAAGATGTTGAAAGATCAGACAAATCATTTAATTGTGGTAAGTAATAATGTATTTGAAGATGGAATTACTTATGACGATGCAACAACGAAGTATATTCAGGCAATGGGAAAGATTAACCAAAAACTTGCGGCATTGGCTGATCGGATCGTGGAAGTGGTAGCAGGGATTCCGGTAATTTTCAAATAAAATCCCGCTTTGTGGGATTTTCCGCACGCGAACGGACTGCGAAAGCAGTAATTTCCTTTCCGTGAGCTGTGCATAAAAATAAGAGCGGCGAAAGGAACAGTTATGCAAGTAATAAAATCCTTTTTTATAGCAGTATCCATTTATTCTAAAATTCCTGTTCCGCAATTTGAGTGGAAAGAAGATGACATGAAATATATTTTTTGTTTTTTTCCGTGGATAGGGGCGTTGATTGGCGGCTGCATTTATTTCTGGAATTATTTATGCGGTTTGTATCATATAGGGGTTGGGTGTAGGACGGCGATAGGAATGGCTATTCCGATTTTTATTACAGGCGGATTTCATGTAGATGGCTTTATGGATACGATGGATGCGATACATTCTTATAGTCCAAAGGGGAGAAAGCTGGAAATATTAAAGGATTCCCATATTGGCGCTTTTGCAGTCATTATGCTTGCTGCTTATGGGTTGATTTTTTTTGGTACATTTTCGGAAATAGAAAGTGATGCACTGTTAAAGATTGTATGCTGTGGCTTTTTTCTGTCGCGTTGTTTGTGTGGTATTAGTGCCGTTTCCTTTCCGCTCGCAAAAAAAGATGGTATGCTTTATACTTTCGCAGACAGTTCCCACAAAAAGGTTGTGAAAGGCTCGTTATCTTTACAATGTGTACTATGCATTGGATTGATGTGTTTCCAGTCTTTTCCAGCAGGTTTGATTGTGGCAGTGGCGGCTGTCTTAACGCTGGTTTATTATTATTATCGCAGCAGGAAGGAATTTGGGGGAGTGACTGGTGATACGGCTGGATTTTTTGTACTTCTTTGTGAGGGGTGTATTTTAGTAATTGCAGCATTTATTGAAATTTTTATATGGAAAGCGTGAAAAAGATGAAACTAGTAATAGGCGGAACTGCGCAGGGGAAATTGGAGTATGTACTTCTGAAGCATGATGTGCAAAAAAATATGGTGTGGGATGGCGTTTTGCCAAATGATAGGGAATTAAATGGAAACATTGTGATTATCAACCACCTTCATCAGTGGATCAAGAACTGTATGGTAAGCGGGGGATGTCCGGAAGATGAAATTATGTCATTTTTGGATTGCAATGAGGACTGTATTATTATATGTGATGAGATTGGCAATGGGATTGTTCCAATAGATCCGTTTGAGAGAGAATACAGGGAACGTACAGGAAGGATTCTTGTGCAACTTGCAATGAGAGCAGAGGAGGTAGAGCGTATCATATGCGGGATCGGACAGAAAATCAAATAATGCTGGCATTCATCCGGCATGGTGCAACGCAGGCAAATAAAGAACGGAGATATCTGGGAAAAACAGACGAATCCCTTTCGGAAGAAGGGATAGAAATATTGGAATCTTATAAAATGCAGAAACTTTATCCCGATGTGGAGTATCTGTTTACCAGTCCCATGAAAAGATGTACAGAGACTGCTAAAATTATTTATCCCACATTATGCCCAATTGTTATTCCAGAATGGGAAGAAATCAATTTCGGACGGTTTGAATATAGAAATTATGAAGAATTAAAGGATGATGCACAGTATCAGGAATGGCTCCGCAGCAATGGCACATTGGATTTCCCGGAAGGAGAAACCAGAAATGATTTTATGCTGCGATGTAAAGGTGGTTTTTTAAGAATGTGCCATGAATTGAATCATGCTTTCGGACAAAAGGCAAAGAATTCTGTTTTAGTAGGAATGATCGTTCATGGCGGAACTATTATGTCATTGCTGAGTTTGTATGGCAGAAAAGATTATTTTGACTATCAGGTGTCAAATGGTAGAGGTTATGTATGCAGACTGACAGGAGTGAATGTCAGGACAACACAGGAAGATAATGAACAGATAAAGGTGGTAGCGGAAATATGAGGCATTGGATAAATTATCACATGATCGCCTTTTTCATGGGATTTCTTTTAGATTTAGTTTTAGGTGATCCTTATTATTTGCCGCATCCAATCCGTCTGATTGGAAAACTGATAGCAGGAACCGAAAAAATACTTCGTGAAATGGGGATAAGGGGAAAAGATAAAAAGGCAGATAGTAATGGAAGAGCGTTTCGACAGGGAATAGAGCTTGTTCTTATTGTGATTATTAGCGTGGTGGCAGTTACACTAATTCTGCTGTTTATGGCATATTGGCTGCATCCGGTTTTGGGAGTGGCGGTGGAGTGTATTATGACTTATCAAATACTTGCAGTAAAATGTCTTAAAGTAGAGAGTATGAAGGTCTATCAATGTCTGAAAAATGGCAATCTGGAGCAGGCAAGAAAAGCTGTTTCCATGATTGTAGGCAGAGATACGGAACATCTGGACGAAGAAGGAGTTGCAAAAGCAGCAATAGAAACGGTGGCGGAGAATACCTCTGACGGAGTGATCGCACCGATGCTGTATCTGGCAGTTGGCGGTCCGATACTTGGATTTTTATATAAAGCTGTAAATACAATGGATTCCATGATTGGATATAAAAATGACAAATATCTATATTTCGGAAGGGCAGCGGCAAAACTGGATGATTTTGTGAATTTTCTTCCGGCAAGAATCAGCGCCTGCCTTATGATTGTCGCATCTTTTTTTGCAGGCAGACATTTTTCGGGAAAAGGTGCATGGACAATTTATAAAAGGGATCGCAAAAAACATACAAGTCCAAATTCTGCTCAGACTGAGGCGGTATGCGCTGGTGCGCTTTCTATAAGGCTTGCAGGAGATGCCAGTTATTTTGGAAAGATAGTAAAGAAACCGTATATAGGCGAGGCGGTACGAGGGGTAGAATACGAGGATATAAAACGAGCGAATCATTTGATGTACATTACTGCATGGCTGTGTGAGGTGTTATGTCTGTTGGTAATGTACGCAATAGCAATGAGCAGTGCGCATCCGTAATTTGAAAAAATGGCAGCTTGCTGACAATTTTTTCAAATTACGGATGCATAAGGCGAATGCCTGCGAACGAGGGAAACCGCAGGTTTTCCGAGTGTGCACTGCGGAGCCGATAAAATGACAAATGGAGGAACATAGATGAACATTCATGGCGGCGATGTTTATAGGAATTATGTGGATATTGATTTTTCAATCAATGTAAATCCGCTTGGCACACCGGAATGTGTAAAAGAGGCACTTCATAGGGCAGTTGAGATGTGTGGGAAATATCCTGATATGGAAGCGGAAAGATTAGGAGCGGCAGTCAGTACATTTCTTGGAGTGCCAAAGGAATATTTGCTATTCGGAAATGGGGCATCAGAACTTTTTATGGCGATTGTTCATGGCATAAAACCGAAGAAAGTCGTGATCCCGGTGCCTTCCTTTTATGGATATGAATATGCGGCAAAATCAGTGGACAGTGACATTATTTATTATGAGATGAAGCAGGAAAATAATTTTTGTTTGAAAGAGGAAATGAAGCGTATCCTGACAGACGATGTAAATCTTCTTTTTCTTGCTAATCCAAATAATCCGATTGGAAATCTTTTAGACAAAGAGCTGATGAAAGAGCTGATCTTGCATTGTAAGGATAAAGGGATTTATGTGGTAGTAGATGAATGCTTTATTGAATTTTGTGGGAATCAGTTTTCTTTACTGCCTGAGATAGATGAATATGAACATCTGATAATTGTAAGGACTTTTACAAAAATCTTTACAATTCCGGGAGTGCGTTTAGGGTATTTGGTATGTAAAAATAATGCAGTACATACAAAAATAGCCGGACAAATCCCTGAATGGAATCTTTCCTGTTTTGCGCAGGAAGCGGGGTGTATATGTGCTAAGCAGGCAGAGTTTATTGAGAAAACAAAAATTTATATTGAAGAAGAACGACAGTATATGGAAAAAGGACTTATGCAAATAGGATTGAGGACATTTCCGTCTGTGTCGAATTTTATCACTATATACAGTGATAAACCTTTATATGAGAAGTTACTGAATAGAGGAATTTTAATCAGGGATTGTGGTAATTTCAGGGGATTAGGAAAAGGATTTTACCGTATTGCAGTAAAGAACAGAAACGAAAATAAGATTTTACTGGAAAACTTATAACATATGGGAGATGGAACATGGAAGATTCTAAAATAGAATATCTGCCGCCAGAGGAAATTGAAAAGCGAAGCTTTGAGATCATTACAGAAGAACTTTTAAAGAGAAATATCAGTCTCCCCAAAGAGGAGGAGTTAATTACAAAGCGGGTAATACATACCAGCGCGGACTTTGATTATGCTGAAACGCTTTGCTATTCCAAAGGAGCAGTGGAAATTTTGAAAGAGTTGATAAAAAATGGAGCTGACATAGTAACAGATACCAATATGGCATTGTCTGGAATCAATAAAAAGGTGCTTGCAAAGTTTGGCGGAGAAGCGCATTGTTTTATGGCAGATGAAGATACACGGCTTCTGGCAAAGCAAAGGAATGTGACACGGGCAGCGGTCAGTATGGAAAAGGCGGCAGCAATTGCAAAACCAATTGTTTTTGCAATCGGAAATGCGCCAACGGCTTTGATCAAGCTGTATGAAATGATGGAAAAATTGGATTGGAAACCAGCCTTTATCATTGGTGTTCCGGTGGGATTTGTCAATGTGGAAGCGGCAAAAGAACTTATATTGAAAACAAATATTCCATACATCATTAACAGAGGAAGAAAAGGTGGAAGTAATATTGCTGCGGCAATTTGTAATGCTGTATTGTACCAATGTGAAAAGAAGTTCTAAAGACTCATGCCAATGGGCGTTTCGTCAAGAACTTCTAAGTTTCACATGGTAGGAAGGAAAATCAAAATGCGATATGGTTTTACGACTGGAAGCTGTGCGGCTGCGGCTGCAAAAGCCGCAGCTTATATGCTGCTGACAGGATTAAAAAAGACGGAAATTACGATAGAAACGCCAAAGGGTATACTGTACAATGCAAAACTTTTGGATATCATGTGTGGGGAAAATGAAGTAAGCTGTGCGGTAGAAAAAGATGGTGGGGACGATCCGGATATTACAACAGGCACCTGGATTTATGCGAAAGTTTCGTATGCAGAAGAAAATGTGAAAAAAGAAATCGTCATTGAAGGCGGAATAGGGGTGGGGAGAGTGACAAAACCGGGACTTGACCAACCTGTAGGCAACGCGGCAATCAATCGTGTTCCAAGGGAGATGATAAAAAAAGAAGTATTAGAAGTTTGCAGACTGGTGGATTATAAAGGTGGCTTGCGGATTGAGATTTCAGTGCCAGAAGGTGAAAAGCTGTGCGAACGTACTTTTAACCCAAGACTTGGTATTGTTGGCGGTATTTCCATATTAGGGACGAGTGGCATTGTAGAGCCAATGAGCAGTCAGGCACTGATTGATACCATTCGGGTAGAATTGCGTCAAAGACGGATTTTAGGATTTGATTATGTTGCTGTTTCGCCGGGAAATTATGGTTTGGAGTTTATGAGGAAAACATATGGATACGATTTGGATAAAAGCGTGAAGTGCAGCAATTTTATTGGTGCAACCATTGATATGGCAGTAGAAATGGGATTTCAGAAAATGCTCCTGACCGGTCATATAGGCAAGCTGATCAAGGTTGCAGGCGGAATTATGAATACCCATTCCAAAGAAGCGGATTGCAGGATGGAGCTTCTTGCGGCATTTTCCGTAAAGGAGCAGATAGAACCTTTACAGATAAGAAGAATATTGGAATGCCTGACAACGGAAGAGGCAGTTTCTGTTATAGAGGAAAGCGGGAAATTGCAGCAGGTTATGGAACAGATTGCAGAGCGTATCTGCTATTATATGGAAAACCGCGCTGGAGGAAAAATGAAAACAGATTGTATTCTGTTTTCCAATGAGTATGGGGAACTGGCAAAAAGTAAGGGGGCAGAGGAATGGTTTATTTTGTTGGGGCAGGAACAGGCGCAGTAGATTTGATAACAGTCAGGGGAATGCGTTTATTAGAACAGGCAGATGTGATTATTTATACAGGTTCTTTGGTGAATCCCAAACTGCTTACATATGCAAGAAAAGACTGCGAGATACATAACAGTGCAAAACTAACATTAGAAGAAGTGATACAGATTATTTCTGATGCGGAAAACGAAGGAAAAACAACTGTGCGCCTTCATACAGGAGAGCCGAGCATCTATGGTGCGGTCAGGGAACAGATGGATGAGTTGGATGTGCTGGGCATTTCTTATGAGAGCTGTCCGGGGGTAAGTGCCTGTTTTGGCGCAGCGGCATCCCTGAATCTTGAATATACATTGCCGGGAATTTCACAATCCCTGATTATTACAAGAATGGAAGGCAGAACGAAAGTGCCGGATAGGGAAAGTATCAAGAGCTTTGCAGCACATAAGGCATCTATGGCAATTTATTTAAGTGCCGGAATGATTCGGGAATTAAGTAAACAGTTAATTGAGGGTGGGTATAAGGAGACAACACCAGCAGCACTTGTTTATAAGGCAACTTGGGCTGAGGAGGAGGCATACCTGTGTACAATTGAGACATTATATGATGTATCTGTAGCACATAGGATTACGAAAACAGCCCTTATATTGGTCGGAGATGCAATCGCTCATCAGCATTACAGTAAATCAAGGTTGTATGCACCGGATTTTTCGACTGAGTACCGAAAACGAAAAGAATTTCTAAGGCGCTAAAATACACCGCCTAAGAAATTCTAAGTTCGTTTGGAAGAACGCAAGGACGGCGTTCTTCCTGAAAGGAAGGATATGAAACTAAGTGTTATCAGTTTTACGGAAAATGGAAAACAACTTTCGGAAAGTATTGTAAAACTGTTGGAGAAGGAATTAGAAATCAAGTTATATACAAAATGTGAGGCAGGCATAAAGGATGATATTTATTCAGATATCTTATTTCTAAAAAAATCTGTTGGAGATTGGGCAAAGGAACGGATGCAGGAGCAATACGCCTTGTTGTTTATAGGCGCCTGCGGAATTGCAGTCAGGGCAGTAGCCCCATTTCTTACAGATAAACTACATGATGTTCCGGTGCTTGTAATGGATGAAAAAGGGAAATATGTCATTCCGATTTTATCAGGACATATGGGCGGTGCAAACGATCTTGCAAATCATATAGCAGAGAAAACAGGGGCAGAAGCAGTGATTACTACGGCAACAGATCTTAATAAAAAATTTGCTGTGGATTTGTTTGCAAAAAGAAATAGATTATATATTGCAAATAAAGATGGGATAGTTAAGGTATCATCAAAGGTATTAGCCGGAAAAGAAATTACGATGTCCATAGAAGCGGGGCATGAAATCATTGGGGGAGAGTCAGGTATACGGTTTGTTCCATATCCGCCTATGGGAGTTGTTGATGTTGTGGTAACTTCAAAAGATGATATGTTTGATACTTCTCTTTTGCTGAAACCGCGGGAGTATGTCATAGGAATTGGCTGTAAAAAAGGGAAAAAAGCAAATGAAATTGATGATTTTATCTTAAAAGCAATAAAGAAAAAAGGAATTTCTATCATGCAGATTTTCGCGCTGTCCTCTATTTCGCAAAAGCGAGATGAACAGGGGATTGTTGAATGGTGTCGAAAAGAAGGGATTCCATTTTTTACATATACAGCAGAAGATTTGCGGGAAGTAAACGGAACATTTACAAAGTCTATGTTTGTTAAGAATCAGGTTGGCGTTGATAATGTTTGTGAAAGGGCAGCAGTGAAAGCCTGTGGAGAAGATGGAAAACTGATTCTTCCAAAAGTCGCGGAAAATGGAATGACGATTGCAGTGGCAAAAAGAGAGTGGAAGGTGTGTTTTGATGAAGAATGAAATCTATATTGTGGGAATGGGACCGGGCAGGGAAGAGATGATGACGGGGGAGGCAATCTATGTACTTGAGCAGGCAGATGTCATTGTCGGATATACGACTTATCTGAAGCTGCTTGGACAGCGTTTTCAGGGGAAGGAACTGCTAGATACTCCTATGCGTCAGGAAGAGGAGCGGTGCAGGCTGTGTTTTCAGGAAGCGGAAAAAGGGAAAAGGGTGGCGCTTGTTTGCAGCGGTGATGCAGGGATTTATGGACTGGCATCGTTGATGTATGAGATTGGAAGAGAATATCCGGAAACAGAACTTTTTGTTATTGCAGGAATTACGGCTGCAAGTAGTGGGGCAGCCGCTCTGGGGGCACCTCTTAATCATGATTTTTGCGTGGTTAGTTTGAGCGATTTGCTGACACCGTGGGAGAAGATAGAAAAAAGGCTTGAAGCTGCCGCAGCAGGTGATTTTGTCATTGTGATTTATAACCCATCCAGCCATAAAAGAAAGGACTATCTGATGCGGGCTTGTAATATCCTGCTTCGCAGCATAGAAGAGGAACGTATCTGTGGTTATGTTGAGAATATTGGAAGAGAAGGGACGATGGCAGCAATCTGTACCTTAAAGCAGTTAAAGGAGAGGGAAGTAAATATGTTTACCACGGTATTTATTGGAAGTTCCGGCTCGGAGAACATAAATGGGAAATTTGTTACAAGGAGAGGCTATAAGATTGAAAAAAATATTGATATTTGCAGGGACAACTGAAGGAAGAAAATTATCGGAATATCTTGCAGAGGCTGAAATAAATCATACGATCTGTGTGGCAACGGAGTATGGCGAAATTGTTTTAAGACAGCATCCCTTTGTAAAAGTACATCAGGGAAGAATGAATCAGGAACAGATAGAAAGGTTCCTGAGCAATGGAAAATTTGATGTTGTGGTAGATGCAACACATCCTTTTGCCAAAGAGATTACCTATAATATACAGGCAGCATTGAAAGAAATGGGGCAGATTGGAATATCAATTCCTTATTTAAGGTTGAAAAGAGACGGTATTACAGAGAGAGAAAACGGCATTACCTATTTTGAAACAAACGAAGAATGTGTGAAAGCGTTGGAAGATACGGAAGGAAATATTCTTTTGACTACCGGAAGCAAGGAATTGTACAAATATTGTGTTTCTGAAGGAATAAAGCATAGATTGTATGTAAGGATACTTCCAAGTGTGGAAAGTCTTTCTCTTTGTACAGAGCAGGGGATTTGCGGGAAACAGGTTATCGCAATGCAGGGACCTTTTACTACAGAGATGAATGAGGCTATCATTCGCCAATATGAAATAGCTTATCTTGTAACGAAGGAAAGCGGTGTGCCCGGAGGTTATCAGGAAAAATTGAACGCCGCAAAAAGAACTGGAACGAAGATATTTGTAATTGGCTGTCCCAAAGAGGGAGAAGGGTATTCTTTTTCTGAAATATGCCAAAAACTCGAAGATATGGGAGGAGAAAAATTTAGGGCGAAGAATCAGATAAAAGAGAATATGGAAATTTTTCTAGCAGGTATTGGTATGGGACATGTAAACGGTCTAACGAAAGAAGTAGAGAGGGTGATCAGTGAAGCAGACATTTTATTAGGTGCAGAGAGAATGCTTAATACCGTATGTTCTAAAGCAGAAAAACATCCTTTTTATCAGGCAGAACAGATCATTCCTTATCTGCATGATATACAGAGTGAAAGTTTATATATGAAAAATATAAAAGTTTTGATTCTTTTTTCGGGAGATAGCGGATTTTATAGTGGGTGTCAGTCTTTATATGCGGCACTGGAAAAAGAGATCACAGAAGGACACATAAAGGCATCTTTGCGTATTCTTCCGGGTATTTCTTCCGTAGCTTATTTGGCTTCCTGCATTGGAGAAAGCTATCAGGATGCGGCTGTTTACAGTATACATGGGAAAAAAATATGTAACCTTGTACGCCGGATCAAAAGCAGTCCAAAAACATTTCTGATTACATCCGGTGTGAAAGATATAAATCAGTTGGGAGAACTGTTGATAGATGCGGGAATGCAAAAATGCGAAATCATAACTGGGTTTCAGTTATCCTATGAGGAACAGCGGGTAGAGAATCATACGCCGTTAGAGTGTATGGAATTGAAGGAGGAAGGGTTATATACATGTTTTGTCAAAAATCCGTATGCTATGCAAAGAAGATTGACACATGGTATTGCAGATGGACAGTTTATCAGGGACAGGGTTCCTATGACAAAAGAAGAGATTCGAGAGATTAGTATCTGTAAGCTGCGATTAAGAGAAAAGGCAGTAGTTTATGACATTGGTAGTGGCACCGGTTCCGTTGCAATAGAAATAGCGGGCATTTCTGACGATCTACAGGTGTATGCGGTGGAGCAGAATCCGGAGGCAGTTTCTTTAATTGAAAGGAATAAAAAGAAGTTTGAACTGCAGAATGTAACAGTGGTAGAGTCGATAGCGCCGGAGGGACTAACTGGACTTCCAATGGCAACACACGCATTTATAGGAGGAAGTGGTGGCAGATTAAAGGAAATACTGGCGTCACTCCGACAGATGAATCCCAACATGAGGGTTGTGGTAAATGCTGTCAGTATGGAGACAATTTGTGAAATGAGAGAGATTTTATCAATGGATGATATGATAAAAGAAGAAGAGGTTGTGCAATTACAGGCAAGCAGGGCAAAAAAAGCAGGAAGTTATCATTTGATGCAGTCTGAGAATCCGGTTTGGATTTGTGCATTTGATTTCTGTGACGAAGAGCCTGAAAGAAAGGCGTGATATTTGCATGAAAATAAAAAGAGTTATGATTGCTGCCCCTAAAAGTGGAAGCGGAAAAACAGTAGTCACCTGCGCCTTGCTTCAGGTATTAAAGGATTGTGGCTTGAAAGTGGCTTCTTATAAATGTGGACCGGATTATATTGATCCGATGTTTCATGAAAAGATAATAGATGTTCAGGCAAAAAATCTGGATACATTTTTTACAGATGAAGAAAAGACAAGGAAACTTTTTCAAAAAAGTGCAATGAAAATGGACTTTGCAGTTTTTGAGGGCGTTATGGGACTATATGACGGGTTAGGCGGAGTCAGGAAAGAAGGTTCTTCTTATCATCTTGCAGAAGTGACAAAAACGCCGATTGTACTTGTTGTTGATGCGAAGGGGATGGGGCGTTCCATTATACCATTAATAGCAGGGTTTCTTAATTATGATAAAAAGCATCTGATACAAGGTATCATACTGAACAGGATGTCAAAAGGATATTATGAAACATTAAAGCCATTGATAGAGGAAGAACTGCAAATAAGGTTACTTGGATTTTTGCCGGAAAAGGAGGAACTGCATATTGAGAGCAGGCACTTGGGACTTTTTCTGCCTGATGAAGTGGATCATATTAAAGAAAAATTACAGGCAGTTTCGGAATTATTTTCAGAAACCGTTTCCGTAGAGTGTATAAAAGAAATAGCGGAAAGTGCAGAAGAACTGGAATTTGATGAAACACTGACGGGAAAAGCGCTGCTTGACAGTTGCAGAGACATAAATCATGAGAAAGCAGTCAGTGACGTAATGAAAGGAGTTGCTGTATGGGATAGCCGTCCCACGATTGCAGTGGCAAAAGATGAAGCCTTTTGTTTCTATTATGCCGATAATATTCACTTGTTGGAGGAGTATGGTGCAAAGATAAGGTATTTTTCTCTGTTGCGGGATGAAAAACTGCCGGGAGGATGTCATGCCTTGTTAATTGGGGGCGGGTATCCAGAAGTTTATGCAAAGCAGCTTAGTACAAATACGAAAATGCGTGAGGCAGTCAAAAACGCGGCGGAAAATGAAATGCCAATCGTGGCAGAGTGCGGCGGATTTATGTATTTACATTCTTTCTTGAAAGATAAAGAAGGACTTTGTTATGATATGGCAGGTGTTATTCCGGCAACTTGTTTTTATACTGGAAAACTGGTTCGTTTCGGTTATATAGAACTTTGGGAAAAGAAGAAGCATTTTTTATTAAATGGTGAGGGTATAAAAGGACATGAATTTCATTATTATGACAGTACCTATAATGGAGCGGATGTAATAGCAGCCAAGCCAGTGACAGGAAAAGAATATTCCTGTATTATAGAAAATGAAACAAAGTGGATGGGTTTTCCGCATTTATATTATCCGTCAAATCCTGTGTTTGCAAAAGAGTTTGTTGATAAGGCAAGGAAATATAAGAAAGCAATGATATAGTAGTAGAGGAAGTGAGTAAAAGTGAGTATGCAAAATTCACACCGATTTTTTGAAAACAGAGATTGCCAATATTTTCCCTGTCATAAGAAATTGGGAGACTTCAATTGTTTGTTTTGTTATTGTCCGTTGTATTTAAGGGAGAAGTGTCCGGGGAATCCCTCATATATAGAAAAAGAAGGGAGAAAGATAAAAGATTGTACAAACTGTACCTTTCCCCATCAACCTGAAAATTATGATACGGTAATTCAGATGTTGAAAGAATAAAAAGGCATCGCTGAATGTATGAAACATGAAGTAGGAAATTATAATCCAACAATATTTTGATATATACGATTGTAGTATGCCATTTCATATGAAATAAAAGTAGGGGAATAAAGGCAACTGATGAGCATTGGAATTCGTTTGTAGTTTTGAGGTACACATATATTTTTGTTGGCAGTTACAAGATTGTGTCAAAAGTTTACAAACACACTTGACAATACTTCTCTGAGACGGGAATAGGGAATGCGGTAAGGGAATCTGGAATCAAACGGGAGGAAATCTATATTACAACAAAACTGACGGCCAAAGACCAGGGATACGATAGCGCGCTTAGGGCATTTGATAGAAGCATGAATAATCTGCAACTGGATTATCTGGACTGCTTCTTAATTCATTGGCCGGGAAAATATCTTTTTACAGATACATGGAGGGCGTTTATCCGGCTTTATGAGGAAAAGGCGGTTCGGGTAATTGGCGTATGTAATTTCAACATTCATCATCTGGAAACGGTGGAAAAGGAAACGGGAGTGCTGCCTATGGTAAATCAGTTTGAGTCTCATCCTTATTATCCGCAAAATGAACTGGCGGATTATTGCCTGGGGAGGGGGATTTTGACTGAGGCATGGAGTCCGATGATGTGCGGCGGGGCAATTTTTGCAGATCCTACCATCGGGGCTGTGGCCGGGGAAAGCGGGCGTACTCCGGCGCAGGTGATTTTGCGGTGGCATATTCAGAAAGGGCACAGAATATTTCCAAAATCGGTTCATGCGGACAGGATTGACTCCAACTTTCGCATTTTTGATTTTGCGTTGGATGATGGACAGATGGAAAGGATAAATGCCCTGGAGGGGAAGAATGAAAAAATAGGCCCCAACCCGGATGTGTTTTTTGAGGTATTTCAATGACAGATTTGCCCAATCAGGAACAAAGAGGTTCTAAAGGTTGGGGATAAAGTTTGGGAGGTGATATTGATGAAAGTATGCTTGCAGATGTATTCCGCACGGGAATATATGCATTCGTTTCCTTTGGAGGCATTGCATAGATGTGCAGAAATCTATAATTTCCTGGAACTTCCGGCGCCGCTTTTGGATGATAAATTGGGAATTTACTATGGGCATGGGATTTCCGAATGGAAAAAGGAAATAGAACGGACGGGAAAGAAAGTAATCGGCGGGTATCTGCGTACTGAAACAGATACCTGGGATGCCAGCCTGGATTTCGCAAGTGCGGTGGGGATGGAATATATGCTTATTCATGTGGATTACTTTCCGACTTTGGAAATCTTAAGGGAAAAGTGCCGAATGTACAATGAGTTTGGGGCAAAATGCAAGAAAAAGGGCCTGAAACTTTTGTATGAAAATCATTTTCACGAATGGCAGATGTTGGATGGAAAGACTGTGTTTGAGCAGTTGATGGAGTATACGGAACCGGAATATCTGTCTGTACAGTTGAACCAGTATTGGCTTTTGCGGGGGCTTGTGAATCCGTTAAAAGTTTTGGAAAAATATCATGATAGGGTTGAGGCCATCGTTCAGGAGGATTATCCGCTAGAAGAGATTGATAAGTTTAATATGTGGAAATTCTACCGGTATCATCCAATTGCCTATAATATCCAGTATCCGAATGTGCTTCAAGGGAATGAAATAGAAAATATACTTCCTGTTCAATGCGAATTGTTTACGGAAATAGGGGATGGCATGATAGCCCATCAGCCATTGGTAGATTTGGCGGTGAAATATCCCAATATTAAGTATGTTATATTGAAGCAGGATTATACCGGATGTAAAGATGAGTTTGACAGCATCCGAAGAAGCGCGGAAAATTATAAGGCAATACCTTCTTTCCGCAGAAAGCAAAACCGTACTTCCGTATGCGTTTTTCCGGGATTCCTTTGGCAATAAGGCTGGACTGGTAACCCTTTTCTTCTATCTGCCGGAGGGCATTGCGCACCGTATCGGACAATTCCCTCTCGTCCTCATCCTGCACTTTAAACTCCATCAGGATGCCATCGTTAGAGGCAATGCCGCCTTCCG
>BLLT01000022.1 GCA_011958945.1 Lachnospiraceae bacterium | reverse complement strand
AAAAAAATTTTTCACATGCTATATTTCATTTATCCACAAATTATACACATATTGTGTATAATTTGTATGAAAAATCGAAATATGAAAAATTATTGTGGATAACTTTTTTGCATCTATATTTTGTGGTTTTGTCCATCAGTTTATATCTATATGTTGGGTTAGTAAAAATCACGATTTTTCCGGCTTTTTTTAGGTATTTTTATTTCATGGAAATTGGCTTTATTTACTTGACGTAATGCTTTTTATCCTTTATAATTGTAACGATATTTTTCAATACATTTGCTTAAATATAATTGCTTTTCACATATTATATAGATGAAAGGCTGGAAAAGGAGGTGCATCGATTATGAAAATGACATTTCAGCCAAATAAAAGGAAGAGAAAAAAAGTTCATGGCTTCAGAGCCAGAATGAGTACAAAAGGCGGAAGAAGAGTTTTAGCTGCCAGAAGAGCAAAAGGAAGAAAGAGATTATCAGCATAGGCCGCAGTTTTGTGGCCTTTTTTACCTTATAGGAAAATGGAAGTATTCTTTTGTACAAGGAGTATTATATTTAATGAAATTCTCGGATTCCTTAAAAAAAAATGATGATTTCAGGAATGTTTATAAAAATGGTAAGTCTTACGCTAATAAGTATCTTGTAATGTATGTATTGGAAAATAGCATGGAGATAAACAGGATTGGAATATCAGTGAGTAAAAAGGTGGGAAACAGCGTTGTGCGCCATAGGGTGACAAGGCTGGTGAGAGAAAGCTACAGACTACATGAAAATATATTTAATAGTGGTTTAGATATAGTAGTTGTTGCGAGGAACAATGCGAAATCGGCTGGGTATGCCGAGATAGAAAGCGCATTATTACATCTTGGAAAACTTCATCATATTATTAAAATGTTTTTTTATGAAGTTTGATTTGAAAATAGCTATGAAAAAATTGCTTATTTACATGATTAAATTCTATAGAAAGTATATATCTCCTATGAAATCAACGAAATGCCCGTATATACCTACCTGTTCCTCATATGGTTTGGAAGCGGTAACCAAGTATGGGGCTTTGAAAGGCGGGCTTTTGATGATTTGGAGAATATTAAGGTGCAATCCTTTTTCAAAGGGAGGATATGATCCTGTTCCGTAGAATCAAAAACTAGGAGGAAAGAAATTGCCGGGTATAATTTTAACGCAGAATCAGACTTTTTTAATAGGGCCGGTGGCGAAGCTTCTCGGCTATATTATGGAAGGAATCTTTTTCTGTTTGGACAAGATTGGTATTCCTAATATAGGTTTATCTATTATTTTATTTACAATTGTAATTTATCTTCTTATGATGCCTCTTACTATTAAGCAGCAGAAATTTTCCAAGCTTTCAGCGAAGATGAACCCTGAACTTCAGGCGATTCAGGCCAGGTATAAAAATAAGAAAGATAATGAATCCATGATGAGGATGAATGAAGAAACTCAGGCTGTATATGCCAAATACGGGGTTTCTCCTACAGGCAGCTGTCTACAGCTTTTGATTCAGATGCCGATTTTATTTGCCCTTTACCGTGTAATTTATTCTATGCCGGCTTATGTAGGGAAGATTAAAGAAGCTTTTTTCCCGCTGGTGGACAAGTTGATTTCACAGACAGGGAGCGCCGAATTTATCCAGACATTTAAAGATGCCGGAATGTTTGTAAAACAGTTTAGTAATGAAGCTTTTACCGGCGGCAATATGGAATATATACAGAATACTTATATTGATGTGCTGAACCGGGCATCTACATTG
Source organism: Lachnospiraceae bacterium (assembly GCA_011958945.1). Lineage (GTDB taxonomy): Bacteria > Bacillota > Clostridia > Lachnospirales > Lachnospiraceae > Kineothrix. The sequence continues at coordinate 30,529 of BLLT01000022.1, read as the reverse complement.
GAATGGCACAGCATAGCTGAAAAGTTTCCTTCCTTATCTTCTGATGTAACGAATACAGTTGCTACATTGGAAAAGTATAATAACTTTTTAGGCCTTAATATTGGGAATTCGCCTTCTTTTATAGTGAAGGAATCCCTTTCATCCGGGGCTTACCTTATGGTAGCGGCTGCAATAGCTGTTCCCCTCTTTGCGGCGGTAACCCAATGGATTAATACGAAGCTGATGCCTCAGCCGGAAAATAATAATTCACAGGACAATCCGATGGCTTCTTCCATGAAAACAATGAATTATATGATGCCTATTATGTCGGCTATTTTCTGTTATACTCTTCCTGCAGGTATGGGACTTTACTGGATAGCAGGTGCTGTGGTGAGAAGTATCCAGCAGGTAGTGATTAATAAGCACATCGATAAAATGGATTTGGATGAAGTTATTAAGAAAAATGTGGAAAAAAGAAATAAAAAGCTTGCAAAAGCCGGTATTGACCCTAATAAAATTAATAGCTATGCCAATATGAAAACAAGGAATATAGCTTCCAAGGCCAATGCTTCTTCATCCCAGATGACACAGGAACAAAAGGATGCGGCAGTGAGAAATTCTACGGACTATTATAATAAAAATGCGAAACCGGGAAGCCTGGCCTCTAAAGCGAATATGGTAAAACAATATAATGAGAAAAATAATAGAAAATAAAGGGAGGGCACTGTAATGGAATATATGGAAATATCAGCAAAAACAGTTAACGATGCGATTACGGAAGCATGCCAGAAGCTTCTTGTAACAAGTGATAAATTAGAATATACCGTTGTAGAAGAAGGTTCCTCAGGCTTTCTTGGCATCGGTTCTAAACCGGCTATTATTAAGGCAAGGGTGAAGTCTTCCGTTACAGATAATGCTAAGGAATTTTTAGATAAAGTTTTTCAGGCGATGAACCTTATCGTAGTGGTTGATATCAAATATGATGAATTGGACAATTATATGAATATTGATTTAAGCGGGGATGAGATGGGTGTCTTAATAGGTAAAAGAGGGCAGACATTGGATTCTTTGCAGTACTTAGTATCCTTAGTGGTCAATAAGGAATCGGAAAATTATATCAGGGTGAAAGTGGATACGGAGAATTATCGTCAGAGGAGAAAAGAGACTTTAGAGAATCTGGCTAAAAATATTGCTTATAAGGTGAAGAGGACGAAGAGGCCTGTTTCCCTTGAGCCTATGAATCCTTATGAAAGACGTATTATACATTCTGCTCTGCAGGGGGATAAGTATGTTACTACCCATAGTGAGGGCGAAGAGCCGTTTCGGAGAGTTGTGGTTACTTTGAAGAGGTAGGGGGAATCTTACTTTTTTGGTGGCGGGAGGGCGTCCGCCAGAAAATAATAGTACCTGTACATTTGTATTATTTTAAAAGGGAGTTTTCTAAACAGAAGGTTTTTGTGGTTGGTATCCGTTAGGGTCGAAAGAAACGGATATCCGTGCCGCCTTCTGTTAAGAAAACTTTTTCCTTTTAAAATAGGGCAAATGCACAGGTACTATATAAAAAATTCATGGAAATGGTGAAGGATATGAAGAGTGATACGATTGCAGCGGTAGCTACCGGGATGACGGATTCTGGTATTGGGATTGTGAGGATAAGCGGGGAGGATTCTATAGATGTTGTGGATAAGATTTATAGGACAAAATCGGGAAAATATGGTTTGAGAGATTTTAAGTCCCATACCATTCATTATGGATATATCGTGGAAGGTGAAAAGTGTAATCAAGGTAATGTAGTATTGGAAGAAAGTAAGGTTATTGATGAGGTGATGGTGAGCCTGATGAAGGCTCCTAATAGTTATACTGCGGAAGATACGGTGGAAATTAATTGCCATGGGGGAGTTCTGATGGTGAATAGGGTATTGGAAACAGTACTTCGTAATGGGGCGAGGCTGGCGGAGCCGGGGGAGTTTACGAAGAGGGCTTTTTTGAATGGGAGGATAGATTTATCCAAGGCGGAAGCTGTGATGGATATTATTCATTCGAAAAATAGGTTTGCTTTGAAGAATTCTGTGAGCCAGTTGAGGGGAGCGGTTTCTGATGAAGTCAGTAAGTTGAGGGATGAGATAATTTATGAAATTGCATTTATAGAGTCGGCTTTGGATGACCCGGAGCATATCAGCCTGGATGGATATCAGGATAGGCTGTCGAAAAAAGTGGATGGAATATTGCTTCGCTTGAAGAAAATGATGGATTCGGCGGAAAATGGGAAGGTACTTAAGGAAGGGATTAATACGGTGATTGTGGGTAAACCGAATGCCGGGAAATCTTCTTTTTTAAATGTGCTTGTGGGCGAAGAAAAAGCGATTGTTACGGATATTGCGGGAACAACCAGGGATGCATTGGAAGAGCATATTAATTTGAATGGCATTTGTTTGAATCTTATTGATACGGCAGGAATTCGTTTTACGGAGGATGTAGTAGAAAAGATAGGGGTGGAGAGGGCAAAAAAATATGCGCTCAATGCGGATTTGATTGTTTATGTAATTGATGCTTCTATTTCTTTGGACGAAAATGATGATGAAATTATTGATATGATAGCTGGCAAGAAGACAATAGTCCTTTTGAATAAAACGGATTTGGATGCTTTTGTAACAGAGGATATGGTATTGGAGAAAATGGGCAGCCGATGGGGAGAACGTATGGATTTGGATGATGATTTAAAAAGTTCCTGCGGAAAGAATATTTTTTCTGATATTCATATGATAAAAGTTTCTATGAAAGAAAATATTGGGATGGATGTATTTGAAGATACTATAAAAAATATGTTTCTTCATGGAAAAATTTCTTTTGATGATGAAGTGATTATTACAAATATGCGCCATAAGGAAGCCATTATGGATGCCTATGATAGTATGCTCCAGGTGAAGAAAAGTATTGAGGAGGATATGCCGGAGGATTTTTACTCCATTGATTTGATGAGCTGTTATTCCTCTTTGGGAATGATTATAGGGGAAGAGGTGGGGGAGGATTTGGTGAATGAGATATTTTCCAAGTTTTGTATGGGAAAGTAGGTAAAAGTTCAGCATAAGAATGTTTAAATGTTACGAAAGTAAGTTTTAAAAAGATTATTTCATAGGTATTTTTTTGATGGAAAGGGAAGTGGGCAGATGTTGGATTTAGGGATACGGGAAAAGGTGGATGTTTGTGTGGTAGGGGCGGGGCATGCTGGATGTGAGGCGGCGCTTGCATGTGCCAGGCTTGGCATGGAGACGGTTATTTTTACTGTTAGTGTGGATAGCATTGCTTTGATGCCTTGTAATCCCAATATAGGGGGATCTTCTAAGGGGCATTTGGTCAGGGAAGTGGATGCCCTCGGGGGAGAGATGGGAAAAGTTATTGATAAAACGTTTATTCAGTCTAAGATGTTGAATAAATCGAAGGGGCCTGCTGTTCATTCGCTTAGGGCGCAGGCGGATAAGGCGGAGTATTCAAGGGCTATGAGAAAGGTTCTTGAAAATCAGGAGCATCTGACGATAAAGCAGGCGGAAGTTTGTGAATGTATGGTGGAGGAAAATAGGATAATAGGGGTAAAAACATTTACCGGTGCCGTTTATGAGTGTAAGGCTGTTATTCTTTGTACAGGAACTTACTTGAAGGCCAGATGCCTTTGCGGGGAGGCGATTACCTATACGGGGCCCAATGGTTTGCAGGCGGCAAATCATTTGACGGATTCTTTAAAGAAACTTGGAATTGAGATGAGAAGGTTTAAAACAGGAACGCCTGCCAGGATGGATGGGAGGAGTATTGATTATTCTAAAATGGAAGAGCAGTTTGGGGATGAAAAGGTAGTTCCTTTTTCTTTTTCCACAAATGCAGAGGATGTACAAATAGATCAGGTTTCCTGCTGGCTGACTTATACTAATGAGAAAACTCATAATATAATAAGAAATAATCTGGATCGTTCTCCTATTTATGCCGGTGTAATAGAGGGTACCGGACCGAGATACTGCCCTTCTATAGAGGATAAGGTGGTAAAATTTGCGGATAAGGAAAGGCATCAGGTATTTATAGAGCCGGAAGGTTTACATACAAATGAAATGTATGTGGGCGGTATGTCTTCCTCCCTTCCGGAGGATGTGCAGCTTGCCATGTATAGGACGGTGCCTGGGCTGGAGAAATGTAAAATAGTAAGGAATGCATATGCTATAGAATATGATTGTATTAATGCCAAACAGTTGTATCCAACCTTGGAATTTAAGAAAATAAAAGGGCTTTTCAGTGCAGGGCAGTTTAATGGGAGCAGCGGGTATGAAGAAGCGGCGGCTCAGGGGTTGCTTGCGGGAATCAATGCGGCTCTTTCTATTCAGGGAAAGGAACAGATTACGTTAGACCGTTCGGAAGCTTATATAGGCGTACTTATTGATGATTTGGTAACTAAGGATAATTTTGAACCATACCGGATGATGACTTCCAGGGCGGAATACCGGCTTTTGCTGCGTCAGGATAATGCGGATTTACGTTTGAGGGAGAAAGGGTATCAGGCAGGACTTGTTTCCGAGGAAGTTTATCAGGCTGCTTTGTTAAAAAAGAAAATGATAGAAGAAGAAGTGGAGCGTTTGAAAAATTATTCTGTGGGAGGGGCAAAAAAAATTCAGGAATTTCTCATTTTAAATGGAAGTACGGAGTTGAAAACAGGTACAAATATGGCAGAACTTATGTGCCGCCCCGAATTATCCTATGAGATTCTTTCTGAAATTGATGAAGGCAGAAAACCTTTGCCGAAAGATGTAATCGAACAGGTAGAAATAGAAGTAAAATACGAAGGTTATATAACAAGGCAATTGAGGCAGGTAGCCCAGTTTAAAAAAATGGAAAAAAAGAGGATACCCGATAACCTGGATTATAATGATATCGGAAGCCTCCGTTTAGAGGCAAGGCAGAAGTTAATGGATTATAAGCCGGTATCTGTAGGACAGGCCTCACGAATTTCCGGCGTTTCCCCGGCGGATATTTCCGTATTGCTTATTTATTTGGAGCAGTATAATAGAAAGTAAATATAGAGGGGTTGTTGATAAATGACATATGTATGGAATATACGGCAGGGATATTTGAGATATCTTAGCCATATATTTTGGAGTTGTCAATGTTAACAGCCCCTTATATTAAATTTTTCCGGATAGTCAGGTCTTAAAAAAAGAAAGCCGCTTCTTTTAGCATATAATACAGGGATGTAAGGCCGGCCCCTGTACCTCCTTTGCTTTCATAAGCATAGAATGGCGTATCGTTCCATGCTATTCCAGCTATATCCAAATGAATCCATGGTATATTTTCTGTAAAATGACGGAGAAATAGTCCCCCTGTGATAGTTTTGCAACAATCCCCGCCCGTATTTTTTAAATCAGCTATAGGACTTTCCATCATTTTTTCATGTTCTGTACCAAAAGGAAATCTCAAATATTTTTCTCCGGAAGAGATAAGTCCCTGTTGGAACAATTGATAAAAAGCGTCGTTATCTGACATACTTCCCCCAATAGTATATCCCAAAGCTTCCCATACCGCTCCGGTTAAAGTAGCGATATCTAATATTTTAGTCGCTTTTTCTTTGCGAACCGCATAGGAGATAGCATCTGCTAAAATCAGCCGTCCCTCGGCGTCAGTATCTAAAATTTCTATTGTCTTTCCACTGTAGCTGGTAATCACATCCCCTGGCAGATGAGAAGAAGGGGAAATTCTGTTTTCACAAAGAGGAAGCACACCAACAATATTTACTTTAAGATTTTGTTTTGCAGCCGCATGAATTGCCCCAACAACAGCAGCAGCGCCAGCCATATCCCCTTTGATTCCGGCCATGGATTTGGCTTTTTTCAGACAATATCCCCCTGTATCGCAGGTAACCCCTTTACCGACAAAGCCAAAACAATCCGGGGATTCCAAATCTCCTTTGTACCGCAGGATCATTAAGCAGGGAGGAAATTCGCTGCTTCCTCCAATTCCATAAAGGCCTTGAAATCCCAACATCTTTAATTGGCCATAAACAATGGTTTCTGTTTCCACATCTACATCTTTAAGATACTGTTCGATTGCCCGGTTAAAATCCATGGGCCTGAGAATATTTCCAGGAGTATTTACCATATCCCTGGCAAATATAATGTCCTGCGCCAACTCCAATGCTTCGATTAAAAGACGATCCCCTTCTTCCAAATCAGGAATACCATATAAATGATATAAAACTTTTTTATCCAATTCCTCATGTCGTTCCATATTTTTCAGGGGAAAAAGAGGTTCTTTGCCATCCTGCCCGCATTTTCCATATATAAAATGCTCCGCTTTATATTCATAATTGCCAAGTTCCAAACCCAACACGATTTCGGTTAAAGAACCAGTACCCAATTTCCCTATAAAAGCAGTAACATCCATACAACACTGGAAAATTCCATGTGCATAAAGTTCTTTTGCAGTATAGGCTGCCAGTTCCCTGACTTCCAACATACCAAGTCTGTTAATATCACCGCAGCCGATAAATAAAACAAACCTTCCTTCCACAGGAATAAACAGACTTCTCAAATATTCCCCGTGAAATATCTTCTCAATTCCAATTCCTTCATAACCTATGATCTTATAATAAGTTTGAATATGGTTTTCCCCTTTAAAAACATATTCTACAAAAAATTCTGTATTTTTATTATTGGTTATCTTTATCATTATTTTTTGTTCTCCGAGAAATATTTCAAATCATACGCCCAAAACTTTTTCCTGACACTCTGCTGGCTTCCGACACAATAATAAGAGCTTTTTCATCCGCTTCAGTAATCTTTTTCTGAATCCGTGCACAGTCCTTTTTGTTAACGGCACCCATAATAACCCTTTGGGTTTCGCTCGTATATCCCCCTTCCCCTTTCAAAATGGTAAGACCCTTTTCTTCGTCCAAAAAAATACAGCGTACTTTATCCGTATATTCCGACATAACAATCATTAAATTTTTAGCATTGGAATTGTTTACCATCCTGTCCATAAAAAGTCCCGATACATATACTGTTACTATTGCATACAAAATATTTTCTACATTTCTATAAACTATTCCGGATGCTAATACAATAATAAAATTTAAAAGAGAAACCATAGTACCCACCTGAAATTGCGGATATTTTTTCTGTATGATAAGCCCTATTAGTGTAATTCCCCCGGTATCCGAATTCCCTAGATAGACAAGTGCCAGCCCGATTCCCATAAAAGCGCCCGAAAAGATAGCCGCTAATAGAAAATCTCCTTTATAAGCAGGCAGCATGGGGCCGATAATATCGGTGAGGAATGAGAGTAAAAGAATGCTTCCTATAGTCTTACAGAAAAAAGATAGTGGGAATATTTTTTTCCATAAAATAATAAATAATAGAGGGATGCTGAACAGGGAGCAAAATAATCCGATGGGAAATCCCGTTATGTAGTTCACTAATACCGCAATACCGCTGGCACCGCCCGGAGCGATTCCGGCCGGTGCCGCAAATACTTTGATACCGACCATATATAAAAAAATACCGGCGGTATTAAAAAAAATAGTCATAGTTAGTGATTGCTGTTTCATTTTATTCATTCCTATAAATTTAAGGCGAATACAGGTTATGTTAAATTAACAATTTTACAAATTAAATTAACGTTCCCTACATTGTAGCCGCTGCATCCATATATTCCTGTCATACCCTTTTTTGCTGCTAAAAGAAGAGGGAGTTTCTCCGAATCCACATACATGCTTCTTGCTACAGATTCCCTATTATTAAAATCCCTGTCAAAAAATATTTGGATGCCCGGTAATTCCTTCAATACTTCTTTTAATGTTAAATGATTGGTATCTTCCCTGTTTGAAAGTATGAAAAGTATTTGAACAGGAAGAGTTTTTAAAAGGTCCTTTTGGCTTAACATTTCATTCAATACATGTTCTGTTGGTTCCTGCCCTGCTTCCAAAAAGGCGAGAACAGTATTTTCTTTATCACTTTCTGTGTTATTTATTACATCCGATAGAAGGCATATTTCCCCAGACAATGAGGTGATTTCAAAATCAGGCAGTCTATGGCTGCATAATAAATCTTCCGTCTTGCTCTCATACATAGATAAGGAAAGATGTTTTTCCATCCCTTCTTTGATGGTAAACAGATGGAAAGAAACATGCTGATTTCCATTGGGAATGCGGCTTGAAGTAATTATCCTGTAAACGCCTTCATCCAAGTCCAACGATAGTATATTGTTTTCAAAAGAGATTCCATCATAATTTAAAGTTTCAAACCGGATTCCTTTTAATTTACCGATGGTCCATGTTTGATGGTAAATCCACTTTAGTCCGTCTTTTACGGATAATAACAAAGTACCTTTATGGTTTGTCCTTTTTTCCGGGTGTAATTCCATTTTTTTCCAATATGCCCGGCCACAAACCTGTCCGGGAACTTCACCCATATATATTTCCGGTTCCATATCCTTTTGCCTTATCCTTGCAGGAATGCCAATACTCCTTAAAATAGCGGCAAAAAGAATTTTTTTGCTTATATAGGTGCCCGCTTTTAATTTTAGGCAGCCTATTGGAGAACTATAGAGCGTTTCATAGGTTTCCTCAGGGATATCTTTGATATTTTTCTGAATATAATCCCAAACGCTATATGGATTTTTACGAAAAGCTTCCAGTTGTTTATCCGAAAAATAGCTGCGGATAAAAGGAGGATAGGGGCTCAGTTCTTCATTATAAATTCTTGGGCATAAAATATATTTTGTAACATCTTTTTCTTCCATATAATATGGATTATTTAAAAAAGCTTCCAGTGTTTCTGCTTTTACATCTTTATAATCCTTTTTGGAAAGGCTGTATAGTATAGCCTTCCTCTCCGGATTGGAATTCCTGGACAAAAATTGAAAAATTTCTTGAAAATTGCCTTTTGCCATTTCCAAAATTTCTTTTTCTTCCGGAAATTTTAAAGCTTTTTCTTCATCAAAATAAGCTGTTAGTTTTCTTATACGTTTTTCTTCGGCTTTTTTTCTTTTTTCCCTTCCTTTTTCCTGCTGTTCTTTACTTAAAGATATTTGATTTTCAGAAGTTTCTGTAGGTGCTTCTATGGTCATCTGATATTGGAGGGCATTTATATCGTTTGAATTATTAGTTAAAATATTTCGAATATTTTCATCCACATTATGAAGCAATTTAATACAAACCGTATTTTGTTCCGTCTGCCCCGGGATGCATTTTGGATTCGATGGTTTTGGACTCAGAGTTTCGCTATTTTTAACGGGATAATTCATTTCCCCCATCCATCCATCTTTATATGCAGATATATGGATATCCCCGAAACCGATTGTGATAGAAGCCAGGCCTTCTTCATTTGTTGTAAGCTTGGCCAGTTTCTTATATTCCGCCATATTCATAACTTCCAAAAGTACTTCCGCGTTGCCTGCCGGGATATCTTCCCGGTCAAGTACTTGAATCCGGAGATGGTGGGTTTTTGCATATAAAGGGGTGCTGTTAAAATAGTAGACGCTTCCTTCCTTCCCTATATAATCATTATATTCATATTGGATATTATGCCGTTTTCCCGATACCCAATAGTCAAAAAAAGTTCTGCTGTGGATAAGGAGGGCTCTGGAGGCAGCTCCCAGGAACCATCCTTTATTAAGGACCTCTTCCGGTTCGCATGCCCCTAGAAAGTGCCATCGCCCATTGGCATATGCTTCCACCCAGGCATGATTATCATCGCAGTGGGTCCACCAGGGAGCATAAACTTGCCGTGCAGGAATTCCTACGCTGCGAAGGGCGGATACCGTGAAAGTGGATTCTTCCCCGCATCGGCCTGTACCCGAAAGGTATACACCCATGGGGGAGAGTGTTCTTTCATCTGAAGCCGCATAACTTGCCTGTTCGGCACACCAGTAATTTACTTCCAGGATGGCTTCCTCCATTGTTTTTTCAAAAATCAGGTCTTTTAGCTGTTGGTAAAAAAATGTCCGGCAGGGATTAATATCTTCTGTATTGATACGGTAGTATAAAACATAATGTAAAAATAAGTCTTCCGGAAGATCCATGCACCAGGGCATACTTTCCTTTAGCATCAGGGCATGATCCACATAGGATAGAAAGACGGAAAAGTCATATTCCCCTGCATCGCGGAGAGGCATCGTAGCATATAGGAATTTCATTAAAAGTATTCTGTCTTTTAAGAATTTATTATTTTCTGCTGCGGTCTGTTTTTCTGCTGGCAGTTGTTTCGGATTTCTATATTTGATTTCTCCTTGATTTAAAGTTTCAAATGTTCGTTCTATTTCTTTACTTAGTTCTCCAAAAAGCGGCAGACGCGCAGCATATTTTTCTTCTGTATATTTTACGAATTCCTCAGAAAACATAATCCCTCCAAACATTTACTCGTTCATTTCCACTGCTAATACATAATCAATATCATCGGGCAAAATAGGGTTCGGCCCTAAATCAGCGAATACAATATCCGGGTAGTCGCTATGTACCCAGTTAGTTGATATCGGAATTTCATATCCTGAAGCCAATGCCCTAATTTTCTTTACTTTTGATTTATCCAGCCCTAAAAGAGGTACCGGGCCAATGGTATTTTCATACATATGAAAATAATAGGTATTTCCTTTTTTTGTTACGCGGCCGTAATCCGGTTTGGGTACATCGGCTATACCGCATCCGTAGATACTTTCATAGTTTTTACTCATCCATTTGCCGATTTCTTTTAAAATGGCAGTGGATTCGGGAGGAAAATTCCCATAAGCATCGGGTCCTACATTGAGTAGAAGATTTCCCCCTTTTGAAACACATTCCACCAGTTTCTTAATCAGCATAGGGGCGGGTTTAAAAAACTTGTCCGTTCCATGATAGCCCCAATTGTTGTTCATCGTTACACATGCTTCCCAGGCCAGGGGATTTCCTTGTACATCTTTCAGCCCTTCCGGAGGAATCATCTGTTCGGGGCTTACGAAGTCTCCGTGATAAGGGGAAGGATTGCATTCTGCCAAAGAACCTCTCCCTTCGCCGCTCACTTCAAGTCTATTGTCAATGATAACATCCGGCTGAAGTTTTCTTACCATATTGATGAGTTTCGTGGCTTCCCATTTCTCGCCACGCATATCATCATAGGAGAAATCGAACCATAGAATATCCAATTTACCATAGTTGGTACAGATTTCTTCTACCTGCTTATGGAAATAATCCACATATTTGCTAAAATCCCGGTGTTCGTTGCTATATTCCGGATGATTGCGCATAGGGTGATTTCTGTCTTTGTAATGGGGATAGTTTTCGTCATACCAATCGAGTAAGGTAAAATATAAACCTACCTTTAATCCTTCAGCCCGCACTGCATCCACATATTCCGCAACCAAATCTCTTTTGCATTTGGTATTTGTGGATTTAAAGTCAGTGTACTTACTGTCAAAAAGGCAAAATCCGTCGTGATGTTTTGCTGTGAGGACGATGTATTTCATGCCGGCTTCTTTTGCCGCTTTTGCCCATTTTTTTGGATCATAATCCCTGGCGTCGAATTCGTAAAAATATTTCATGTAATCTTCTTTTGTTATTTCCTCCGTACTTCGAATCCACTCCCCCCTGGCGGGAATGGAATATAATCCCCAATGGATAAACATACCAAACCTTGCATCTTGATACCATTCCATCCGTTTATTGTATTCTTCTCTATGAAATTGATACATTTATTTCCTCCTCCTCTTCTTCCACCCATTTGATAGTTTCCCAAATGGCCTGCCCGTTATTTTTTTGTATTGGCCCTGGTGTGCTTCTGCCACGGAAAATATGATTTTTGAGTATTTTTTTAAGTTCATAAGCTTTTTTGGGATATTGATGGATAATATTATTTTTTTCACCAATATCTACAGATAGGTCATATAGCTGAAATTTTGGCGCTGCGGCATCTTCTTCGCCCGGTTTTGGGTCAGACCATCCTCCGGAGCCGGGGCACATTTCAAGTTTCCATTTTCCTTTTCGAATGGATAATGAACCATCGATACTCTGATGAATTAAATCTTCCCTGACCTCATCCCCATGGGGGTTTTTCCATAAAGGAAGATTGCTTACGCTGTCTACCCCGTCGCTTTCTCCCATATCAATATTAAGGATATCACACATGGTGGCCATAATGTCGCTTAAGCATACTATTTTGTCGCAGGCAGTTCCTGCAGGTATTTCCCTGGGCCATTGGACGATAAATGGAATTCTGTGTCCCCCTTCGTAAATATCTGCCTTGGTGCCTCTGAAAATATAGCTGGGATTGTGCCCTTTTTGCAGTAATTCCTGGTAGTTGGCCATAGGGGAGCAGCCATTATCGGAAGTATATATTACAATGGTATTTTCAAGCAATCCTTCTTCTTTTAATTTCCGGTTAATTTGTCCTACCACATGGTCTACATGAAGTACGAAATCCCCGTATTCATTGGTTCCTGATTTTCCCTGAAATTCTTTGGCGGGAAGAATGGGTGTGTGCGGTGCGGGCATAGGGAAATAAATAAAAAATGGTTTTTCTTTATTTTCTTCGATTTGTGCCAGCACTTTATCGGTTAATTCATCGAGTACATGTTCGTGTACAAACCCCGGAGCGGTAGGACCTTCTCTGTAAAACCCTTTTCCTGTTCCTTTTGTTATATGATCCGGCAGTGCTGTGAAATGGTCATTTTCAATATAAATATAAGGGGGCATATCCAAAGAACCGCTGATGCCGTAGAAATAGTCGAAACCGTTGGCTATTGGGGAACGCTCAATTTTTCCGCTATAATCCACATAATTGCAAGCAGCAAAATCAGGCTGCTCTTCAAATCCAGGCTCTTTTGAAAAATTCATGCCCAAATGCCATTTTCCTACCATGGCAGTATAATAGCCTTCTTCTTTTAAAAAGTCAGCGATAGTTTTTCTACCTTCCTCAATCAGTGCTTCCGAGTATCCTCCCATTACATATGATTTCAGGCGGGAACGCCAATTATAGCGCCCGGTCAGAATACCATATCTGGAAGGGGTGCAGACAGCAGATGTGGAATGTGCATCGGTAAAACACATACCTTCTTTTGCCATCTGGTCCAAATTTGGTGTCCGGAATCCGCAGTTTTCATTCAAAGCGGAAATATCCCCATATCCCATATCATCTGCAAGAATGTAAATCAAATTAGGTTTGTTCATTTTTACCCCATTTCTGCGCAGTTTTTTGCGCATGTAAAGTTTGTGGATGCTGCGCAGATACAAACTTGGGATTTTCAATTTTAAATCTTCACCCCATTTCTGCGCATCTTTTATTTATAACACGGCGGCCAAATTGACCGCCGTGTCGTATAATTGCGTTATTATATAACACATGTTATCAACAGTTTTTATAATCCATAGTTATTTTCTGCATTCCAATCGTTTTCAATTTTAATTTTTTCCAGTACGGTAGAGAAAGATTCCTGTACATATTGCGCAAATTCATCAGTGCTGTAGCTGCCTTCTAAGTAAAGCTGGCCGCCGCGGCAGAAGAAATCACGAAGTTCCCCGTTGATACCGGTGTAGTACGGAACTCTTAAAGAATCTTCAGTGATAATAAACCCTGCCAGACGTTCCGGAAGTTCTGTGCTGGTTGCGAGCGGAATGCGGTTGATAGCTTCCATATATTTGGTCTGTACTTCAGGAGAAGACATATACTGTGCGAAATCAATAGCTGCTGCCAGTTTAGCGGAGTCGGATTCCAGGGCTTTATTCACGCCATAGATGATGTCCGGCTGGCCGCCTAAGATAACGGACTGTCCCATTGCATATTCCGAAGTTTCTGTAGTGATAACCGGAATAGGGATTACGCCGTATTCAAAAGAATCTCCTACATTTGCTGCTATGCTTGTAAGGTTGGTGGACATAGCCTGTACCATGGCAACTTCTCCGCGGATAAACATATCAATGGCGGATGCCTGATCCAATCCATTATAATCAGAGGTCCAGTACTGAGAAAATTCTTTCATCAGTTCATAAGACTGCTTCATCCGGTCGGAAGTAAAATCTAATGATCCATCATCGAAACCTTTTACAATTTCATTCAGTTCTGCATATCCATTGCCAGATACATCCAGTGTTTTTGTCATATCGCCGTTTAACTGGCTGCATATGGAATTGTTAAACCAAAGCCAGGAAAGGTCATCTTTGGAAGCATTGGGAAATCCGAAAGGTGTGATTCCTGCTTCTTTTAGTTTTGCACAAGCATCCATGAATTCAACCCAGGTTGTAGGAATGGATGCCCCTGCTGCATCGAATAAGCTTTTATTATAGAAAATACGTACTACCGATGTGGAAGACGGATATCCCGGTACATCGCTGTCAGTAAGGTACATTCTTTCGGAGATAGATTCCGGAAGGGTATCTTTCCATGGTTTTCCAGGGTCATAGGCGCTTTCTTGCTCATAAAGCTCTGCAAAATTATAAAGATAACCTGCTTCATAGTCGCTGCTCATATCATAAAGGATACCGCTGTATACATCAGGACCTTGTTTTGCTGTAAATTGGGTAGTGAGCCAGGTTCTGTAATCGGTGGGCTGGTTTTCAAACTGAATGGTTATGCCGGTTTTTTCCTGATAGGCCTGAAGGATTTCGTTCGTTACACTGTTGGCTGTTTCATCAGTTCCCAAATCCTGTGCGAATACAAGGGTAATATCCGAGAAATCTTCAGCGCCTTGTTTTTCTTCGTCTGTTTCTTCGGTACTAGCTGTTTCTGTATCCTGAGGCTTGCTCTGGGCATTGTCAGGTGCGGCATCGGTATTGGATCCACCTCCGTTTCCGCATCCGGTAAGCATCGCAGATGCTGCTAGTGTGGCACATAATAGTGCGCTTAACATTTTTCTTTTCATAGTATTTTCCTCCTGTTTATGTTATATGGTTATTATTCAGATTCATTGTGTATTTCATATGAATCTTTCATATAGTTCGCTTTATTAGAACTTCTTTCATACTAACCTTTTACGGCACCGGATGTGAGGCCTTCTACAAAATATTTGCTGGCAAAGCAGAACAATATAATCAGTGGAAGAGAAGCGATGATATATGCTGCAAATCTTACTCCCTGCCCATCGGATACGGAAACAATAATTTTGGTCAAGGCCACTGCAATTTGCTGAGTTTTCTCTCCGCTGGTGGATACCAGGGGCCAGATGTAATTGTTCCATGCATTCAATCCGGTCATAATGGTTACGGTAGAAAGGATTGGTTTGGATAAAGGAAGCACTACCTTTACCAGAATATCCATATCATTGGCTCCTTCAATTTCAGCTGCTTCGAAAAGGCTTTTGGAAATGGATTCCATGGATGATCTGGTTAAAAATGTTCCCATGGCTACCTGATAGGCGGCCGGCGGCAGAATCAACCCTAAAAATGTATTGTACATACCTAAGTTTGTAATCTGAACAAATTGAGGGATAAGCATTACAAATCCGGGTATCATCAAAAGAGCGATAATGCCGAAGTACAGGACTTCTTTTCCAAAAAACCGCTCATACCTGACAAAAGCATAGCTGGCTAACAAAGAAACTAAAATAGTAATGATAATAATAACCGCCGTTACAAAAAATGTATTTGCCATAGGTCGTATAATCTGGGGAGCTGCTTTTACAAAATTCTGGAACTGCCAGCTTTTCGCCCATTGGAATGGATTTAGTATTATCTCATTTTGGCTTTTAAATGCATTGATTACTAACAGATAAAAAGGCAGTAAGGTAAGAATCAACAGGAATCCTAATAGTATACGGCTTAAAAAACTGATAAATTTACTCATAGCCCCCTCCTTTTAATCCATTTTTTCCGTATTTTTCATTATCATTTGATTGATAATGGTGAGAATCATAATAATTGCAAACATAATAACGCCAATGGCGGATGAGTATCCCATTTTTTTGTAGGTAAAGCCTTGTTCGTACAAAACTACAGATGGTGTAATAGTCGCTGTTCCAGGCCCTCCTTTGGTGAGAATGTAGACCGAGTCGAAGACCTGTACCGCATTGATAATCGCTAAAGTTACAGTAAGTTTCATCTGGCTTGCAAGCATGGGAATATCAATTTTGATAAAACGTTGTAAAATGTTGGCCCCGTCAATTTCCGCTGCTTCGAACATATCCTGGGATGTGCCTTGCAGCGCTCCGTAGTAGAGAAGGAATTGAAGCCCTCCCAAAGAAGCGCTTCCCAACCAGGGAAATCCTATGGCTATGATAGCCCCAAGGGCTGTTTTGGTGCTTCCCAGCCAGGGTTTTACTAAGCTTTCCAGCCCTGCGCCGGTGAGAAAATTATTTAATACGCCATTATCTCCGGCAAGTATCCATTTCCACAAAAGTATAATAACGACAGCCGGCACTACCATGGGGAAGGTAAATGCAGTTCGTATTACATATTGTTTTTTCCTGGATTTAACCGCATATAGCAGTTCGGCTGCAAGGAGTGGCACGGTCAAAACAATTACGATATATGCAATGGAGATGATACCCACATTTTTTAGGCCAATGATAAAAGTAGGGTCTTTAAATGCCTGAATATAATTTTCAAGTCCGATAAACTGATTTACATTGGCACCATTCCAGTTGAAAAATGATTTTTCAATCGCTATTCCAAAGGGAACATATTTAAAGATTATCATTAAAAGGTAAATTGGCAGTAAAAAGAGATAGGGTTTCATATACTGCCATGGAGTTCTTTTTTTTCTCATGTTTCACCTCGTTTCTGCGCGGCTTGCATATACATATTTTGTTAATTTTGCGCATTTTTATGTTCTTTTTATTTATTTTTATCTTTTTATCATTAATATATTAGATTTTCCTGTAAAAAACAGTGTATTATTTTAATAAAAACAGTGTACTATTTTAACTTTCTTTGTAAATGATTGATAATCTTATACAGTTTAGGATATTTTTTCTATTTTTACTTTTTGGGAGAACCGAAGCAAATTTTTGCACAAAAAGACATGTAGAAATGGAGTAAAGATTGAAAATTAAAAATTCTAAATTCCAAGTTTGTGTAACAGTTCAGCCTTTCGGCTTCCCTGTTTAATTATTTTTTTGCGTATGAAGTTTCATACGTACAATAACATGACAGCCGCCTTCTTCCCTGGGATATAAGCGGACGCCGTAACCTTCACCGTCTTCTAACATAATTCGGTTATTTACGTTCTTAAGGGCAATACCCGAACCGCTGTCTGAGGTATTGGTATCATAATTTATTTGTTCTAAACTTTGGTTAATTTCCTGGCTTTTTTCTAAAGAAATACCGATTCCGTCATCTAGTACCTGGATAATGCATGTATCTTCCTCCACAGAAATGTGAAACTGAATGGTTCCCTGATGTCCTTGCTTTGGAAGAATACCGTGATTCCATGCATTTTCTGCCAGAGGCTGCATGGATAATTTTGGTATTTCAATATCCCAGGCGTCATCTATTTGAAATTCCAGAGTGATAGAGTTATCAAATCGGACATTTAGTATGTTTACATAACTTTTTACATGTTCCAGTTCTTTTTCCAATGGCACGTAATGGTTTTTCATGCTCATGCTGTATCGCATCATTTTTGACAGATTGTCCGTAAGGCTGATAATATTTTCGTTTTCTTCTACCTGAGCGATACAGTAAATATTATCCAGGGTATTATAAAGAAAATGGGGATTGATTTGAGCCTGCAATGCGCTGATTTGGGCTTCTTTTTCTTGCATTTTGCTTAAATACATCTTCTCAGCCATATCCTGCATGTGCCTTTTCATCTGATTGAAGCGTTCTCCAATCTGCCCTAGTTCATCCTGAGACTGGACATCCAGGAAAACGTCTTTTTCTTCTATTTTATTTATCATCTGGTTTAAAATCGTCAAGGGCATAATAATTTTTCTGGTCAGATATAAGGCAAGCAAAATAGCAGCCCCTCCGGCCGATAAAATAATAAAGTATATATTCCGTATTAATTGGTTCATATCGCGGAAGGCATCTTTGGTGGATTCTGCGGAATAAATAATCCAGCCAAAATTATCGTTAAAAGTTCGGGTGATGGACCATTTTTTATTGAAATAGGTTTGCCTTTCTTTAGAATTTATCATTTGCTCTTCTATAATGTCCATTATTTGCTGTTCATCTTCTTTTCCCATATTTACCGTAAATAAAGGTTGGTGATAAGAATCGGTCACCAGAACTACTTTTGTATTTCCGGAATATTTTTTAAAAATATCTGTAAATATGGAAGCATTGATATTGAAAAGAATAAAAGGGTTTTCTCCCCGCGAGATGCCGCTGCTTATAGGAATGTGCCAGCTTCGGATAAAATATATGACATTATTTTTTTTGCTGTTTTCCGATTTGAAATCTTCGTTTAAAGGGCCATAGAGAAGCTTCTTGGTTTGAGTTTTGACAAATTTTTTGTACCAGTCGGTTTCTTCTATCTGAAAGCCCGGATTAATAGCGCCTGTTCCTATATAACTATTGGTATTATAATTTGCATAAAGTAAAATACCGGAAACATGTTCTTGGAGATTGTTGGCGTTAATAATATTTTTCACAAGGTTTTCATACTGCAATTCTTTATATATATTTTGAAAATTTGATGTATTATCTTCATTTAAAAATATTTCGTATAAATCCTGATTGTTGAAAGTAATGTATAATTGATTGATTTGAGCGTAAATGCTGTCAAGTTCTGCATTCATTTCCTTCATAATCTGTTTGTTGCTTTCTTCGGTCATATTGCCAATGAACCGTTGGTTGTAGTAGTTAATGGCAAAAGTAACCCCTGCAGCAATTACAAAGAGCAGTAAGAAAAAGGTTAGCATCAGTTTATATCGAATAGAAAGGTTTTTAAAGTAATTTAAAATTTTTTCAATCATCCTCAAATTCCTTTCGTATTGTTTCTTTGTACTCTCCAGGTGTCTTGCCAGTTTCTTTTTTAAATACTTTTGTAAAATATTGATAGTCGGCATATCCAACATGTTTTGCTATTTTTACCATACGCCAGTTAGTGGAGCATATGAGTTCACATGCTTTCTCAATCCGTATATGGATTAAGTAATTCATAGGGGACATACCTGATACTTTTTTAAACAGACTTGAAAAATATACTTCTGAGAGACAGCATTCTGCAGCGAGTTCTGAAAGCGTATATTTTTCTGTCATGTTTGATTTCATGCGTTTGATAATGTTTTCTATTTGTTCTTCGGAGGTTTTTTCCGTTTCGTCCGGATTTTTGTTCTGCTTTTGTGGATTTGGAACTTCAGTTTTTGAAAACTGAGAAATAATATATTTTTCCTTCATTTGCCGGTTTTTTATCTGTTCTATACATTGATAGATTACCTGATTAAGCTGTTCTTTGCTGACAGGTTTAAGCAGGTAGTCTACGGCTTGGTATTTTATGCTTCTTCTGGCGAATTCAAAATTATCGAAGGCTGAAATCATGACAATCCTTGTTTCCGGTTTGATGGAAAAAACCTGTTCGCAAAAATCACAGCCGTTTTCTGTGGGGAATATTACATCCGACAGGATAATATCCGGTTTGTGGAGTTCAAATTGGCGTAGAGCGGCTGTGATGCTGTCAGCTTCATAAATTTCGTTTATTTCCAGCTTCTTTGCATCAATCATTTTTATAATTCCTTTTCTAATCCATCGTTCATCGTCTGCTACTAAAATGCTATACATTATATTTGGCTCCTGTGGTTTTGGAAGGGTGATTTTTCCCGGGTCTTTTGGTATATCATATTCTATTGGGTCTAAGTGAGTCAAGCTTTTTGTGGATGGTTTGGTGTGGGGAGTGGTTGTTGTTTTGGTTTTTGGTGGGCGGACGGGGTGGAGCACCGTTTTGTATGTGCTGCCTGCTACTGTGTCTGCACAGTGTTTTAGTTTGCGGCTAAGCTAAAAAACAGTTTTCACTAATGAAATGGGTGGGGGTGTTGGAGGGCGGACGGGTCAGAAGCAAAGGGCATCCATGCCCTTGCTTCTTAAAATCGCCATCCATGGCGATTTTCCCCTTGGTATTTGGCCATTTCATAAGTGAAAATTCTGTTTTTTAGCAATAGCCGCAAACTAAAACACTGTGCAGACACAGTACGGCAGGCAGCACATGCAAAACGGTGCTCCACCCCTGGGTGTTGTTTGTGATTATTGCTCTTGTTGAATTTGGATGATGGGGGTATAATGTTTTTATTCGTCTTGTAAATATTGTGTTTGCTCAATTCACATAAAATATGAATTTATATTTTATATGAATGCATGTGATACATGCATGAAAGTTTGCGGGCTATGGAAAGGGTATGGTCATTAATATGAAAGATTACAGTTTACATGAATTTGAAGAGGATTTGCGTGAATTGGATATTATGTTGGATGAGAAGCAGATTATGTTGTTTCTGAATTATTATGAATTGCTTGTTGAATGGAATTCGTTTATGAATCTTACATCAATTATTGATTTTAATGATGTTCTAAAGAAGCATTTTATAGATAGTTTGTGTCTTGTGAAGGGTTATGGTTTAATAAATAGTAATGGAGGAGGGCTTTCTTCGGGTGATGGGGAATCGGGTGGCATGAAGCTGGATGGGATTAAATTGTTAGATGTTGGAACGGGTGCGGGGTTTCCGGGTATTCCTTTGAAGATTGCGTTTCCGCATGTAAAGGTTACTTTGCTGGATTCTTTGCAAAAAAGAGTGAAATTTTTGGATGAGGTAATAGGTAGTTTAGGGCTCGATGGGATAGAGGCAGTTCATGGGCGTGCGGAGGATTATGCGAAGCCGGACAGATTGAGGGGTAAATATGATTTGGTGGTTTCCAGGGCGGTAGCTAATTTATCTACGCTTTCGGAATATTGTATTCCTTTTGTGAAAAAGGGCGGGAAATTTGTTTGTTATAAGTCGGAAAAAGTTTCTGAGGAATTGGTGAAAGCGGAAAAGGCAATCGAAATATTGGGGGGGAAGGTGGAAAAGAAAGTGGATTATATATTGCCTTCTTCAGATATTTATAGATGCTTAATAGTAATTGATAAGGTGAAAAATACGCCGGCGCGTTTTCCAAGAAAGGCTGGGATTCCTTCTAAAGAGCCTATTTTATAGTATAGGCTCTTGGAATCTTAAAGCCTTGGCTGAGGAGCATGATTGAATACTAATAGGAAGAACATTTATTGGACGGATATATGATGGATTGTGATTATCATTTATTCATCAATAAATAATTTGATGTGTTCAATGGTTTTATCGCTCATTTCCAGGTGGGGCAGGTGTTTGGCATATTTTATGAATATAGTTTCTATGGAATTATTATAGTAGCTGTAATTACTTACTGTATTTTTAATATTTTTTTCTTCTTCTCCTGCAATAATGGCGATGCTATGGTTGATTTCTTTTAAGGCATGAACAATATTTGTGTTCATATATTTTCCTGTATAGCTGGAAAATGCATATTTTGAACTATAATCCGGAAAGTGTGCAGCTTTCATATAGGATAAAATATCATGTTCATCTATATTATCTGGATTATAAAAATATTTATTTTTAAAGTCTTTTTCAATTAATTCTTTTTTACTCAATAAGTTATAGATAAAAGTACCTAAAATTGGCGTATCTAATAAGAGTTTAAATAATTTTGTCTGTTTAGAAGGAATTTTGTTTAACTCAAATATATTTTGTGGATTTATAAAAACCATATGGTTAACTGCCTCAGGATCATTATGGCATGCCATAACCGCTATTTGGACAGAGTCCCCTGTGGCTATAATGTCTGCCTTTTTTTTGATTACATTTTTAATAAAGTCAATGATAAACTGAACGTAGAGATAGTTGGTATAAGTAATATTTGGTTTATCCGATAGGCCATAGCCTAATAAATCAATGGCATATACTTCATGATTTTCGGACAGTTTATCAATTATACGGTGAAATTCATATCCGGAACTTCCTAATGATAAATCATGGATGAGAAGTATTGGTGTTCCGCATCCTTTTTTTATATATTTTATTTTTCCAAAACGCCATTCGTAGTATTTATTTTCAGAATATATAAGATGATTATTTGAAGTATATAGAGAATTTTCTATTCTATTTATGATATGAATAACAGCAGCTGTAAAACTTGAAAAAAAAATTAATGATTGCCTTTTATGTTTCATTTTTCATCCTTTTCTGCACGGCTTTAATACGCAAGTTTGTGGATGCCGTACAGACACAAACTTGCTGCTAGTGTACTGGTACGTTTACTTTCAGCCAAATGATGCAGAGTGAATTTTCAGCCTGCAAGGCGGCTGAACGAGACAGACGATGCGGCGGCATTGCTGAATGAGGCCAACACGGCAGATGTAAATTCAGGCAAATCATTTGGCAAAATGTGAACGAGTCAGTACACTAGTACTGTTGACTTCTATAAGCTATAACTTATTATAGCATAAATTTTATAATATAGTATTAAATGGTTATAAAATAATTTAAATATTAGTTAATTGACAGTAACAAAATCCAAATATTTTTTTGAATTTTCACCTAGTATATGCTATAATTATTTTATCTATCAATTTCTTTGTTTTGATAGAGAGGGGTTGAAGGGTAATTAAGGGTTTTGGAGTTCTATGGGGTTATTTCATGTTGAATGAGTTATATGAAAGTTTAAGGGAAATCTATAAAAGCTATTTTACTGAGAAAGAAAATATAAGGGAAAAATTAGAAGGAAGGAAAATCCAATATGACTATCAATTTTATATTGATTATATTGGTCTTCTTGATTTGAGAATCAATACTTTAAGCGGGGTATTAAAAGTATTTGAGAATTTTTTTTTATCGGAGGAGAATTCAGACTCCTTTGGTAAATTAAATAATTTAGGAAAAATAAAAGAAAAGGAGGTTATTAATCAGCGTCTGCAAATTTTGGATATTCAAGAAAAAGAGCGCCAGCGTATAGCGAGAGATCTTCATGATTCTTCTTTGCAAAATCTGTCACATCTGCTTCATAATGTTGAACTAAGTGCATTGTATGTTGATGAAGATCCGGTTAAGGCAAAGCTTGAACTGGCAGTGGTGAATAGTAGATTAAAATCTATTATTCAGGAGATAAGGGATACTATTTTCGATTTGCGTCCAATGACTTTTGACGATTTAGGTTTGAAGGAAGCCTTTGAACGTCTGGTATATAAGTTAAGGGAGTCTTCTAAGTTTAATATAACATATAATATTGAAGATATTGGTTGTAATAATTCTCTTATTTTAATGACAATATTCAGAATTATAGAAGAGTGTTTAAATAATGCTATAAAGCATTCAAGGGGAAGTAAAATAAATTTTGAGTTAAAAAAAAATACCGATGATGATTGTTTAATTATAGTATCAGATAATGGAATTAGTTTTAATTTTGATGATGTTTTATTGTCTGAAGACAGACATTTTGGTTTGTGCATCTTAAGGGAAAGAGTTGAACTTTTATCGGGAACCATGGAAATCGATTCCAAGCCTGAGCACGGAACTATTATAAAGATTATAGTTCCTTTACTAGAATAAGGGAGAAATGAACATGAGTATTAAGGTAATGATAGCGGATGACCATGTTTTAATGAGAGAAGGGGTAAAGCAGCTTTTGGAGTATGATGGATCTATTAAAGTTATCTCTGAAGCAGCGGATGGAGTAGAGTGTTTAAAAATTTTAGAAACTGTTACACCTGATATTTTGTTATTAGATATTAATATGCCAAATAAAAATGGAATAGAGGTTTTGGAGGATATAAAAAATAAAAATATTGATATCAAAATATTGATTTTGACTGTTCATAATGAAATTGAGTATTTATTAAGGGCGGTTGATATTGGTGTAGACGGTTATATTTTAAAAGATAGTGAATCAGCAGAATTGAAAAAAGCAATTAATTATATTTATAATGGTGAAAATTATATTCAGCCAAGTCTTATTCCTGTGTTAAATTCCAGATTGGTGAATAGAAATTTAGATAAGGAAAAGATTGACTCACTGACAAAGAGAGAATTGGAGGTTCTCATTCAAGTGGCTTATGGAATGTTTAATAAGGAAATAGCAAATATCTTAGATATAAGTGAAAGAACTGTTAAGAATCATATTTCGAATATATTTAAGAAAATAGATGTGAATGATAGAACACAGGCTGCAATTTTTGCTATAAAAAATAATTTGGTGCAGTTATATTAAAATTATAAGTTGTTTAATAATAAATTATTATTTGGTTTAATGAGTAGTATTTTATGTGGATTAGTATTGCTTTTGTTAATTTATTGAGGAATTATATATCAAATCAAGGGCGGTTTTATGTTTCACGTGAAACATAAAACCGTTTTAAAATTAAAATACAATATAATGTTTCACGTGAAACACAGCAACGCTAGATATTGTAAGGCAAAGCGTGAAACATTTTTTTGCATAATTTTATGCTGTGAAACCATATTATTTTGACTAAAAATACAATGGATTATGTATTTATTTAATGTTATAATTTGATAGATACGAAAAATAATGATAAAATCAAGTGGAACAGATAATTAAAATTGTACTTGATAACTGGGATTACAAATTTGTGGGAGGAGTTTATGGGAAAAGTAATTGCTATAGCAAATCAAAAAGGAGGGGTAGGGAAGACTACTACTTCAATTAATTTATCCGCCGCATTGGCTGCTAAGAATAAAAAAATATTGGTTATTGATACTGATCCCCAGGGGAATACAACCAGCGGATTTGGTGTAGATAAAAATAATTTGGACAACACAATATATGAATTATTTCTCGGAGAGTGTTCTATACAAGAATGCGTTATCAAAGATGTAGTAAAAGGAGTGTCGTTAATACCTTCCAATGTCAATCTAGCCGCTACAGAAATTGAATTAATAGGAGTAGACAAAAAAGAATTTATACTGCGGAATGAAGTAGATTGGATAAAAGATCAATATGATTATATAATTATTGATTGTCCCCCCTCATTGAATATGCTGACGATAAATTCAATGACTACAGCAGATTCTGTTTTGGTGCCAATTCAATGCGAGTATTATGCTTTGGAAGGGTTGAGCCAATTAATACATACTGTAAATTTAGTAAAAGAAAGATTAAATCCAGAATTAGATATGGAAGGAATTGTTTTTACTATGTATGATTCTAGGACAAACTTATCTGCACAAGTTGTAGAAAATGTAAAAAGTCATTTAAACCAAAAAATATATAATACAGTTATTCCAAGAAATATCCGGTTAGCAGAAGCACCGAGTTATGGGCTTCCTATAAATATGTATGATCCTAAATCGGCTGGCTCCGAGGCATATTTGACATTAGCGGAAGAAATTATTAGAAAATAGTAGATTAGTATAATAAAAGAAAGGAATATGAAAATGGCAGCTAGAGGACTGGGAAAAGGACTTGATGCATTAATACCAAATACAGTTGATAAATCTGGTACAAAATCAAAAGGTGATAATAAGAATAATGGAAAAGATGAAAGTGATAAGTTGATAAAAATCACAATGATAGAACCTAATAGAGAACAGCCAAGAAAAAATTTTGATGAAGATTCTTTGTTGGAATTGGCAGAGTCTATTAAACAATTTGGATTATTACAGCCCATTCTGGTTCAGGATAAAGGAACATATTATGAAATTATTGCTGGGGAAAGAAGATGGCGGGCTGCTAAGTTAGCTGGTTTGAAAGAAGTTCCTGTAATTATACGAAACTTGACAGAACAGGAAATAGTGGAAATATCTTTAATAGAAAATATTCAGAGAGAAGATTTAAATCCTATTGAAGAAGCATTGGCCTATAAAAGACTTTTAACAGAGTTTAACTTAAAACAAGACGAGGTTGCTGAAAGAGTTTCTAAAAGCAGGACAGCAGTTACAAATTCTATTCGTCTATTGAAACTGTGCGATGAAGTACAGCAAATGATCATAGATGATATGATTACTACAGGACATGCCAGGGCACTGATATCTATAGAAGATCCGGAAAAACAATACATGATTGCACAGAAAATATTTGATGAGAAGCTGAGTGTAAGAGATGTAGAAAAATTGATGAAGGATTTGAATAAACCCGTAAAAGAAAATAAAATACCTAAGAAGGATGAAAAGCTGGAAATTATTTATGGGGAAATAGAAGAAAAGATAAAACAGTCATTGAGTACAAAAGTGGCTATTTCTTCGAAAGGAAATGGGTCTGGAAAAATAGAAATAGAGTTTTACAGCCATGATGATTTGGAAAAAATCACTGATAAACTTATACATTAAAGTAAAAATGATACTAATTGATTATTGAGTGCTTATATATTTTATTATATAGTTAATTTACATTGGGAGAAAAATTGAAAAGATGAACAGTCAAATACTAAATTACATTGGATTAGGCAGCGTTGATATAGGATATATTTTAATAGGTATGGTAGTTTTAATATTTATTTTTTGTATATTAATGATTATCCAGATGGTGAAAATATCAAAATTGAAGAAGAAGTATTCTATATTCATGCAGGGAAAAGATGCAAAAAGTATGGAACAGGATGTGATAGGTTTATATGAAGACAATAAATTTATAAAGATATCCATGGAAAAAAATAAAAAGGATATCAATGAGTTATATAAAAAGATAGAATCTTCCTTTCAAAAAATGGGGATTGTCAAATATGATGCTTTTAAGCAGATGGGAGGACAGTTGAGTTTTAGTTTAGCACTTTTGGATGAGAATGACAGCGGGTTTATTATCAATTCTGTGCATAGCACAGACGGATGTTATTCTTATTCTAAAGAAATAAAAAATGGACAATGCGAAATATTATTAGGGGAGGAAGAAAAGCAGGCATTGGATATGGCAATGGGAGATTAATTATCTCTTTGTAAGGAAGCAGGGGAAGTATTGTATGAGTATAAGGAAAATATCCGAGTTAATCGGAGGGGAAATACTTGCCAGAACTGTTATGACTTCTGATTATAAAATATTATTATCGAAAGGAACTGTGTTAAGCAAAGAATATATTGAAAAATTAGGAGAACTTGATATTAAGGAAGTATTTGTCGAAGAGGAAATTGACACAGAGGAAGTTGAAATAGTAAAGGATGAAATTGGGATAGACTTCAAAAATAAGATAAAAAGGATTATTGAAAAACATACTTTTGGCCATAGCAAAGAATTAATAGAACTTAGCAGGACAGCAGATAATATTATAAACAGTCTTTTGGAGAAAGAAGGGGTACTTGAAAAAATATATGACATAAAAGAAAGAAGTTCTGATATATATGAGCATTCCATCAGTGTGTGCTATTTAGCAATATTAGTGGCCTTGAAAATGAAAATCCCAATGGAAAAAATTCATGATATTGGGGTTGCATGCCTATTGCATGATTTGGGGCTTAGATATATCATGGTAGATTATACTGGGAGAGATATTGGAGAATTTTCGAAGGAAGAATTGAGGGAATATAAAAAACATCCTATATATGGATATTCAGCATTGCAGAATGAATCATGGATGTCGGATTTGAGTAAAAATATTATTTTATATCACCATGAACATATTAATGGCTCAGGCTATCCGCTTAAAGTCACCAGTTTACCTTTTGAGGTAAAAATAGTTAACATATGCGAACAGTTCGATGAAATGATATGTGGAATTGGGTACAGGCGGCGGAAGGTATATGATGCAATTCAGTACCTGAAAAAAAATAGGAATATATATTACGATGGAACAATATTAGATATTTTTTTGGATTTTGCTGCTGTCTATCCTGCAGGGTCTTATGTGCTTACAAATGATGGCGAAATAGGTATTGTTGTAAAGCAGAATAAGAATCATTCGGACAAGCCTGTCATTAAAATATTATATGACAAAAGCGGAAATAAAATTTCGTATAATTTAATAAGAAACCTATTGACAGAAGACAGAATTTCTATTAAAAAGGTAATTGAAAATATTTAATGAATGGTATTGACGAATATGTATTTTATTTAACCGACGTTTGAAAAATGGTGACATGTGATATAATGAATTACGCTGATGCGCAAGAAGGTCATCAATCATTTGATGAAGATTGATGAAATATTAATTTTTGTAGACTTAAAAAGAGAGGAATAAGATAATGATTGACATCAAATTTTTAAGAGAAAATCCTGAAGCAGTAAAAGAGAATATAAGAAAGAAATTTCAGGAAAACAAATTAGATTTAGTTGACGAAGTGATTGAATTGGATTTGGAAAGCAGGAAAGCAAAACAGGAAGCAGACGATTTACGTGCCAATAGAAACAAGATTTCCAAAGAAATTGGTGGATTGATGGCTCAGGGAAAGAAGGAAGAAGCAGAGGCAAAAAAGGCAGAAGTAGCAGCCGGGGCGAAGCGTTTGGCCGAGTTGGAGGAAAAGGAAAAGCAGCTGGAAGAAGAAATAAATAAAAGGATGATGGTAATACCTAATATCATTGATGCCAGTGTGCCTATTGGAAAAGATGATACAGAAAATGTGGAAATTAAAAAATATGGGGAACCTGTTGTTCCGGATTTTGAAGTGCCTTATCATACGGATATCATGGAGAAATTAAAAGGTATCGATTTGGATAGTGCAAGAAAAGTCGCGGGCAATGGCTTTTACTATTTGATGGGGGATATTGCCAGGCTTCATTCTGCTGTGATCTCTTATGCAAGAGATTTTATGATAAATAGGGGATTTACCTATTGCGTACCTCCATTTATGATTCGAAGCAATGTGGTAACCGGTGTTATGAGTTTTGCAGAAATGGATGCTATGATGTATAAGATTGAAGGGGAAGATTTATACTTAATCGGTACGTCTGAGCACTCCATGATTGGAAAATTTATTGATACGATTATTCAAGAAGAAGAACTTCCCAAGACGCTTACCAGCTATTCTCCGTGCTTTAGAAAAGAAAAAGGAGCTCATGGGTTGGAAGAAAGGGGAGTTTACCGTATTCATCAGTTTGAAAAGCAGGAGATGATTGTGGTATGCAAGCCGGAAGAATCCCAGATGTGGTTTGAAAAATTATGGCAAAATACGGTGGATTTGTTCAGGTCATTGGATATTCCGGTTAGGACAATTGAATGTTGTTCCGGGGATTTGGCAGATTTGAAAGTAAAATCTTATGATGTGGAAGCCTGGTCACCAAGGCAGAAAAAATATTTCGAAGTAGGAAGCTGTTCCAACTTAGGAGATGCTCAGGCCAGAAGATTGAAAATTCGTGTGAATGGGGAGAAGGGCAAGTATTTTGCGCATACCTTAAATAATACAGTTGTGGCACCCCCCAGAATGCTGATTGCGTTTTTGGAAAACAATCTTAAAGAGGATGGAACGGTTAAGATTCCAGAAGTGCTCAGACCTTATATGGGAGGACAGGAAGTAATAAAATAGAAAAGTATGTTTGGATATTGTAAGAACTCAATGAGAATTGAACAGCAATTCTTGTTGAGTTCATAGGTGGAACTTTTTCTATAGTGATTAGATTGAAGAAAATGCCTGGCATCGGAATTTATAATTTAATATTTGGATAGATAGGAAAAGAGGTGAAATCTTTGCATAAATATATGAGGGCAATTGGCTTTAGTAAATTAAAAAAAAGAAGCGAATTGCAAAAAATTATTGTAGATTCCATTGTGAATGCGGACGATCGGTCGTATGTTTCAAATGAGGATGATATTATACTGGCAGAATTTTGTAAAGATTTTGCCGAGAATATAGGAATAGCTGTTTGTGGGGAATTCGATTCAGAGGATAAATTTTCTTTTGATTATTATTATCCTTATTTGCGGGGAACGGTTATCAGTTCAGAAGAGGATGTATCTATAGAACGTCATGCTGGTACAGAATCTTATGCCGGTGTATGTGATGATGTGAAAGTTGGAGTTTCTCTTATTTTTTATTTGCAAAATATGATTCCGTACATAAAAATACGGGATAGCAAAAGACTCCCTGTAAGAGGAACTACTCTCACCTTATCGGCCCTTTCTGTGCAGGGAAAAATTATGATGCCTATCATAAAGAATGAAAAAGATAAAAAGATGATTAAAAAAGTATCCAAAAACAGAAACTCACTAATCGATGCAGCCAGGAGAGGAGATGAGGATGCTATTGAAAGCCTTACGTTAGAGGATATGGATACTTATACCACAATATCCAGAAAAATTCAGAAGGAAGATGTTTTTACTCTTGTGGATACTTACTTCATGCCTTATGGGGTAGAATGCGACCATTATTCTGTATTGGGAGAAATTCTGGATTGCAATAAAGTTACGAACCGATTGACTTTTGAAGAAATTTATTTGATGACAATTAGCTGTAATGATTTGAACTTTGATGTGTGCATTAATGCAGAAGATTTATATGGTGAGCCCCAGGTAGGAAGGCGCTTTAAAGGTTCTATTTGGATGCAGGGTTATGTTAATTTTCCGGATGGAAATTAGATATTAGTAACAGTTCAGCCTTTCGGCTTCCCTGTTACGAAATCCGTCCATTTCGAGTTTTGCCTACGGCAAAAGGCCGGATTCCTTGTCGCATTTACACATTGGTACGGACTTTTTTAAAGTCCTACTTTGCAGCAAGTGCAAAGTCCTGGGCTGAA